>NZ_DASZGI010000165.1:0-27203 GCF_035938995.1 Actinocrinis sp.
CGGTGGTCGTAGCTCAGGGCCAGGTAGACGATCGAGCGCACCGCGATGACCTCGCCCAGCACCGCGTCGGTGACCACGGCCGGGCGCTTCACCACCGCGCCGGTGCCGAGGATGCCGACCTGCGGCTGGTTGATGATCGGGGTGTCGAACAGGGCGCCGCGCGAGCCGGTGTTGGTGAGCGTGAAGGTGCCGCCGCCCAGCTCGTCCGGGGAGACCTTGTTGTCCCGGGTACGCGCCGCGAGGTCCGAGATGGCCCGCGCGATGCCGCCGAGGTTGAGGTCGCCGGCGTTCTTGATCACCGGGACGAGCAGGCCGCGCTCCGTGTCCACCGCGATACCCAGGTTCTCCGAGCCGTGGTACGTCACGGTCCCGGCCTCCTGGTCGATCGAGGCGTTGAGCTGCGGGTACTGCTTGAGCGCCTCGATCGTGGCCAACGCGAAGAACGGCAGGAACGACAGCTTGACGCCCTCGCGCGCCTCGAAGTCGCGCTTGGCCCGGTCGCGCAGCCGCGCGACCAACGTGACGTCGACCTCGACAACAGTGGTCAGCTGCGCCGAGACCTGGAGCGACTCCACCATCCGCTTCGCGATGACCTGGCGCAGCCGGGAGAGCTTCTCGGTGCGCCCGCGCAGCGGTGAGACCGCGACCGGCTTGGGCGCGGCGGCGGCCGGGGCCTGCTGCGCTGGGGCCGCCTCCGGCACGATCGGGGTCAGCGCCTTCGCCGCCTCGATGACGTCCTGCTTGCGGATGCGGCCGCCTACACCGGTGCCGTCGACGTTGGCCAGGTCCACGCCGCGCTCGGCGGCGAGCTTGCGCACCAGCGGGGTGACGTAAGCGCCGGGGCCCTCGTCAGCGGTAGGCGCCGGGGCGGCGGGGGCCGCCGCGACAGGAGCCGGCACGGGCGCGGGGGTGGGCGCCGGTGCGAGGGCCTGCGGAGCGGGTGCAGGTGCGGGGGCCGGTGCCGCAGCAACTACCACCGGAGCGGGTGCTGGAGCCGGGGCGGGTGCGGGAGCAGGCGCTGCCACCGGAGCGGGAGCCGGAACCGCCGCAGCCGGTGCGGGCGCCGCACCCGGCTCGCCGATGACCGCGAGTGTCGTGCCGACCCCGACGGTCTCGTCCTCGCCCACGTTGATCGCGATCACGACGCCCGTGGCGGGGGAGGGGATCTCGGTGTCGACCTTGTCGGTGGAGATCTCGAGCAGCGGCTCGTCGACCTCGACGCTGTCGCCGACCGACTTGAGCCACCGGGTGACGGTGCCCTCGGTGACCGATTCGCCGAGCGCGGGCAGCACGACCGGCGTGCCGGTGGCGGCGCCCGCCGAGACGGGGGCGGCCGGAGCTGGCGCGGGAGCGGCAGTCACGGGGGCGGGGGCCTGGACCGGCGGCGCAGCGGGCGCCGGGACGGGCGCCGGAGCGGGAGCGGCGATAGGCGCCGGGGCGGGTGCCGGAGCCGGTGCCTGGGCAGCTGGCGGCGCGGACGGAGCGCTCTCGCCCGGTCCGCCGATCAGCGCGAGCTCCGCGCCGACCTCGACGGTCTCGTCCTCGCCCACCTTGATCGACAGCACCACACCGGCGGCGGGGGAGGGGATCTCGGTGTCGACCTTGTCGGTCGAGACCTCGAGCAGCGGCTCGTCGACCTCAACCGTCTCCCCTTCCTTCTTCAGCCACCGGGTGACGGTGCCCTCGGTGACCGACTCGCCGAGCGCGGGCATCGTTACTGATACCGGCATGGGATCTCTCTCCTGACTAGGTTCTTCGGTCCGTGGAAGGGGTGCCTCAGTCGTGGACGTGCAGTGGCTTGCCGGCCAGCGCCATGTGCGCCTCGCCCAGCGCCTCGCCCTGCGTGGGGTGCGCGTGGACGAACTGGGCCACGTCGGACGGCGTCGCGTCCCAGTTGTAGATCAGCTGCGCCTCGGCCACCAGCTCCCCGGCCCGGTCCGCCACCATGTGGATCCCGACCACCCGGTCGTCCTCGCCCGGCACGCCGATGATCTGCACCAGCTTGATCTCGCCCTGGGTCTTGAGGATCTTGCTCTTGCCATTGCCCGCCAGGTTGTACTTGAAGGTCTTGATGTGGTCCGCGCCGTACCGCTCCTTGGCCACCGCCTCCGTGACGCCGCAGGACGCGACCTCGGGGTGCGAGTAGGTCACCCGCGGCACACCGTCGTAGTCGATCGGGCGCGGGTTCAGCCCGGCGATGTGCTCGGCCACCAGGATCCCCTCGCCGAAGCCGACGTGCGCCAGCTGGAGCGTCGGGATCAGGTCGCCGACCGCGTACACGTTCGGCACGGAGGTCTGGCAGAACTCGTTGACTTTGACGTAGCCGCGGTCCACGATCACCCCGGCCTGCTCGAAGCCGAGGTTCGCGGACACCGGGCCGCGGCCGACCGCGACCAGAAGCAGCTCCGCGTCGAAGGTCTTGCCGTTCTCAGTGGAGACCCGCACGCCGCTGTCGGTGTACTCGACGCCCGCGAACCGGTTGCCGAGCTCGAACTTGATGTTGCGGCGGCGGAAGGCCCGCTCGAGCAGCTTCGAGGAGTCCTCGTCCTCGAGCGGCACCAGGTGCGGCAGCGCCTCGATGATCGTCACCTCGGCGCCGAACGACTTCCACACCGAGGCGAACTCGCAGCCGATCACGCCGCCGCCGAGCACGACCACCGAGGAGGGCACCCGGTCGAGCTTCAGCGCGTGGTCGCTGCTGATGATCCGGTTGCCGTCGATGTTCAGGCCGGGCAGCGACTTCGGCACCGAGCCGGTCGCCAGCACGATGTTGGTGCCGGTGTAGACCTCGCCGTTCACGGTCACCTGGTTCGGCGCGGACAGCACGCCCTCCCCGGCGACGAAGGTGATCTTGCGGGCCTTCACGATGCCCTGCAGGCCCTTGTACAGCTGGCCGACCACGCCGTCCTTGTAGCTGTTGACGCCGGCCATGTCGATGCCCTCGAGGGTGCTGCGCACGCCGAAGGACTCGCCCTCACGGGCCAGGTCGGCGACCTCGGCCGCGTGCAGCAACGCCTTGGTCGGGATGCAGCCGCGGTGCAGACAGGTGCCGCCCACCTCGGCCTTCTCGATCAGTGCGACGTTCATGCCCAGGTCGGCGGCGCGGAAAGCGCAGGCGTAGCCGCCGGACCCGCCGCCGAGGATCACTACGTCGAATACGTTCCCGGCGTCAGCCACTTGTCGTCTCCTCGCGTCCTCGCGTATGCGCCGCCGGTCCCGCTGTTCGGGGCCGTATGGCGGGATTCCGGATCGCCGGACGCTCCCGGGGTGGCACACTGACAAGCATCCTGCCACCCGCGCAGGTGGGGGGCCTCTCGGCGACCGCCCTTCCGGCGGCCGGACTGTGTTTTAGGTCCGGCAGAAGCTTAATGCGGTCGGCGGGGTCGCGTTGCGCCGGGCCGACCGGCGTGGCAAGGGTGGTGGGATGGGCTCGGGGGGCCCCGCGGGTGAGCGAACGGGCTCGTCCGCAATCCGGTCGCGACCGGCTGTCTTCAACGAGGTGATGCACGGTGGCGTTGTTCCGCCGCACGAGTAGACCCGCAGGTGGCGGCGGCGTCGAAGGGCGCCGGTACCGCGAGGACGAGGCGCATTTGACGCGTTTCGCCCAATCGCGGGGCGGCGTCGAGGCGTTCGTCGAGCCGCGCACGGCTGTGACCGAAACCACAGTCGTGCTGGTCGCGGCCACGGGCGAGTGGACGCGGCGCCGCGTGCCCGGTCCGCAGGCCGCCCACCAGCTGGCCCGCCGCCTCGGCATCCCCGCCTACGACGCCGCCGTCGTCGGATATCCGCAGCGTATGCGCGACTGGAGCGCGCGTCTGGCGGCCGAGTCGAAGGCCCGGCGCGAGCCGTAGCAGGCCCCCGAAACGTGAGGCGCGCCGGCCTCTGCACGAGACCGGCGCGCTGTTCGCCTTTAGCGAACCGCTAGCGCTCCGACAGTCAACCAGTGATCATCAAGGCACGCCGTCCGACTTAGATGCGCCGTCGGAACAAGACACGGTGTCGGATCAAGGCGGGTATTGGATCGGGGCACAGCGTCGGAAGGCGGCTACAGCAGCCCGTCTGCCGCATCCTGAGCCAGCTGCACGAGCGTGCGCACCGCGAACCCGGTGCCGCCCTTCGGCGTGTAGCCGTACGGGGTCGCGTCGTTGAATGCGGGCCCTGCGATGTCGAGGTGCGCCCACGCGACGCCCTCGGCCACGAACTCCTTGAGGAACAGGCCGGCCACCAGCATCCCGCCCATCCGGTCGCCCATGTTCGAGATGTCGGCCACCTCGGAGTCGATCGTCTTGCGCAGGTGGGCGGGTAGCGGCATCGGCCACATGTCCTCGCCCGCGCGCTCGGCCGCGGACTCGACCTGGGCGCGGAACTCCTCGTCGTTGGACATCACCGCGGCGGTGCGCAGCCCGAGTGCGAGCACCTGGGCGCCGGTCAGCGTCGCCACGTCCACGATCGCGTCCGGGCTCTCCTCGGCCGCCCGCACCAGCGCGTCGGCCATCACCAGCCGGCCCTCAGCGTCGGTGTTCATCACCTCCACCGTCTTCCCGCCGTACATCTTCAGCACGTCGGACGGTCGGATCGCGTTGCCCCCGGGCATGTTCTCGGCCAGCGCCGCCCACGCGGTCACGTTCGCCTTCAAGCCGAGCCTCGCCGCCGCGATGACCGCCTGGACCACTGCTGCGGCCCCCGACATGTCCGACTTCATCGTCTCCATCGCGGTGGACGGCTTGAGCGAGATGCCGCCGGTGTCGAAGGTGATGCCCTTGCCGACGAACGCCAGCGAGCGCGTCGCCTCCGGATGCTTGTAGGCGACCTTGACCAGGCGGGGCGGGCGAACCGACCCCTGGCCGACGCCGATCAGGCCGCCGTAGCCGCCCGCCCGCAGCGCCGCGTCGTCCAGCACCTCGATCGTTAGGCCGCTGACGCCCGCGGCGTCGACCGCCGCTGCCGCCGCCTCGGCGAAGGCCTGCGGGAAGAGGTGCGACGGCGGGGTGTTGATCAGGTTGCGGGCGGTCTTGACCGCGTCCGCGAGCACCTGGGCGCGGCGTCCGGCGTCGGCCGCGCCGTTCCCCGGCTCGCCGGTGGTGACGAGCACCACCTCGCCGACCGGGGCCTTGCGCTCGGTGGCGTCCCCGGTCTTGAAGTCGTAGAAGGAGTAGGCACCCAGCGCTGCGCCGAGCGCCGTCGCCTCGACGACCTCCGGCCCGGCGAACGGCGTCACCACAGCCACCTTGCCGAGGCCGGCGAGCGAACGCACCGCCGCCCCCGCTGCCCGCCGCACGTCCTCTAGGCCCGAAGCGCCGACGACCTCGCCCTCGCCCGGCTTGCCCAGCCCGACGCCGACGACCAGCGGCGCGGCCAGCGACCCATTCGCCGGCGCGCGGGTGACCTCGTCCGCGGCGCCGGTCGCGCCGAGCGTCTTGAGGGTCGCGGCGAGGGTGCCGCCGAGGGCTTGGTCCACCGCCTCGGCACCCGGGGCCAGCATGACCCCGTCCTCGGCCTGGTAGAGGCCGACGACCAGGGCGTCGGCTTCGATACCGGCCACGGGGCCGGACGTCACGGAGATCGTGGTCACGTCGTGTCCTGTCTGCGTACGTGGGTTTCCTGAAAACTATTGTCGGTATGACGCATCGTAACCATCACTTCGATGCGTCGTGGACCCGGTTCCGTGAAATCGGCTAGTCCTGGCCGCTCCGTTCGCGCACGGTGACATTGGCGGACGGTGACATTGGCGGGTCGCAGGTCGGCCGGGGCTTCATGGCGGCTGTAGATCGCGTGACAGGGGAAAGGCGCCCCTGTCACGCGATCTTTCGCCGCCGCCCCGGCCGACCTGCGACCCGCGTGTCAAAAATGCGCGTGTAGGCTCCAGACCATGACATCGACGTCGCAGCCTGCGCCCGGCGGCACGCCCCTGCTCACCTCGCCCCTCCATGCGCGCCACGTGGCCCTCGGCGCGAAGATGGCCGACTTCGGCGGCTGGGAGATGCCGATCGAGTACTCGGGCGTCGTCGGCGAGCACACGGCGGTGCGCACCGGCGTCGGCGTGTTCGATGTCAGCCACCTCGGCAAGGCGACGGTCTCCGGCCGGGCCGCCGACGGCACCGACGCGTTCACCTTCGTCAACTCGGTGCTGGCCAACGATCTGCGCAAGATCGGCCCCGGCCAGGCCCAGTACACCCTCTGCTGCGACGACCCGACCGGCGGCGTGGTCGACGACCTGATCGCCTACGTCAAGTCGCCGGAGGAGATCTTCCTGATCCCCAACGCCGCCAACACCACGGAAGTCGTCCGGCGGCTCGCCGCGGCCGCGCCGGAGGGGATCGCGGTGGTGAATCAGCACTCCGACTTCGCCGTCCTCGCGGTCCAGGGCCCGCAGTCCGCCGGGCTGCTTAAGGCGCTCGGCCTGCCTACCGACCACGACTACATGGCCTTCGCCACGGCTGCCTGGGACGGTCGGCCGCTCACCGTCTGTCGCACCGGATACACCGGCGAGCACGGCTACGAGCTGGTGTGCCGGTGGGACGACGCCGCCGCGCTGTGGGATGCGATCCTGCGCGCGGGCGAGCCGTTTGAGATCAAGCCGTGCGGCCTCGGCGCCCGCGACACCCTGCGTACCGAGATGGGCTATCCGCTGCACGGCCAGGACCTCACCCTCGACATCTCGCCGGTCCAGGCCCGCGCGGGATGGGCGGTCGGCTGGAAGAAGGACGCGTTCTGGGGCCGGGAGGCGCTGCTCGCCGAGAAGGCCGCCGGGCCACGCCGGGTGCTCTGGGGCCTGCGGCAGGTGGACCGGGCGATTCCGCGCCCGCACATGGACGTGCTGGACGAGCAGGGCGCCGTCCTCGGTGAGGTGACCAGCGGCACCTTCTCCCCGACCCTCAAGCTCGGCATCGCGCTCGCGCTGCTGCCGCCGACCACGTCCGCGGGCGAAACCGTGTACCTGGACGTGCGTGGCCGGCGGGCCGCTTTCGAGGTGACCAAGCCGCCGTTCGTGCAGCCGTCCACTCGCTGAGCAGCCGTCCACGCACTTACCGGGCGCCGCCGACCCGGGCGGTCAGTGAAACGCGAGGACCAGCAGCGCGGCGGTGGCTGCCGTCTCGACCATCGCTCCCAGCACGTCGCCGGTGATGCCGCCCAACCGGGTAAGGCAGCGGTGTAACAGAAGCAGCGCCGCAGCGAGGCCCACCGGCACGGCAGCAGCTGCGAGCACTGCGGTCTGATGATCTGTCACCAGGCCAAGCGCCCCGCACGCTGCGGCGGTCACGATACCCACTGCCACGGCGGCGCGCACTGACACCGAGCCGGCAACCCACGCCCCGAGCCCGTCGGGCCGCGCGGACGGAATCGGCTCGGTGCACGCGGCAGTCACCGCGAGGCGCCCGACCGCCGCGGCCGTGATGAGCGCCACGAACTCGCGGTGATGCGCGTACGCCACGGCCGCGCCGCCGATCTGAAGAACCGCCACGAGAAGCAGCGTGACCACACCGAACGGGCCGATGTCGGACCGCTTCATGATGTCCAGCGCCTGCGCCGCGGGCTTGTTCGAGCCGAGCGCGTCCGCGGTGTCGGCCAGCCCGTCCAGGTGCAGTGCCCGGGTCAGCGCGGCCAGCACGGCGATCGCCGCGATCGCGCCGATCAGATCCGACTGGCTCCACCAGCGAAGCACCCAGCCGACTCCGGCCGCGGCGGCGCCGAGCACGCCACCGACCAGCGGCGC
Source organism: Actinocrinis sp. (assembly GCF_035938995.1). Classification (GTDB taxonomy): domain Bacteria; phylum Actinomycetota; class Actinomycetes; order Streptomycetales; family Catenulisporaceae; genus DASZGI01. The sequence goes on from NZ_DASZGI010000165.1 coordinate 7,715, forward strand.
GAACGTCATCGCGATTCCGGACGCACGCGGATGCAGGGGACCGGGACCCGTTCCGACCCGCACGATAGTCAGCGTGCTGACGGAAAGGCGCAGCCCGGACGACAACGGGCTCTGCGCCTGAGTGTCCGCAGGCTGCCCTTCCAAAGGCTGCGCTCCCGAAGCGTGAGCCATCAGAGCCTCGAGCGCAGTACGGGTTCCGGCAGCCCTTCTTCCTCATACGTGCCGGTCTCAGCGAGCACCGCGACCGCCGAGCGCACGATCGGCAAGGCGAGCAGCGCGCCGCAGCCGCTGCCCGCGCGTACCTCGAAGTCCAGCAAGGGCTCCAGGCTCAGCCGGTCCAACGCCTTAACGTGCGCGGGCTCTGGCGAGACGTGTGCCGCGCGTGTCCAGTCCGGGGAGCGGAACGCGATGCGCTGGGCCAGCAACGCACACGCCGCGCTGCCCACACCGTCCAGCAACACCGGCGTGCGCCGCACCGCCGCCTGAAGCAGGAAACCGGTGTGCGCGGCGAAATCAGGGCCCGCACACACCGCCAGCAACTCGATCTGGTCGGACAGATGCGGCCGGGCCGCCCGCATGGCGTCGCGCACCGCCGCGCACTTGCGGATCCACGCGCGGTCGTCGATCCCGCTGCCACGGCCCGTCACGGACGCCGCGTCGGCCCCCGTGAGCACCCCGACCAGCACCGCTGCCGGAGTCGAATGACCCACCCCGATGAGCGACGGCATGAGCAGGTCGGCGCCCGCGTCGATCTCCGCGTCCGCGACCGCCGCGCCGAGCCGGAAGGCCGCCGCGGCCTCGTCCCGCGAGCAGGCGCGCTCCTCGCCGATCACGCCGGTGCCGCGCCGGATCCGCCCGGCCGAGATCTCCGCAGGCAGATCGGCGAAGGCGGAGACGTCGCAGTCCACGGAGGTGTCCACGATCCGCACCGTCGCCTGGTTCGCCCGGGCCAGCGACTGCGCCGGGCCGCCGCCCTCCGCGATCCGGCGCACCAGCGCGGCGGTGGCTTCCGGTGGATTGGCGCTGACCCCGTGCCGCGCGACCCCGTGGTCCCCGGCGAAGAGGATCACCCGGGCGCGTTCGATCGGCGCGGGCGGGCTGGCGCCCTGGACGGCGGCGAGCCACGAGGCGAGGCCCTCCAGGCGGCCGAACGAGCGCGGCGGCAGCGCCAGCGCCTCCGCCCACCGGGTGCGCGCGGCGGCGCGGGCGGACTCGTCAGGGCGCGCCAACGCCTCGGCGATCTTCTCCAGCTCAGTCGTGTCCATCGTGCCGCGAGCCTAGTACGTCAGTGGTCCTTGAGCTTCAGAGGGAGACCGGCCACCACGAGCCAGACCTCGTCGGCAGCCGCGGCGAACGCCTGGTTGAGGCGGCCGAGCTCGTCCCGGAACCGGCGGGTGCCGGACGCCTCGGGCACCACCCCGAAGCCGACCTCGTCGCTGACCGCGACCACCGGTCCGGCGGCATCGACGAACGCGGCGGTCAGTTGGTCCGTGCGCGCGACGAGCCGGGCGCGGCTGCCGCCCTCCCGCCACGCCTCGTCGTCCCAGGCCCCCGCTTCGTCCATCGCCGCGGTCAGCCACAGCGTGAGACTGTCGATCAGCATCGGCCGCCGGTTCGCCCGCAGCAGCTCGGCGAGACCCTCGGGCCGGTCGCCGAACTCGTGCGTCGCCCACGATTCCGGTCGGCGGGCGCGATGGCTGGTAATCCGGTCCGCCCACTCCGCGTCGTCTTCGTAGCGCGGCGCCGTCGCGGCATAGACGACGTCGGGCTCCTCGGCGAGCAGCCGCTCGGCGAAGTCCGACTTGCCGGAGCGCGCCCCACCGAGCACCAGGATGCGCGGCACAGGTGTCGCGGATCGCGTCAAGAGCTGCCTCGGTGAACTCGATAAGGTATGGGCCATGGCTTTCACATGGCGGTATGAGAACGCGGCGGGCGTCGAGGTCGAGCCGGTCGTGCCGATCGAAGGCGAGCACGCCGCCTATTCCACCCAGGGCGATGCCGAGACGTGGATCGGGGAGAACTGGCCCGAACTGCTCGCCGCCGAAGTCGAGCAGGTGACCCTCCTGGAGGACGGGGCCGTGGTGTACGGCCCGATGTCGCTCCAGGAGGCGCCCCCTGCCTAAGGGGCGTTCTTCCGCTACGGACGGGTGGCGGGCGACTCGGTCAGCGCCGGGTCTCGCACGATGATCGGCTCCAGGACGTCGTCGATCTGCTTAAGCAGATCGGCCTCGAGGGTGACGCCGCCCGCCTTAACGTTCTCCGCAACCTGCTCGGGACGCGACGCGCCGATGATCGCCGCCGAGACGTTCCGGTTCTGCAGCACCCACGCGACCGCCAGCTGAGCGAGGCTGAGGCCGGCTTGATCGGCCAGGGGCTTGAGCTCCTGCACTCGGGTGAGCAGATCGTCGTTCAGGAACCGCTTGATGAAGTTGCCGCCGCTCGGGTCGGTGGCCCGGGACCCGCTCGGCACAGGCTGTCCCGGCAGGTACTTGCCGGTCAGCACGCCCTGGGCGATCGGGGACCAGACGATCTGCCCCATGCCCAGTTCCTCGCACGTCGGCACGACCTCGGCCTCGATCACCCGCCACAGCATGTTGTATTGCGGCTGCGAGGAGATCAGCGGAACGTGCAGCTCCTTGGCCAGCTCGGCGGCGTCGCGGATCTCCGCGGCCCGCCATTCGGACACGCCGATGTACAGCGCCTTGCCCGAGCGCACCACGTCGGCGAAGGCCAGCATGGTCTCCTCGAGCGGGGTGGAGTGGTCGTAGCGGTGCGCCTGGTAGAGGTCGACGTAGTCGGTCTGCAGCCGGTTCAGCGACCCGTCGATCGACTCGAGGATGTGCTTGCGGTTCAGGCCGCGTTCGTTCCTGCCCGATCCGGTCGGCCAGAACACTTTGGTGAAGATCTCCAGGCCGGAGCGGCGCTCGCCCTTCAAGGCATCGCCGAGCACGGATTCGGCCCGGGTGCCCGCGTAGACGTCCGCGGTGTCGAAGGTGGTGATTCCGGCGTCGAGCGCGGCCCGCACGCACGCGTGCGCGGCCTCCGCCTCGACCTGGCTTCCGTGTGTGATCCAGTTCCCGTATGCGATCTCACTGATGACAAGGCCGCTGCGGCCGAGGTGTCGGAATTCCATGCGACCGACCCTACGCCGCGGCGGTCCCTATCGCTCGGGTGGGATGGCGGCCGGCGGACGAGCCGGAGGCTACTTCTTCTTCCCGTTGAAGGTGACGACCGGCTTCGGCTGGCGCAGGAACCGGGGCATCGCGGCGCGGGAGAAGGCGTAGAAGCCAGTGCCGCGCACGTGCTCCTCACCGAACTGCTGGCGCACCGCCCGCTTGACGCGGAGGTTGAGCACGATGCCCAGCACGATGCCGACCACCACGATCAGTTCCATGACGAACGACGCGTAGATGTAGAGCGACGTGTTGTGCAGGATGAGCGTCAGCCACGCGACGACGACCAAAGGCATCAGGAACTCGAGAAGGCGCAGGCGGCCGTCCACGTAGTCGCGCACGAAGGCTCGCGCGGGTCCTTGATCGCGCGCCGGGTAGTTCCGGGCGTCGCCGGTGCGCATCGCCTGCCGCTGGCGCTGGTAGGACGTGCTGCGCACCTGGCGCTCGGCGCGCCGCCGTTCCTTCGGATCGCTCGGCATGGCGCCGAGGCGCACCTTGCGCGCCGTCTCCGCCTCGCGCCGCGTCGGCGTCGGACGGCCCTTTCCACTGCTCTGCGTGGCGGGACGATCGGAGGAGGCCGGCGAGCGCGGGGTCTCGTCGGTCACGACCTGGTCGGTGGAGCGTCGTCGGAACACGAGGGAAGCGTAAACGCTGTCCGCCCGGCCACATAACCCGCCCGCCGTATGACGATCCGCTTTCCCTTTTGTGAACGTCCGCGGGAACTGTCTTGACTCCGCAGCTCTGCTGCGCTGTTTATTGGCTCAGTGCCGATGCGAAGAACTATCGTGGGCACTGACCACATGAGCCGCCGCCGGACGGCGTCGCTAAGGGGGACCTGGAGGGCTAATGGCCGACGGAGTCATGAAGCGCATGTCCTTGATCTTTAAGTCCAAGGCGAACAAGGCCCTGGACAAGTACGAGGACCCGCGCGAGACGCTGGACTACGCGTACCAGAAGCAGCTGGAGAACATGACCCAGCTGCGGCGGTCCCTCGCCGACGTCGCCACTGCGCGCAAGCGCATCGAATTGCAGATCAAGCAGGTCCAGAAGGACCTCGACACCCGCGACCAGCAGGCCCGCCGGGCGCTGGAGATGGGCCGCGAGGACCTGGCCCGGGAGGCGCTCACCCGCAAGGCCACCGTGCAGCAGCAGATCGCGTCGCTGACGCCGCAGCACGAGAACCTGGTCACGCAGGAGGAGAAGCTCACCCGCGCGGTGCAGCAGGCCCAGGTCAAGGTGGACGCCTTCCGCACCCAGAAGGAGACCATCAAGGCCAACTACACCGCCGCGCAGGCGCAGACCCGGATCGCGGAGACGCTCACCGGCATCTCCGAGGAGATGGGCGACGTCGGCATGGCGATCCAGCGGGCACAGGACAAGACCCAGCAGCTCCAGGCGCGCGCGGACGCGATGACCGAGCTGACCGCCTCGGGCGCGCTGGACGACCAGCTGTCCCAGCTCACCGGCGGTGGCGACGACATCGACGCCGAGCTCACCCGGATCTCCGCCGGCGGCGGCGTGGACTCGGAGCTCGAGCGGATGAAGCTGGAGCTGGCCGGCGGCGCGACCAAGCAGCTGGAGGCCGGGGCGTCCGGGGTCGCCAAGCCCGGCGCCGTCCAGGACGCAGAGGTGGCCGACGCCAAGGAGGGCGACGTCCAGTGATCGTCCGCATCCTCGGCGAGGGCCAGCTCACCCTGAATCCGGAGGCCCTCGACGAGCTGAACAAGCTCGACGACGAGCTGATGGCAGCCGTGCGCGACAGCGACGAGCCGAAGTTCCACGTCGCCATGGACGCGCTGCTTGGACGGGTGCGCGAGGTGGGCGAGCCGCTGCCGGTCGACGAGATCAAGCCGAGCGACTTCATCCTGCCGAGCGCCGACTCCTCGCTGGAAGAGGTCCGCGACCTGCTCTCCAGCGACGGCCTCATCCCAGGCTGACCCTGGGGGTCTTTGAAAAAGTCCCGCCGGGCCCGCGACGCCTGCCGTGTGTTCGGCTCGCGTGGGGGGCCGGGGCTTATCCGACGATACTTTTCAAAGGCCCCCCAGGCCGCAGCGGCGCGGTTCCCGGTCCCCGGCGGCGGCCGCCGCCACCAAGGGGTGGTCGAACCCCTAAGCTGGCGGCGATCACCCGGGAACTTTCGCCGTCCGTCGGCCCGTTCACCTGGTGGTCGGGCGGGGACTCCCGCTCGCACACCAGACTTGTCCGCCCAGGAAGGACGGCAGCAGCAGTGGCCAGCACGAGGTTCGCGCCAGACCGGGGACTGACCTCCCGCATGGTCTTCGTCATGTTCCTGATCGGCCTGCTGGCGGTGGCGTTCGTCGTGGCGCTGATCGCCTTCGTGCCGGTGCGGGTGCTGCCCGTGGTGCTCGTCATCGCGGGCATCCTGCTGTTCTGTCAGTTCTTCTTCTCCGACAAGATCGCCGCGTTCGCCATGGGCGCGCACGAGGTCACCCCGGAACAGGTCCCGGACCTGCACGGCATCATCGACCGGCTGTGCGCGATGGCCGACATGCCCAAGCCGCGGGTCGCGGTGGCCGAGACCCCGATGCTCAACGCCTTCGCCACCGGCCGCAACCCGAACAACGCGGTGGTCTGCGTGACCACCGGCCTGCTCGACCGGTACCGCTCCGGGCTGATCACCGAGCAGGAGCTCGAGGGCATCCTGGCGCACGAGCTGTCGCACGTCGCGCACCGCGACGTGATGGTGATGACCATCGCCTCCTTCCTCGGCATCCTGGCCGGCCTGGTCGCCCGGATGGCGTTCTGGTTCGGCCTCGGCGGCAACGAGCGGGACGATCGGGACGGCGGCGTGCCCGTCCAGCTGATCATCCTGCTGGTCTCGATCGTGGTCTACGCGGTCTCCTTCCTGCTCACCATGGCGCTGTCCCGGTACCGCGAGCTGGCCGCCGACCGGGCCGGGGCGCTGCTCACCGGCAACCCGTCGGCGCTGGCCTCCGCCCTGCAGAAGGTGACCGGCGACATGGCCCGCATCCCGACCCAGGACCTGCGCCAGGCCGAGCCGTTCAACGCCTTCTACTTCGCCCCGGCGTTCAACGCGGAGTCGGCCAGGAACGCGCTGTCCTCGCACCCGACGCTGCAGAAGCGGCTGGAGAACCTGGCGCAGATCTCGCAGCAGCTCGGCCGCTGAGCCGCGACCCGTACCCACATCCGATCTGAGGGCAGCTTCCGCGATGGGATTCCTCGACTCACTGCTCGGCCGCACCAAGCCGGTCCAGCCGAACCTCGACCAGCTGTTCAGCCTGCCGAACGCGGCGCTGACCCTGGAGGCGGCCGCCGGATTCAAGCCCACCGGGCTCGGCGCGGTCTGCTACCGCAAGGCCGAGGGAGTCGCCTTCACCCAGGTGGAGACCGACGTCGAACAGCTGCTCGAAGGCGTCGACGGGCCCAAAGTCCAGGTGTCCCAGGACGAATACGGGTACACCTGGCTGCTGTGCCGCCGCGCGTCGGATCAGATCAGCGACCTGGTGACGGACCTGCACGCGGTCAACTCGGCGCTCCAGGACACCGGTTTCGGCCCGTACCTGCTGTGCACCCTGGTCTCGTTCGAGGACCCGCAGGGCCGCCGGGTCGCCCTGGTCTACCTGTACAAGAAGGGCACCTTCTACCCCTTCGCGCCGCAGGGTCAGCCCAAACGGGACAACATGCTCGAAATCCAGGTGAAGAGCGAGGTGGGCGCGGACCTTCCGATCGAGAAGGATCTGAGCCGCTGGTTCCCGGTCTGGGGCGCTCCGGGTCTGTAGCGCGGCGCATCGAGCGCAGCTCAGGGCTCGATGACTCTCGGTGGATCGCGAAGGGTTGCCGCACACCGATTTCCTCGTGTTGCCGGTTGATATACCGCGGATCGCGGGTGCGTACTGACCACGTCACGCCTCTGCCACGATTGCCGCTTCCGTTTGGCAGCGAGGGCCGCCGAGCCGATACGCTTCAGCACGTTCAACGGCAGCTGGGCGGAGCTGGGCGAAGGGGTAGGGGCGGAAGAGTGGACGTGGAGCCGCATCCGATGGATGCCCGCGAGACGGGTCCGTACGGCTCCGATCCCGAGGCGCCCGAAGCGGATTCGCGCGGCGCCGACATGCACAGGGCCGAAGCAGGCGACCTGGGCGACGACCCCCTGCCACTCCCGCGGCCGCGGAGCGCCGACGAGTACGAATACGCACACCGGTTCGAAGGCTACGTCGGGCCGCCGCCCGCCCGGGGCCTCGAGGAGGCGTACGGGTCCGGCGGCGACGGGGACGCGGGCGGGGCGGCCGCGGACGAGGACGGGCACCACCACTGGCCGAGCGCACGCCAGCAGCTCGGCACCGCGATCGCCGTGCTCGGCTGGGCGATCGCGGCATTCCTGGTCGCGCATCGGTTCGTGCCAGGCAGCGCGGGCCTGGTCTCGCTGCTGGAATCCGGACTGCCCTGGCTCGCCGTGCCGACCGTGATCCTACTGCTCGGCGCCCTAGCCGCACGCTCGCTGCGGGCGGTCCTCGCGACGCTTGCCGCCGCCTCGATCTGGATCGTGGGGTACGGCCCCGAGCTGATGCCCCGGGGCGACCCGCTCCCGGCGAACCTTCGCGTGTTCAGCGAGGACATCAACGCGCCCGGGACCGCGACCGCCGCCGAGCTGGCCGGGGCCGCGCAACTGGCGCCGGGCCAGCACGCGGACATCGTCCTGCTCCAGGGTGTGTACCCGCAGCTGGCCTCGTCGTCGGCCCTGGCGAATCTGAACTCCGCGTACCCGAACCATCTGACCCAGTACGAGTTCGGTGTCTGGAGCCGGTACAAGATCGCCGACAGCGCGGCGGTGTCACTCGGCACGACCACCGCCGACATCAACGGCTCCTCCGGCCTGGTGGCGGGGGTGGCCCAGGTCGTAGTCGGCGCGCTGCGCGTGACGATCGACACGCCCGAGGGTCCCCTGGTCCTCTACGTGGTCCACCTCCCGCAGCCGACGCTCGGCGACCAAGGCTTCGCGAAGGCCCGGGATGCGGCGCTGTCCCGCCTGGTCAAGGTGGTGCGCGCCGACCACGCCGCCCGCCTCGCCGTGGTCGGTGACGTCAACGTCGCGCAGACTGACCGGCGCTTCTCCGATCTGACCGGCCTCGGCCTGACGTCGGCGCAGGCCGCGGCGGGACGCGGATTCGGCTTCACCTGGCCGGCCGAGTTCCCGGTGGTCCGGCTCGACGACCTGCTCGTGCGCGGAGCGGACCCGGTCCGATCCGTCGTGCTCTCCGCGCTGTCCGGCGGAAAGACGCACCTGCCGATCGAGGTCGATCTCCACCTGTGACGGCGTGAGAATCTTCACCGCGCGAGACGCGCCAGTGTGACAAATCTCTCGCCGCGGCTCTCGCGCCGGAACCACTCCGGAACCACTACGGCAGCGCGAGCATCCGCTCCAGCGCGAGCTTGGAGTAGCGGGCGGTCTCCGGGTCCACCGTGATCCGGTTGACCACCGTGCCCGCGACCAGCGACTCGAGCGCCCACACCAGGTGCGGCAGGTCGATCCGGTTCATCGTCGAGCAGTAGCACACCGTCTTGTCGAGGAAGACGATCTGCTTGTCAGGGTGCGCGTTTGCCAGGCGGCGCACCAGGTTGAGTTCGGTGCCGACGGCCCACGCGGTGCCCGGCTCGGCGGCTTCCAGGGTCTTGATGATGTACTCGGTCGATCCGACGTAGTCCGCCTTCTCGACCACTTCGTGGCGGCACTCCGGGTGCACGAGGACGTTCACGCCGGGTATGCGCTCGCGCACCTCGTCGACACACTCGGCGGTGAACCGGCCGTGCACCGAGCAGTGCCCGCGCCAGAGGATCATCTTCGCCGAGCGCAGCTGCTCCTCGGTCAGGCCGCCGTCCGGCTTGAACGGGTTGTAGAGCACGCAGTCGTCGAGGGACATGCCGAGCTGCCGCACCGCCGTGTTGCGGCCGAGGTGCTGGTCCGGCAGGAAGAGCACCTGCTCGCCCTGCTCGAACGCCCACCGCAGGGCACGCTCGGCGTTGGAGCTGGTGCAGATCGTGCCGCCGTGCTTCCCGGTGAAGGCCTTGATGTCGGCCGAGGAGTTCATGTAGGAGACGGGTACCACCCGGTCGGCGATGCCGACCGCGGTGAGCGTGTCCCAGCACTGCTCGACCTGTTCCGCCGTGGCCATGTCGGCCATTGAACAGCCGGCCGCGAGGTCGGGCAGGACGACCTGCTGCGCTTCGGAGGTCAGGATGTCCGCCGACTCGGCCATGAAGTGCACGCCGCAGAAGACGATGTATTCAGCCTGCGGGCGGCCGGCGGCGTCCCGGGCGAGCTTGAACGAGTCGCCGGTGACGTCGGCGAACTGCACGACCTCGTCCCGCTGGTAGTGGTGGCCCAGCACGAAGACCCGGTCACCGAGCGCGGCCTTGGCCCGTGCGGCCCGTTCGACCAGGTCGGGGTCGCTCGGCGCGGGAAGGTCGCCCGGGCACTCGACCCCGCGCTCGCTGCGCGGATCGGCGGCCTTGCCGAGCAGCAGCAGGGCGAGCGGAGTGGCGGCGGGCTCAGAGAAAGGCCGATCGGTGGTGACGGTCACAGCGCGCCTCGCATGGTTCCGGACCCTTTTCGTCGAACTGACGCGAACTATCGTACCTCAGGGCCGCACACGACGGCGACGGACTGTGCGACCATGGCAGGTAAGGGAAGGGGCAGCGGCGGGCCGTGGGAATACCCGATCGCCGGTCCGGTGTTACCACCGGGCGACCCGACGAACCGCAGACATAAGGCAGGCAGAGCAGATGACGGTTGAGGTTGGAATCACCGCGAAGCAGGACGGCATCATCCTGACGGATGTCGCCGCGTCCAAGGTGAAGAGCCTGCTCGACCAGGAAGGACGCGACGACCTCTCGCTACGCGTCCAGGTGCAGCCGGGCGGTTGTTCGGGGCTGCGCTACCAGCTCTACTTCGACGACCGTGCGCTGGACGGCGACGTGGTCTCCGAGTTCGGCAGCGTGAAGGTCGTCACTGACCGGATGAGCGCTCCGTACCTGATCGGCGCCACCGTGGACTTCGTGGACACCATCGAGAAGCAGGGCTTCACGATCGACAACCCGAACGCCACCGGCTCCTGCGCCTGCGGCGAGAGCTTCAACTAGAGCGACGCGACGGCTTAAATCCGTCCGGTTGGGCGGCCGCGCGCATGAGGCGCGTTGGTCGGGATGTCGGATGAGGCGGGCAGGCGAGGCTGCTGCTGGTCGTGAGACTGAGGGCTCGGCACCGCTGATCAGGCGTGTGCCGGGCCTTCGGCGTGCCCGTACGTCGATCGGCCTTCTCGGGAGCCCGCCGTCGCTCTGCTCGATCCGTCGGGTTGGGTGGGCCGAGCATGAGGTGCGTTGGTCGGGATGTCGGATGAGGCGGGCAGGCGAGGCTGCTGCCGGTTGTGGGACCGAGGGCTCGGCGCCGCTGATCAGGCGTGCGCCGGGCCTTCGGCATGTCCGTACGTCGATCGGCCTTTTCTGAAGCCCGCCGTCGTTCTGCTCGCGCCGCTCCTGTGCGGTGAGGCTGCCGGTCCGCACGGCGAGCGGGGCCGAGTGCCCGGGCGGCCTTCCCGCGCCGCGCGGACGCCTCGGCATGAAACCGGTCGCCTTGAGCTCGAGGCTCACTCGGAAGCTCAGTCGAGTGGGGGGCCTTCCGCTTTGGCGTCGCTCTTGCGCCATTCGAGTGGTCTTTGAGGCGGCGTCCACCGTTCGGCCCAACGGGACTCGTTCAAACGCGTGCTCGGTCGAACAGGCCGAGGGCCGCGGACCTCCATCTGCGCCCCTCCGCGGGCCCGTCTCTGTCTCCAGATGCAGACGCGGCAGGACCCCCGACCGTCGCTACCCACAAACGACGGCGGGGGTCCTGCCTTTGTGCGACGGATCCCGCACCAGTGCGCCGACTGGTGGCTGCCCGGGACCCGCTACGGCGTCCATAGTGCCGGGGGGAGAGCACCATGGGCGCGAGCCTCGTCCGTTACTCCCCGTGTAACGGTGGACACCTTTCCAGCGTGTGCCGTATCACTCAGTGTAACGCCTCAACCGGTCTACAGAAGACTTAACGGTTCCATTGCCCAAGAGGTTCCCTACCGATTCGAAGTCACTCCTGAATTCACCGAACCGGGCAGCGGAAGCGGGATCACTCCCACGCCCCCGGCCGCCCGGCCGGACGCCAGATCGATGACCGGCCGGTTCCCCAGCGGCGCGGACAGGTGGGCCGGGAAGTCGGCGATGCGCACCAGCATCGGGCACATGACCCCGACCTTCACCGGTAGATGTGCCAGCCCCACCGCGACCTGGCTCGCGGATTCCTGAACCACGACTACGTAGCGTCCGCACGCGCCGGCCTGCGCCTCGATCTCCAGGTACAGGGTGCGGCCGTCAGCGCTGCGCCCTATCTGCTCTATCGGCACGTAGTGGGCTCCGGCCGGAAGAGTGGACGCCTGGGCCTCCGGGCTGCCCAGTTGGCCACCGCCGCCCTGTGCCGGACCGCCTGGGTTGACCGAAGAGGTCACGCCGGGCGAGGCCGAGCCCGAGCCGGCGCTTCCGCTCCCGCCGGATGCCGATGCCGATGCCGACGCTGACGGCGTCGGCGACGTGACCGGGGCTCCGGTCAGCGTCCCGCCGGCTGCCGCCGGCCCGACTGACTTGGTGCTCGCGCACGCCGCGAGGGCGGCGGTCAGCACAAGCACACTCGCCGCGCTGACGATCGCGAGCGCGCCGCGGCGGGCGCGTCGTCGACCGCGCACGGTGCGCCTGGCCGTCGCGCTGGCGCTCCGGCCTTCGTTCGTGGATAGATCGCGCATACCGGGTGGGCCCTCGGCACCGCGTACTTCGTTGGGCATCTCGACGCCGTCCCTTTCGTTGACTGCGTTCACCCGCGTCGCCGCCGTCGGCTACAGCTTGCCGCGGTCGGCGGTATTCCGCCGGTCATCGATTGGACGGAGCCGGTCCGCGCCGGGTTCCACTCGATTCGACCGACTTTCTCGGACCGGCGGACCGTCAGCGGTCGCGGCGGACCAGATAGGCCACCGCGTCGGCGCCACGCTCCGGGACCGGCTCCTCGCCGAGGTACGTCTGCTCCCGCATCCGACACCAGGCAGGGATGTCCAGGCGCGCCGCCACGTCATCCGCCAGCACGCTGATCGTGCCACCGATCGGCACGTCGTCGATGTGCTTTGCCAACTCGATCACCGGAATGGGGCATTTGCGGCCGAGCGCGTTGATGACTACTGCCGTGGCTGATGTCTGCTGCCCGGTGGTCGGCTCAGGTTCCGACGCGGCCGATTCGGCTGCCGTCGCCACCGCCGCTGCCACCGCCGTCAGCGTCGACGGAGCTTGAGCGCGGACGGCTGCGACAACGCCGGGAAGCACGTCCAAGAAGCGGTCCACATCTTCTGCCGTGATCCCCCACGGCAGCGACACTCGCACGTTGCCGTGGCTTAGCACGCCCATCGACTCGAGGACATGACTGGGCGTCAGCGTCGAAGCCGTGCACGACGATCCCGACGAGACCGAGAATCCCGCCTTGTCCAGCTCGAGCAGCAGCGCTTCCCCCTCGGCGTACAGGCAGGAGAAGGTCACGATGTGCGGCAGCCTGCGCTCCGGATCGCCGACGATCTCGACGTCGGGCACGGACTCGGCGACCCGCGCCCGGATCCGGTCCACCAGCTCCCGGTGCCGGGCCGCCACCGTGTCGCGCTCGCTCTCGCGCGCCCGCAACGCCGCTGCGGCCGCAAGTACCGCCGGGACATTCACGGGACCTGGCGAGCGTCCGCGTTCGCGTTCGTCCTCTGGCCAGGCCGGCGCGAACCGAGTGCCCTTACGCACAGCGAGCACGCCCACGCCCGACGGGCCGCCCCACTTGCGTGCCGACCCACACAGCGCCGACCAATACCGCGGCGCCGGAATCCGCCCGAGCGCCGCCGCAGCGTCCACAAGCAGCGGCACCCCCGCATCCGCACACAGCTCCCAAGCCCGCTCCACCGGCTGGAGCGTCCCTACCTCATGGTTGGCGGCCTGAACACAGGCGAGTGCGACAGCGGGGGATGCTGTACCTCCCGTGGTGAGCGCAGCGGCGAGGGCGTCTAGATCAACCGCGCCGTACCGCGATACCGGGACCGAGACCCGCTCCCCGCCGACTCGCGCGGCAGTGAATTCGGCCGCGTGAAGCACCGCCGAGTGCTCGACCGCGCCGGTGACGATCCGCGGCCCGCCCACGCCCCCGGCCCGCAGCGACCGGCTTTGCGTGATGCCGGCCACCGCCGCGTGGATCGCCGTCGTCCCTGACGGGGTGAACACCGTCTCGTCCGGTCGGGCGCCGATCACCTCAGCGACCGCCTCGCGCGCAGCGTCGAGCAGCATGCGCGCCCGGCGCCCCTCCCGATACAGCCGGTCGGCATCCGCCCAGCCGTCCTCCAAGGCCGCGAGATACGCCTCGCGGGCCACCGGGTCCATCGGCTCCCCGGACGCGGCATCCAAGAACATGACATCGACTCTATGCCTGATGATCGACCGCGACGCAGTAGGAGGCCCAGAGGCCGCCGGTATGGACATCAGACGTCCGACACCGTCGCACGCCGGAGGGCGGCGGCGGGTGCAAATACCCGGATTCCGCTGCGATCTGACCTGGGATTAGCCCGTACGCGTGAGGCGAAGATCCGCGTCTCCGGCACGGGGGGTACCTGCCCGCGTCCGGCGAAAGGCGCTGGAGTAGGGTTTGGCCGCAGAACTGAACCCCTGCCCGCACTCCGGGCGCCGCGGGCCTGTTGCCGGCCGCGGTGATATCGGTAGCAGGGCGAGACTTCGGGAAGGGTACGTTGAGTCAGTACGGCTCCGAACGCAGGCCGCGCCCGCTGAGCGATCCCGCTCCGGGGCGCCGGGCCACTGCGTCTAGAAAGCGGCGCCTGGTCGCCCGCGCGGCGCTGGCCGCCGCCGTCCTGGTGGCGGCCTCGGGCTGCACCAACAACGCCTTCACCCGGCTCGGCTTCCCCGACCCGGCGTCGGCCGAGGCCCCGACCATCCTGCACCTGTGGCAGGGGTCGTGGATCGCCGCGTTCGCCGTGGGTGCCCTGATGTGGGGTCTGATCATCTGGACCAGCATCTTCCACCGGCGCTCGCGGCACGGCATCGAAGTGCCGCCGCAGACGCGCTACAACATCCCGATCGAGCTGCTGTACACCGCGGTGCCGCTCATCATGGTGTCGGTGTTGTTCTACTTCACCGCCAAAGACGAGTCGATGCTGCTTAAGATCACCCCGGATCAGCAGGCGAGCATCAACGTCGTCGGCCGGCAGTGGAGCTGGACCTTCAACTACAACTACGACGCCGCCACCGGCAAGCCGACCGGCGACATGGTGTACGAAGCCGGCACCCCGGGCGTGCCGCCCACCCTGTACCTGCCCCTGAACGAGAAGGTCAAGTTCACCCTGACCTCGCCGGACGTGATCCACTCGTTCTGGATCCCGGCGTTCCTGTTCAAGCTGGACGTGGTGCCGGGCCGGGTCAACCAGTTCGAGCTGACCCCGAGCCGCGAGGGCACTTACATCGGTGAGTGCGCCGAGCTGTGCGGCGTGGACCACTCCCGGATGCTGTTCACCGTCAAGGTGGTCAGCCCGCAGGAGTACCAGCAGCAGCTCACCCAGCTCGCGGCCGAGGGCAAGACGGGCGGCCTCACCGTCGGCGGCTGCGGCGCCTACAACCCCGCCTCCGTATCGGTCAACGCGTGCCGCGTCGGCCCGGAGACCGGAGTCAAGGGACAGAACGCGACTGGAGGGGCGGGCTGGTGACCGCGATCAACGACCCGGCGATCGGCCACGCGACACCGTCCGTCACCGCGTACCGCACGCGGCAGCCCGGCTCGGTCTTCATCAAGTGGATCACGACCACCGACCACAAGGTCATCGGGTTCCTCTACCTGATCACCTCGTGCATCTTCTTCGGCTTCGGCGGCCTGCTCGCGCTGCTCATCCGCACCGAGCTGGCCCGTCCCGGGCTGCAGCTGCTGACGCCCGAGCAGTTCAACCAGGCGTTCACCATGCACGGCACGATCATGCTGCTGATGTTCGCGACCCCGCTGTTCGCCGGGTTCGCCAACGCGATCATGCCGCTGCAGATCGGCGCGCCCGACGTGGCGTTCCCGCGGCTGAACGCGCTCGCGTACTGGCTGTTCCTGTTCGGCTCGCTGATCGCGGTCAGCGGCTTCCTCACTCCGCAGGGCGCGGCTGACTTCGGCTGGTTCGCCTACTCGCCGCTGTCCAGCGCGATCCACTCGCCGGGAGTCGGCGGCGACCTGTGGATCATGGGTCTCGCGATGTCCGGCTTCGGGACCATCGTCGGCGCGGTGAACTTCATCACCACGATCATCACCATGCGCATGCCCGGCATGACGATGTTCCGGATGCCGATCTTCACCTGGAACATCCTGCTGACCTCGGTCCTGGTGCTGCTCGCCTTCCCGGTCCTGGCCGCGGCGCTGTTCGCGCTCGAGGTGGACCGGCGGCTGGGCGCGCACATCTTCGACGCCTCCAACGGCGGCGCGATCCTGTGGCAGCACCTGTTCTGGTTCTTCGGGCATCCGGAGGTCTACATCGTGGCGCTGCCGTTCTTCGGCATCGTCACCGAGATCTTCCCGGTGTTCAGCCGCAAGCCGATCTTCGGCTACTCCGGGCTGGTGTTCGCGACCCTGAGCATCGCGGGCCTGTCGGTGACCGTGTGGGCGCACCACATGTTCACCACCGGCGCGGTCATGCTGCCGTTCTTCGCCTTCATGACGTACCTGATCGCGGTGCCCACCGGGGTGAAGTTCTTCAACTGGGTCGGCACCATGTGGCGGGGCTCGCTCTCCTTCGACACCCCGCTGCTGTGGTCCGTCGGCTTCCTGGTGACGTTCCTGTTCGGCGGACTGACCGGAATCCTGCTGGCCTCGCCGCCGATCGACTTCGCGGTCCAGGACTCGTACTTCGTGGTCGCGCACTTCCACTACGTGCTGTTCGGCACGGTGGTGTTCGCGATGTTCGCCGGCTTCTACTTCTGGTGGCCGAAGTGGACCGGCAAGATGCTCGACGAACGGCTCGGCAAGATCCACTTCTGGACGCTGTTCATCGGCTTCCACACCACGTTCCTGGTGCAGCACTGGCTCGGCGCCGAGGGCATGCCCCGCCGTTACGCCGACTACCTGGCGTCCAACGGCTGGACCACCCTCAACACCGTCTCCACGATCGGCTCGTACCTGCTGGGCATGTCCACGATCCCGTTCCTCTACAACGTCTACAAGACGGCGAAGACGGGCAAGCGGGTCACCGTGGACGACCCGTGGGGCTGGGGACGCTCGCTGGAGTGGGCCACCTCCTGCCCGCCGCCGCGGCACAATTTCACGTCGCTGCCCCGGGTGCGGTCCGAGTCCCCGGCCTTCGACCTGCACCACCCCGAAGTGGCGCTGATGGAGATCGCCAACGGCGAACGCGGGCACGCGGCCAAGAAGGCGCTGGCGCGCGACCGCGCCGCGGAGAAGGGCGAGTGACGGCATGAAGATCACCGCACGCATCTTTCTGATCGTCGCGATCTTCTTCTTCCTCGACGTGCCGGTCTACTGGTGGCTCTCGCACGACCCGACCGGGACCGCGGCGCTCATCATGGCCTTCGGCATGAGCGGGATGATCTACTTCTACCTCGACTTCACCGTGCGGCGGATCGGACCGGGTCCCGACGACCGGGACGACGCGGAGCCGTACGAGGGCGCCGGGGAGTTGGGGTTCTTCTCCCCGCACAGCTGGTGGCCGTTCGTCATGGCGGCCGGCGCCGCGGGGGTCTTCCTCGGAATCGCGGTCGGTTTCTGGCTGTGCTACTTCGCTCTGCCTTTCATGGCGTACGGAATTTACGGCCTCGTCTTCGAGTACTACCGGGGCGAGAACAAGCACTACTGAGCGCCTAAGACACCGCTGCCGGAGACAAGGTAGTGGGTCTGTAACAACTCTCCTACGAGGGCCGACGTGGATCTACGCGTCGGCCCTCGCTCACTATGCTGACGCCCAGGTGGGTACCCCGTACGACGGGGTACGAGAAGGGCCCGGCTACTCGGGCAAGGGGAGACGTGTACCGATGACCGACGGAGTCAACTCCGCCATACCCGGGGACGGCGGCGAGGAAGTCGCCGGGCCCGAAGCTCAGGCAGGCGCGCAGCCGAATGCGCAGTCGGCGCCCGGCCAGGAGCCGACACCCGAGTCCCCTGGGTCCGCCGCGCCGTTTTCGGCCTCGGCTGCAGCAGCGACGCCCCCGTCGCCCACCGCACCCGTCGAGCCCGTGGCCGGCGCGTCTTTCGGCCGCCCGTCCGACCTCATAGCCCGGATTCCCCGCCGCAGCCTCATCATCGCCGGCGGTCTGTTGACCGTGGGCGCCGCTGGAGGCATAGCCGCCGCCGTCGCCGGTTTCGGCGGCTCGGGTTCGAAACAGCTCCCGGCTGCCCGAGGCGCGTCCGGCGCAGCCCAGGCCGAAGCGAGCGCCTCGCCGTCCCCGACCTACCCTCCCGCCGCACTGACGACCGTGCCCGCGAACGGCGCCTCGAACGTCGACCCGTCCAAGCCGGTCACCGTGGCGGTGGCGAACGGCACCATAACGTCCGTCGAGCTGTCCGGTGGGCAGACCACTACAGGCACCCTCTCCGACGACAAGACCACGTGGACGTCCGACGGCGCGCTTCAGATCAACACCGCCTACACGCTCCAGGTACAGGCGGCGGGTAAGGACGGTAAGGCGGTCTCCGCGAGCGCGTCATTCTCCACTTTGAAGCCCACCGCGACTCTCGGCGTGGTCGAGATGTGGCCCGGGGACGGGACGAGCGTCGGCGTCGGACAGCCGATCCGCGTGCAGTTCAGCAACTACGTGCCCGCGGCGTACCGGGCCGAGGTCGAAAAGGCCTGCGTCGTCACCACGAACCCGGCCGTCGCCGGCGCCTGGTCCTGGGTGCAGGACGACATGATGGACTGGCGGCTGCAGAACTTCTGGCAGACCGGCACGACGGTCTCCGTCGCGCTGAACCTGGCCGGGGTCCGGGCCGGAGAGCACCAGTACGGGGTGAAGGACCACACGCTGAACTTCACCATCCGCGGCACCGACCTGCGGCTGATCGTCGACACCAAGGCATTCCACGCCACCTGCTACCAGAACGGCCAGGTGATCCGGACCTTCCCGATCGACACCGGGATGAACGACCCGCGATTCATCACCTGGAGCGGGACCATGGCGGTGCTCGGCCAGGGCAACCCGGTGGAGATGAAGGGCGACTACGGCAACGGCGATAAGTACGACGAACTGGTGAACTGGGCGACCCAGATCACCTATTCGGGTACGTATGTCCACTCGGCGCCCTGGGACGGGCAGATCGGCTACGTCAACTCGTCGCACGGCTGTATCCACTGCCGTCCCGTCGACGCGACCTGGTTCTACAACCAAGCGCACGTCGGCGACGTCGTCCAGGTCACCGGCACAAGCAAGAACGTCGCGGTAACCAACGGCTTCGGCGACTACGGCGTCGCCTGGTCCACCTGGCTAGCCGGCTCGTCATACGGTGCGACCATCGGCGGCAAGCCCGCCAACACCTGAGCCGGAGACCCGTGAGGCCTGCGCCCTCGCCTCGCCCGCTCGCCCTCCGCTCTGCCCGGCCACCCCTTGATCTGCTCCGCAAGCCTGCCAACACCCGAGCCGGAGGCCCGCGAGGCCTGCGCCCGCGCTGGGCCTCGCCCGCTCACCCCCCGCTCTGCCCGGCCACCCCTTGATCCGCCCACACTGCACCCTGCTGCACCCCCGCCGCTCGCTTTGCAGTCGCCGTCAAGCCCCCGTCAACTCGAAGAACTGACATCCTGTGGCGTCACAGCCCATTCGTGGTTACCGTTCGGTACATAGGCAGTGCGGCGCCTAGCTGGAGGCGAGCGGAGCATGGGCACGTGGCAGGTCGGACCGTTCGACAACGACGTCGCCATGGACTTCTTCGACGAGGTCGAGGAGACCCCCGACGTCCAAGTCCCCCCGAGGCTGCGCGAGGTGCTGGTCGCGGCGGTCGAGCGCCCCGGCACCCTGGAGCTGTCCGAGGGCCACATCGCCTTCGCCGCGGCCTGCCTGGTCGCCGCTGGCCGCTCGAGGGCCGCGAACACCGGCAACCCGTCCGTGGACGCCTGGCTCGCCACGCACCGCCCCCTCGTGACCGCCGAGGACCAGCGCGTGGCGCTCGCCGCACTCGACCGGGTGACCGGCACCGAGAGCGAGTGGATGAGCCTCTGGGCCGCGTCCCCCTCGCAGGCCGCGCTCAAGGAGCGGATCGAGTC
>NZ_DASZGI010000166.1:0-68146 GCF_035938995.1 Actinocrinis sp.
GAACGAGTCGACGGTTCCTGACACGGAGGTCACGGTGGATGGTTCGGAGGCCATCGAGCCGCCGAGGCTGGCCGGGCCGACCCAGCCGGATCCGCCGACGCTGCCCCAGCTGTGCTGGAGGCTGCCGGATGCGCCCTCGTACAACTCGTCGATCACACCCGAATTCTGCGACGCGGCCTCAGACGCCTGATGCGAACCAGACGAACTCGGAGCGGGTGCGGTGAAGTTGTCGTAGCGGTATGGCCAGTATGTGTCGCCAAAGCTTCCGCTGACCGCGCCGTCCGGTATCCCGTTGGTGCTCCAGTACGGGTAGGGAATCACGTCGGTGTTGTCGCCGCCGATGGTGTTGGGCGGGGTTTCCTCGATGGCGTAGTACTTCGTGTGGGCGCTGTCGTACCAGCCGTTGAAGATCACGGTGTGCCCGCCGGCGATCAGAGCATCCCCGGGCTGAAGCTGGGAGGGGTCGGGGTTGCCATTGGAGGTCAGCTCGTACGAGTACGCGGGCAGTCCGTAGGTGTTGGTGTCGGCTGTCAGACCCCAGGCCATGCTCACGAATCCGGAACAGTCCTGTCGGTAGGGCCCTCCGACCTGGTTGTCGGTCCAGAAGGACCACGGTGAGTTGTCCCAGTTGCCCGACGACCCGGTGTATGGCACGGCCTGGCTGGACCAGTCCTTGGCGCGGCCGATCACGGTCGCCGCACTGATCGAGCCGCCGAGCGTGACGCCGAGGCTGCCGGAACCGCCCGATGTAGGAGCGAGGCCCGCGTCCGAGCTGCACTGGCTGCTGCCGGTGCATGAACTGTCCGCGGATGCCGGCACGGCGGACACGGCGAGCGATCCGGCGATGGACATCGCCAATCCGATCAGGGTTATTCGCCGCCTGATTAAGGCATGCATGAAGACACCTTTCTGTTTGGCTGAGGGTTGGGGGGCGATCGCGCGGTGAGCAAGCCGCGCGGCTTCGGCCTATCCGGCGGAGCCGGAGAGGCTGGCGGTAAGGGCGTCCAGGACGGACTGGTCGCGCACGTTGTTGAGGTAGAGCTGGCTCGGTGTGCCGGTCGAGGTTGCGGTCACCACGTCGACGACGGCGATCAGGGGCCCGTGTTGGGCGAGGTATTCGTGGGTTTCGCGCACCGCCCCGCCGAAGCCCTGCGCTGTGACCGGAGTCGGGTAGACGGCAAACGCCGCAGACCGTGGGCCCACAGCAGTCTGATGGACGCCCGGCGCGGTGGCGTTTGAGGCGATGGCGGCGCAGCCGCGGGCACCGTTTGTGATCTTCGCGAGGGCCTCCGCTGCCGCCCGGCTACTTGTGAAGGAATACGCCTGCTCTTGCGCGGTGAATTCGTCGTAGTACGGGCTGTCGGCAGCGGTGCTCGGCAGCGCGCTGCGCCCTTCGACGGACACGGCGCCGAGCTGCGCGAACGTGCCGTGGCTGCAGACATAGCCCTGATACATCGGATCGGGTACGTCAGACCATGTCCAGTGGTAGACGCCGGCAAGCGGAATCGAGCCGGCGGCCAGCCAGGTCACGCCGCCTGAAGAGTCGAGCGTGACAGAATTCGATGGTACTGCCGGTGTGCCGGTAGACGTGCTCGATGGCGCCGCGGAGGGCCGCTCGACGGGGGCTACAACTCCTGCGGGCGGGCCGCTCGTCGCACGAAACGGGGTTGAGTGAGTCGAAGAGGAGTTGGCCGTCGAGTTCTGCGATGTGCCGCCCATCGCGGGTTGGCCACCGAGCGCGACCACAGCGGCCACGCCGGTGCCGCAGACGATCGCGGTCGTACCGAGCAGCAGCGCGGTTCGCCGACTGCGACGTGGAAGCAGGCGCGCCGGAATCTTCATGCGGTTCAGGCCGTTCACGAACGCCCCCAGAGGAATCTGTGAATTGACGGATACAGATGAGTTTTGAAGGCGCGCAAGCGACCGCCGCGCCCTACATCGCCTGAGCGACGGAGGGCCGTAGCCCCAGGCAGAACCCAGCGATCCGCCACCGTCCGCGATCACCGGAATTTGGGTGTCGCCGATGGTGCCGTTGTCGGTCGCGGCTCGTCGCTGCGGTCGTGGCGCTTCGACGAGAGTCGGGCAGGGCGTTGTGTCGCGGTGATAGCCGCGTTGTGCCGGGTGTGGCGCGCGGCGTCTTAGGGCCCGATGTCGCGTTTCAAGGACGTGGCGCGCATGGGGTCATCCTCGGTGAGTTGCGGCAACGAGGCCTCTGCGACGTCGCGTTTGGCATCTGCCGCAGTCAGCCTGCCGACGCTCGCTAATACGGCGCTCACCGCCCGCTCACGCGTTTCCCTCACCGGCTGCAATCACCGTGAAAAGTGAGGCCCTTTACTGTTGAGGGCTCTGTTTCTAGGAACTGTCCGTGGTTCGGATCGCGTGGCTGAGGTAGGAATTTCAGCCACATGATCGCGCCGCGCATGAGCAACCCGGCCACGTAGATTTCGGGAGACTTGTCGAACCGCGTGACCAGGGCATGCCAGGCCTTGATCTGCCGGATACAGCACTCGACCGCTCGACCGTTGCGCAGCTGGTAGAGCGCCTTGTCGTGGCTGACGGTGCGCCTTCGGCTTAGCAGTTCTAGAGGCATCCTCACCTTCGCGGATGAATTCTCGGCACCCGCACGGGTGGTGTCGACGTCCGCGGCGTCGAACGCGCCGTACGTGTTGGTTGTCAGCGGAGCGCAAGGCGTAGGCATGCGCCGCGGCCCCCGGCGAAGCGCTGGGGGCCGCGGCCCGGCCGATCTTGACACTCAATGCTTACATGCCGGTGATATGAACGTTCGGAGCCTCACGTGCGGTCTAGTCGGGGGAGACCGACCACTCCTGGTTCGTGGGCACCGGGATGAACCCGCTGTAGAGCTGCACGTTGTCGCCGTTCTGGGAAGGGTTGTGAGTTGCGTCGGTCTGGGCGTCCAGCACGAGGCCATACCCGTTGACGAGCGCGTCTTGGCCGGCGGTCGTAAGCACTTCTTGCCACTGCTGCTGCTTACTGCCGTTGCAGGCCCAGAGCTGGATGGGGTCGCGGAGGTTGGTCGGGCTGTGGGTTGCATCGGTGACGGCGTCCAGGCACAGACCGCCGTCGTCGTTGGTGATGGTGCCGTTGTCGTTGAAATTCCACGTCTGGTTCAGGCCGCCGGCACAGCTCCAGAGCTGGACCCTGTCGCCGTTGTGGCTCGGGTCGTGGGTTGCGTCGGTTTGGGCGTCCAGGCACAGACCGCCGTAGTAGTTGACGATCTCGACGTAGTTGACGCTGAATGGCCGGACACCCGCCTTCGTCGCCGCCGCCGCAGGCGTGGCCGCCGCGACAGTGCTGCAGAGCGCTGCCGCGGCGGCGAGCGCGACCGCCGCCGACGTCGTCGTGCGATTTCTTCCCATGCGTGATCCCTCCATAGGAGCGTGCTCCGTGCTGCCGATGGCCCCGTGAACAACCGTGGTGTACGCCGCGGTCGGGGCGTCTCGACTAGAGTCGGCGCAGGGCGTGACATCGCAGTGATAAGTACGCTGCACGGGATGTCACGGCGGGTGTCACAGGGCGCGACACTGCATTTCGGGGGTACCGGGTTTGGGTTGGGGTGCTGGGTACGCTGCGTGTCGTGGCGAAGGGTGCGCAGGAGCGGCCGTTGGTGGTGGCGGGCCGCCTGCGGGTGTTGCTGTGGCACGTCAATGAGCCGGTGTCGGTGGACGAGTTGAGCGAGTTGGTGTGGGACGGGGCACCGCCGCCCGGTGCACCGGCGGCGTTGCGCGCCCTGGGCCTGCGGCTGCGTCAGGCGCTGGGCCCGCAGGCCGGTGCACGGGTCCTGACCCAGTCTCCGGGCTACCTGATCCAACTGCTCGACGACGAACGACGCCACAAACAAGGCCATCGAAGATGGGCTGGATGACGAATAACCAGCGGGCCTCTCATGACCGGAAGCGGCCCCCGAGTTCGGGGGCCGCTTCCTCATTTCCACGGCTATTAGGAGTCATCGCAGCATCGACCCGAGTCGGACCGACTTATCCCTCACAATTCGGGCACTGCTGATCCGCAGCCACAGACTGCCCGGCACTCGTGGGCCGCGTGTACCCACGGGCGCTCATCCGCCGGCCATCCGAAGCCCCGTTACCCGATGCTGGGCATGCTATGAGGCGCGGGCCACCGGGCGCAGTGTGTCAGGAACCCCATCCGCCCCAACACCGGCTCCGCCGGAGGCCAAAAAGCTGGCACGTAGCTGGCACGTGGACGGCGACAAACAGCGACCTACGGTGACACACACTGACAGGGCTTTGATGAAAGAGCGCTGATTCAACAAAGTAGAAAGACCAGGTCAGACTACGTCTGGCCTAGTCTTGATCCTGTAGCCCCGACGGGATTCGAACCCGCGCTACTGCCTTGAGAGGGTAGCTGCCCCGAGGCATATTTCCGCAGGTGAAAGCCTGCTTCAGTGACCTCTCGTAGTACGTCGGCGCACACCTGGCGCACAGCGTGCCCAGCTCACGCTCACTTCAGCTACGGCACGCGACAGACACATGCGACGCTGCGCAACGGTGTGTCACTGCTCCACCACACGAACGCCGTCGGCAGTCGCAGTTCGATGCCACAGCCACAGCAGCGCATGAAGACCGAGACGACGGGCCCGGACAACAACGACGATTCATCGCCTGGCATGAAGTGCCCGGACGTTATCGCCAGCCGGCGCCGCACCCGAAGAGTAGCGTGCATAAAAGCATCGAATTCTGAATCCCCCAGAAAACGATTTCCGCGCATCCATAACCAGAATTAAGAAATGACCGCACAAGGCAACCGGCATACTGAATGAGAATTTCGAAAAGATCAACAAGTCAGATTCGAGGCCTAAGGCCACAAGGCGGGGCGGGCAACTCGCGCAGTCTTCAGATCACGGTGACCTGCGCGCTCCCAAGGATTATGAGTCTGCATCCTGATATGTTAACCCATATTCACGAGTGCCAATCCGTCCACCCGTGTCCGGTCTTCGACCGGTCTCCGTCCCAAATTCACCGCCCCGTGCCGCGGTATACCGTCGCCGCCCCTCCCACTTCCTTCTCACTGCGCACCGCGCATTTCGTCCGTGGTCCCTCTCACCATGACCGATGGCGAGAGGGAGCGTGGAGGCTTATTCAGAACTCGACGCGACCGCGCTCGGGCGAGCGGTCGCGTAGCACTCCGACGCTGGTCGACCGCATCCGGCGTATGGTCGCGCTTGCCAGCTCTGCGAGTTCTGCATAACCCTCATGGTTCCGTGGATCCGTGTCCGATTGCGTGGTCGGCGCGTCGTGCGCAGCGCCTGGCGTGCCGAGGTTTATCGCGTTCAGATCCGCGCGTCGCGCTCGCGTGGTTCGGGCAGGACGCGGGCGAGGGCAGTGAAGTCGTTGTCCACGTGCAGGACGGTCAGGTCATGGTGGACCGCGGTCGCGGCCACCAGCAGATCGAGCACGCCGAGCCCGCGGTGCTGGGAGTGCCCGGTCCCGCCGCCAGCCTCGGGATCACACACGACGTGCTGGGTGCCCAAGACACCCATATCGGCAGTCTGTGTCTGTTTACCGACGGCACCTGGCTCTGGCACTCCGAACTGGCCTACTACGTCGAGCACCACCACCTCGACCTCGACCTCGACCCCAGATTCACCGCCCACGCCCACAGCCACCGCTGGAGTGCGCCGACACCCACCACCGAAAGACGTACTCAAGACCGAGCACACACTCATCCATGCCACCCCGTCAGCCCAGTACCAATCCAAAGAACCGGCCCCGCAACGATCCCCGTCAGAACCACGTCCCGGTTAAGTTCGAAGAGCCGGCATGCGCGGCGTTGCTGTCCTCATTGTGAGAGTGGGCTGCCTTCGCGGCCGCTTTGAAACACGCTTCCCACAGCGGATCGGTGGTCGAGGGAAGCCTGACGTGGACCGGGCCATTCAGATCTCGGTAGTCCGGATCACTACCGACGGCTCGCTCGCTGCGCTTGAAGAACGGCAGTAGCTCGTCGTCGTTCCACCCCTTGGCGCCAGCCGCCTGCCACGCGTCGTAGCCGGACCGGTCGCCGTGAACGAAAATCAAACATTGATTACGCAGGGTCCACCCGGCACTTTGCCTTGCGGCATGAGAACAGGGATTGACGTCCCGGGTACCGAGCAGTAGCGTTCGCACATCGTATACGAAATATCCAATGCGAGATCTCGGGTGTGGCGGCGGCCGCACGCCGAACGGAGTCAGATGTCGAATGCGGTCGTGCCGTCGGTCGCGGTTCCCTCGCGTACCGAGGCAGTGTTGGACGCGCTCAAGCACGCGATCCTCACCGGGGGGCTGCCGCCGGGGCAGTCCCTGGTCGAAAACGAACTGGCCACGCAGATGGGCGTTTCCAAGACGCCGGTGCGCGAGGCGCTCAAGACCCTCGCCGGCGCCGGCCTGGTGACGATGAGCCCGTACAAGGGCGCCACGGTACGCACCGTCGATGACGTGCTCGCCCACTCCGTGTACGACATCAGGCTGCTGCTCGAGCCGGAGGCGTTACGCCGTGCCGTCGCCGCTGACGGTAGTGCATCAGCGCACTGGCGGTCGGCGGCTGACGCGCTCGATCGGGCCGATCAGTGCACCGACCGGGCCGATCGGTCGCTGGCCAACCGGGATTTCCACCGCGCGCTGTATCTCGGCTGCGGCAATGAGCTGATGGTCGGAATCCTGGACGGGCTGCGCGACCAGACCGCGCTGGTCTCGGCCGTCGTGTGGAACCGCACGCCGAGCTGGGAGCAGGAGGCCACCGAGCACCGGGCGATCCTCGACGCGGTGCTCGCCGGATCGGCCGAGCGGGCCGCGACCCTGCTGCACTCGCACATCGCGGCGTTCGTCGAGCGCAACTTCGGCAAGGCGCGAACAAGCTGACCAACCGAGAACAGCGCACGGCGGTCCGGCCCGCGGCAACGGACCGGACCGCCTCTCCACCGCACACGCTCCGCACCTGGACAGAGCTTGGAGCAGCATGCAATCCGACGATGACACAGAAACGGCCTTCGCGGGGCTCGAACACACCCGCGCGACCTTGTCCGGGGTGGTCGCCATCCCGGTCACGCCGTTCGCCGAGGACGGCTCGGTCGACTGGGACCGGCACGCCGCGCTGCTGCAGCGGCTGGTCTCCGCCGGCGTCGGCGCGGTCACGCCCAACGGGAACACCGGCGAGTTCTACACGCTCACCCCGGCCGAGGCACGCCGCGCCGCCGAGAACACCGTCAAGGAGGTCGGCGAGCGCGCCACGGTGATCGTCGGCGTCGGGCTGGACACGGCCGGGGCCGTCGCGGCGGCCGCGCATGCCCGGGACTGCGGCGCGAACCTGGTGATGGTGCATCAGCCGGTGCATCCGTACATCTCCGGCGAGGGCTGGACCGAATACCACCGCACGGTCGCCGACGCGGTGCCTGAACTCGGCGTCGTGCTCTATGTCCGGGACGCGCGCATCACCGGCGAGCAGATTGCGCAGCTCGGCGAGCTGTGCCCGAACGTGGTGGGGGTCAAGTACTCGGTCGCCGATCCCGTCCGCTTCGCCTCGGTGGCCCAGGACGCGGGGCGCGAACGGTTCGTCTGGCTCGCCGGGCTCGCCGAGCTGTCCGCGCCCGGGTACTTCGCGCTCGGGGCCACCGGATTCACCTCCGGGCTGGCCAACGTCGCGCCGGAGATCGCGCTGGAGATGTACCGGTTGCTGGCTGCCGGTGATTACCATGGCGCGCTGGAGATCTGGGATCTGATTCGGCCGTTCGAGCAGTTGCGCGCGGCAGATTCGTCCGCTGACAACGTCAGCGTTGTCAAGGAGGCACTTGCGCAGCTTGGGCTGTCACGCCGCGACGTGCGACCGCCGTCCCGCACACTGCCGACCGCGGTGCGCGGCCACATCGAGTCCATCCTCGCCGACTGGGGCGCGCGATGGCAGCTGTGAGCAACGCACCGCAGCCGCCGGAACCGCGGCAGCAGCCGGAGCAACAACGGCCGCTGCGTAGTGCGGCGTGGTTCGGTGAAGGCGAGGTCGGCGACCATCTGCGTGCATTCAGTCACCGTTCGCGGATGAGCCAGCTCGGTTACCTGCCCGGGGAGTATCTGGGCAGGCCGGTCATCGCGATCCTCAACACGTGGTCTGATATCAATCCTTGTCATATGCACTTGCGCGAGCGGGCCGAGGCGGTCAAGCGCGGGGTGTGGCAGGCCGGTGGCTTCCCGCTGGAGTTCCCGGTCTCGACGCTGTCAGAGACCTTCCAGAAGCCGACTCCGATGCTCTATCGCAACCTACTGGCGATGGAGGCGGAGGAGCTGCTGCGCTCGTATCCGGTGGACGGCGCGGTGCTGATGGGCGGCTGCGACAAGACGACCCCGGCGCTGCTGATGGGCGCGACCAGCGCCGATCTGCCGGCTGTGTTCGTGCCGGCCGGGCCGATGCTGCGCGGGCACTACCGAGGCACGACGCTCGGCAGCGGCACCGACTTGTTCGGGTACTGGGACGAGCACCGCGCCGGACGGATTGGCGACTGCGAACTGGCCGAGGTCGGCCGCGGCCTGGCCCGCTCTCCCGGGCACTGCATGTCCATGGGCACCGCGTCCACGATGACCTCGGTCGCCGAGGTGCTCGGCGTCGCGCTGCCCGGCTCGGCGTCCATTCCGGCCGTCGACAGCGCGCACGAGCGGATGGCTGCGGCAAGCGGGATGCGCGCGGTCGCCCTGGTGCGCGAGGGCCGCACGATCCGCGAGTACCTGACCCGCGAGGCGTTCGAGGACGCGGCCGCGGCCGTATTCGCGCTCGGTGGTTCAACGAATGCTTTGATTCACCTGATCGCGATGGCCGGGCGCGCCGGGGTGGCGTTGGGCCTTGATGACTTCGACGTGATCTCGCGCCGCGTGCCGGTGCTGGCGGACCTGCGGCCGTCCGGCGGGTATCTGATGGAAGACTTCTACTACGCGGGCGGCTTGCCGGGGCTGTTGTCCGAGCTGGCGAAAGTGCCCGGCGCGCTGCACACGCAGCGGCCGACGGTCGGCGGCGGCACGCTGGGCGAGCACCTGGCCGCCGCGCGGGTGCACGACGCCCGGGTGATCCGCACGATCGACGAGCCCTGCGACCGCGAGGGCGGGCTGGCGGTACTGCGCGGCAATCTCGCGCCGGACGGCGCGGTGATCAAGTACATCGCGTCGCGCAACCCGAGCCTGCTCAAACACACCGGGCCCGCGGTGGTCTTCGACTCCTACCAGGAGCTGCGCGACGGCATCGACGACCCCGTACACGGGATCACGCCGGACACGGTGCTCGTGCTGCGCGGCGCCGGACCGATCGGCGGCCCCGGCATGCCGGAGTACGGCATGCTGCCGATCCCCAAGTACCTGTTGGAGGCCGGTGCCACCGATCTAGTGCGCATCTCCGACGCCCGGATGAGTGGCACCAGCTACGGCACCTGCGTCCTGCACATCGCGCCCGAGTCCCACGTCGGCGGCCCGCTGGCGCTGGTACGCACCGGCGACGCGATCAGCCTCGACGTCGAAGCCAGGACCCTGACGCTCGACGTACCCGAAGCGAAACTGGAGCGCCGCCGCGCCGCCTGGCGCCGGCCGCAGCCCCCGTTCGAGCGTGGATACGGCTCGCTCTACCAGGAGCACGTCACCCAGGCGAATCAGGGCTGCGACTTCGACTTCCTGGCCCGGGAGGGCCGCAACCCGCAGCCCGACCCGCATTGAGGCTGGCCGGCCCGGCTCGGTTCATCGCTCGGCTCACGTAACTCAGATCACCGCACGGCTCAACCCCTTACGACGATGTAGGAGGTGCGGAACCCCATGTCCGCTCAGCTTCCCGAGATCAGCCGCCGGACCCTGCTCGGCACGCTCGCCGCCGGCGCCGCGGCCCCGGTGCTCGCCGCGTGCGGCGCGCCGGGCAGCGCCACCTCGACCAGCAGTTCGGCGCCGACCGTCGCGTCGACACCGGGCAAACCGGTCACGCTGAACATCCTGGACGTGGCCGGCAATCTGGCGCTGACCAAACCGGCCATCCAGGCGTTCGCCAAGGCGCATCCGGAGATTGTCTCCGGCGTGACCTACACCACCGGCACCGCGCCGCAGCTCGCCGCCAAGATCGAGGCGCAGCAGCAGGCCGGCAACGTGCAGACGCATCTGGTGCTCACCGGCACCGACGGCCTGTCCGCCGGGATCAAGCTCGGCCTGTGGCAGAACGTGAAGACGTACTACACGCAGTTCTTCCCGTCGCTGATGGACAACTACCAGGCCGCCGCGGCGGACATGGCGACGCTGGCCCAGGATCAGGGCATCGAAATAATCTGGTACCCCTCCGGGCCGCTGATCGAGTACAACCCGGCGAAGGTCGCCACACCGCCGGACACGACGGATGCGCTGCTGGAATGGGCCAAGGCCAACCCCGGCAAGTACCAGTACGCGCAGCCGCGCAACTCAGGACCCGGACGCACCTGGCTGATGGGACTGCCCTACCTGCTCGGCGACTCGGACCCCGGCGACCCGACCAACGGATGGTCGAAGACGTGGGCTTATCTCACGGAGCTGAACAAGTACGTCTCCAGCTACCCGTCCGGCACGACCGCGACCATGAAGAACATCGCGTCCGGCACCGTCGACATCATCGCCTCGACCACCGGCTGGTACATCAACGCGCGCGCCATCGGCACCGTGCCCGCTTCGGTCAAGGTCGCCAAGTTCCAGTCCTTCACCTGGGTCACCGACGCGCAGTACGGCGTCATCCCCAAGGGCGTCTCGGACGACGTGCTGATCGCCGACCTGCGGCTGCTGCAATGGCTGCTCACGCCCGAGCAGCAGGCGGTCACCTACGACCAGGGCTACTTCTATCCGGGTCCCGCGGTGAAGAACGTGCCGCTGACGGCGGCTCCGGCCGCCTCGCAGCAGGTGATCGCGCAGTACGGCGTGCCGGACTTCGACACCTGGATGACGCAGTACCCGATGCGCAACTCGCTGCCCGCCGACGCCCAGGTCACCGCGTTCGACCTGTGGGACAAGAACATCGGCTCGACGAAGTGACGAAGGACCCTGAGCCGAGAAGGACCATGAGCCGTCATGAGTAACGCCGTGCAAAGCCCGCAGCCGGCGCCGCCCGGCTCCGTGCGCGCGGCCGCCCGCGAGCGCGCCGGGGACAAGCGTTTCAGCGAGCTGCGACTGAACGGGATCAGCCGCGCGTACGGCGGGCACGTCGCGCTGCACCCGCTCGACCTGACCGTCCGCGGCGGCGAGTTCATCGCGCTGCTCGGGCCGTCCGGCTGCGGCAAGACCACGGCGCTGAGCAGCATCGCCGGGCTGCTGCCGCTGACCGCCGGGTCGATCGAGCTGGACGGCCGGCGGATCGACACGCTGCCGCCGGAGCGGCGCGGGTTCGGCATGGTCTTCCAGAACTACGCGCTCTTCCCCCACCTGACCGTGCGCTCGAACGTGGCGTTCGGCCTGAAGATGCGCAAGCTGCCGAAAGCGCAGATCAACCAGCGGGTCGACGACGTGCTGACGCTTGTGCGCCTGACAGAGCACGCACACAAGCACCCGGCGCAGCTGTCCGGCGGCCAACAGCAGCGGGTCGCGATCGCCCGCGCGATCGTGCTCGAACCGCCGCTGGTGCTGATGGACGAGCCGTTGTCCAACCTCGACGCCGCGCTGCGCCTGGACATGCGCGCCGAGATCCGGCGCATCCACCAGGAGTTCGGCCTCACCACGCTGTACGTCACGCACGACCAGGAGGAGGCGCTCTCGCTGGCCGACCGGCTCGTCGTGCTCGATTCGGGCCACGTCGCGCAGATCGGCACGCCGGCCGAGCTGTACGAGACGCCGGCCAGCGCGTACGTCGCGGCGTTCATGGGCTATCGCAACATCCTCACGCTCACTGCCGACGCCGTGGACGCGGCCGGGGTGCGCGCGAGCGGACGCGGAATCTCGTTGCTGGGCAAGGCGAGGCAGCATGCGGACGGCCGGGTCGGCGAGCAGATCAAGCAGGGCTCGAAGGTGCGGGTCGCGGTGCGGCCCGAGGATCTGAGGGTCGTGCATGACGGCGCGCAGGCGGGTGCGGGCGTCTCCGCGGTCTTCGACGTGGCGGCCGAGGTCGTCGAGTACCACGGCCGCGGCTTCCACATCGACGCGCTCACCCCGGCAGGCGACCGGATTCACCTGCGCACCGACGTGCGTGTCGCGCCGGGCGATCCGCTGCGCCTGACCGTGTCCCCCGAGCGCGTCCTCGTCTTCCCTGGAGCGGACGAATGAGCACACTGACCGAACCGGCAGGAGTGCGCCCGCCGCGCCCCGCGTTGCGCCACCGCCTGGCCGAGCGTGGGATCGATCGTACGCTGCTGCTGCTCGTACCCGCCGTCGTCGCGATGATCGCGCTGTTCTGCTATCCGTTCATCTACGGGCTCGGACTCTCGTTCCAGCCGCAGGGCGAGAACGCGGGCCACGGGATATTCGCCTCCTACCGCGCGTTCTTCGACGACGGCTTCGCCCGCGGCTCGATCGGCACGACCTTCCGGCTGGCCATCCCGGCGGCACTCATCAACGTCGGGCTCGCCGTGCCGATCTCCTATCGGATGCGCTCGGAGTTCCGCGGCAAGCGGGTGCTGCTGACGCTGCTGGTCATCCCGATCACGCTCGGGACCGTGCTGACCGCGGAGGGCATCCTCGAGTACTTCGGGCCGGTCGGCTGGTTCAACTCGACGCTCAGGCTGCTGCATCTGACCGCCAGCCCGATCACGCTGATCAACGACTACTGGGGCGTGCTGTTCTCGCTGATCATCAGCGGGTTCCCGTTCGCCTTCCTGCTGATCCACTCCTACCTCTCCGGCATCCACCCCTCGCTGGAGAAGGCCGCCGCGACCCTCGGCGCGGGCTGGTGGCAGCGCTTCCGGCACGTCACCTTCCCGCTGCTACTGCCGGGGCTGCTGACCACGTTCTGCCTGACTTTCGTGCTCGCGTTCGCCGTCTTCCCCTCGGCGATGATCGTCGGCGACCCGGACGGCAAGACCCACGTGATCTCCATCGAGGCCTATGAGCAGGCGCTGCAGAAGTTCAACTATTCGCAGGGCTGCGCGATCGCCATGGTCATGACCGCGCTGATGCTGGCCGTGATCGGCGCCGCCATGGCGCTGCGCTCCCGCCTCTACATCGGTGCGACTGGAGGCAAGGGATGAGCACCGTGACTGCCGACGCGCGCCGCCGCGCGGTGACGCTGCGTCCCGGCGCGTGGCTGGTGTGGGGCGTCGTCGTGTTCTTCCTGCTGAACCTGATCGGCCTGGTCGGCACGGTGGTGCTCGACTCGTTCGCCCGTACCTGGTTCAACGGCTGGCTGCCGCGCGGATATTCAAGCTCGAACTACTCGGCCGCGTGGAGCGAGTTCGACCTCGGACAGGTGATGACGGTCACCTTCGAGGTCTCCTTCCTCGTGGTCGGCATCTCGCTGCTGCTCGGCGTCCCGGCGGCGTACGCGCTGGCCCGGCGCTCCTTCCCGGGCAAGAAGGCGGTGATGCTGCTGCTCGTGCTGCCGATCCTGGTGCCGCCGATCGCCTATGGCATCCCGCTGGCCACCGTGCTCTACAAGTTCCACCTGGCCGGCTCGCTGACCGGGGTCGTGCTCGCGAACCTGGTGCCGTCCATCCCGTTCGTCGTCTACACGATGACGCCGTTCATCGAGCAGATCGACCCGCGGCTCGAGGCGGCGGCCCGGATGTGCGGCGCGCCGACCCGCGCGGTACTCGTGCGGATCATCGCGCCGCTGCTGCTGCCGGGCATGCTCGCGGCCGGAATCCTGGTCCTGGTACGCACGTTCGGCATGTTCGAACTCACCTTCCTCACCGCCGGGCCGACCAGCCAGACGCTGGTGGTCAGCCTGTTCTCGGCGGTGTTCTCGGCAGGCATCCGCAGCGCTCAGTCCATCGACGCGATGGCAGTCGTCTACACCGGCTCCATGCTGGTGCTCCTGGTCCTGGCGCTGCGCTTCGTCAATCCCACCCAACTGGTCGCCCGCACCCGCGACTGACGGCTGACAGCTGACAGCTGACAGCTCACGACTCAAAAGGAAGGCTGAAAGGCTCTGCTCTATGAGGTCAGGGAGCTGAACGGCACCGACCCGCAGGCGGAAAAGGTCTGAGACGCCGCCTGCTCGCGTAGGCCGGTCAGAACGGCGAGCCGATCTTCGGCCAGGATGCGCGAGGTCGTGACGCGTTCGGGGTACCGGCTCATGAACGTGCCGGTGAAGTGTGTGCCGTAGTGGAGATAGTCGTCGCCTGACATGCCCGCGGTCACCGGCGCGCCGGGCAGCGGCCTGACGCAGCTCTGGAAGTTTGGCACGTGGAAGTACGTCATCGTGTACTGCTCACGCGCCTCCGGCTGCGGCTGCGGACACTGCGGCGCGGGCGACAGTATCCCGCCGGTGAGGAACCGCAGGACGGCGCCGGGCAGTACGGTCAGCTCGTCCGAGTCGTCCCTTATCGCGATCACCAGCAACCCGTCTTTTCCGGCTTCGGCCGCAGGGTCGATCGCCGCGCGTCGCGGGGGGATGCGCGCAGCGCGCAGATGGTGCCAGCCGCTCCACGTCAGCCGGGCGAACACACCCGGATCGTCGAGCCCGAGGTCCTGCGCCGCCTCTCGCAGCATTCTGTCGGCCATGACGCCGAGCGCGTCGGTGAGGGCGAGCATCGCGCGCCGGAATTCCGCGTCCGGCCAGGGCGCCGGGCCGTGGCAGGGCCAGCGTTCGCGCACCCGGGGATCGGGCGGCGCGATGTCCTGGCAGACGGTGAACACCTCGCAGCCCGCCGCCTCGGCTCGGTCGTGGTCCTCCCCCGGCGCGGCGTATCCGGCATAGGTCAGATCGCTGACGAAGCGCGACTTGCGGCCGGGCGGCTGCGCGAAGAACCGGCGCAGCGACGCGAAGGCACGCTGGACCCGCGGCCGCAGCGCGTCTTCGTCCCCTGTCACCGTCGGTTCCCCGTACCGGGGCTCCCGTGCGGGGGAGCCCCGGCGGCCAGGGCGGTCCCGAGGTCGGGCAGGGCCGGCAGCCGCCGGTCGCCGCTCAGGACCCGAAGATGCTCGCGCACGGTGCCGGGCGGGCACACCAGCCGCATGCTCCCGCCGAGCTCCGCCGCCCGGTCGCGGGCGCGCACCAGCGCCCGGAAGCCGCCGGAGTCGAGGAAGGTGACCGGGGTCAGGTCCACGATCACGTCGGGCCGCGCCGGGCTGAGCGCGCCGGCCAGCTCCCGCTCCACGGTCCGCTCGGCCGCGCAGTCGATCTCCCCGGACAGCTCCACCACGAGCCAGCCGTCGACGACATAGTGGAATGCGGAGTGCAGTCCTGGCGGCGGCGCAGCGCGTGAACCCGGGTCCATGATCAACGCTCTCTCCGTCTCGTCGTCGCCACTCCGCGTCCTTCACCGCCTCCACAGTACCTGGTGTATGAGATACGATCGGTGGGCTGATGCAACAGTCGCATCTCCTATGCGGAATCGGCATACGCACGCGCCGGGCACGGTCCGAAGCACGAGGTTCGAAGTCGACGCAGACGGGAGACCAATGCTGATCTCGACACCGGACGGCGAGCCGGCCGCCGGCCGGCCATGGGGCTCCGGCTACGCGCTGAGCCCGTTGCCGGTCGTCTTCTGGCGGTCCTGGGAGGTGACCCGCGCCGCCTCGGCCGGGACGCCCGGCGCGGTGATCGCGCTCGCGCGCCAGGCCCACGGGCTGAGCCAGGCCGAGCTCGGCGCGCTGGCGGGTTTCTCGCAGTCCGCGCTCTCCCGGCTGGAGTCCGGCGGCAATCCCGGCTACGACATCAGGGTCCTCAAGTCGCTGGGCCGGCTGCTGGGGGTTCCGCCGCGCCTGCTCGGCCTCGCGGACGAGGGCGGTACGCCGGCCGCCGCGGCGCAGATGACCGCCGCCCTGCCGCGCACCGCGGTGGACCGCAAGTCGGTGCTCGACGCGTGCATCGCCGCGATCGTCGGCGCGCCGACCGCGCGGGCGTGGCGGCTCGCGGACGACGGCCTGCCCGCGGACGAGCAGACGGTGCACAGCCTGCTCGTGGTGCGCCGCCTGGTGAACGACGCGGACAACTGGATCGGCGCGGGGAATCTGGCGCCCGCGATCGCCGAGCTGTACGGGCTGATCG
Organism: Actinocrinis sp.; assembly: GCF_035938995.1. Classification (GTDB taxonomy): domain Bacteria; phylum Actinomycetota; class Actinomycetes; order Streptomycetales; family Catenulisporaceae; genus DASZGI01. Next base: position 16,126 of record NZ_DASZGI010000166.1, read on the forward strand.
ACCGGATGCGGCGGGCCGCGAAGGGCGAGATGCGCCGGTGGCTGCTGGACGTGACCGCGCTGTACGCCGAGTTCTACGGCTGGCTGTGCCAGGAGATCGGCGACCTGCGCGGCGCCGCCGAGTGGACCGAGCGCGCGCTCCAACAGGCCCAGGCCGCGGACGACCGGGACCTGGTCGCGTACGCCTACGTGCGCATGGCGCAGCTGGCCGAATGCGACCACGACGATGACCGGGTCATCGGTCTGTCCCGCGCCGCGCTGCGCGAGCCGGACATCAAGATGCAGGTGCGCGGCCTGGCTCTGCAGCAGAAGGCGCGCGGCCACGCCCTCGCCCGGGACGAGTCGTCCTGTCTGCGCGCGCTGGACCGGGTGCGCGAGCTCGACCTGCCCGACGTGCCGCCGTGGAGCGACGAGTACCGGGTCGGCTACTACTTCAGCGCGCACCACCAGAGCGCGCAGCGCGCCTCCTCGCTGCTGGACCTCGGACGTGTGCGCGAGGCGATCGCGTCGTACGAGCGGCACCGCGACAGCTGGGAGCAGCTGTGCCGGTGGGAACAGGCGGTGCACACCGCACGGCTCGCCCGCGCGTACGCGCTCGTCGGCGAGGTCGAGCACGCCGCGGCCGTAGGCTCGCAGGCGCTGGGGCTGGGCGCCGGGACCGCCTCCGCGCTGGTGGTGACCGAGCTGCGCAAGCTCGACGCCTGGCGCGGCGTGCCGGCCATCGCGAGCCTCACCGCGGAACTGGAGTCCGCGGCGCCGGAGTCCGCGGCGGTGGAACCTGCCGCCTCAGACAGTGAAACCTGATGAAACATCGGATCAATTCTTGTTCTGGTGTGTCGGCCGGAGTAAACCTCTGATCCGAAGACTGGATTAGTACGCGGTGCCGGACATACACCGATAGGACACCGATGAACCATATGCCCCGGAGAGCCTGGGCCCTGATATCCGCGGCATTGCTGGCCGCGACTGCCGCCTTCGCGGCCGGAGCCCTGCACGCGACGACGGCCGAAGCCGAGAGCAACGGTGTGGGGCTCACCCCGGCGCTGGGCTGGAGCAGTTGGAGCTTCATCCGCCACGACCCGACGGCGGCGAAGATCGACGCGCAAGCCGACGCGATGAAGAACAGCGGGTTGGCGGGCGCCGGCTTCCAGTACGTCAACGTCGACGACTTCTGGTATCAGTGTCCGGGCAGTCAAGGTCCGAACGTCGACGCCAACGGCCGCTGGGTGACCGACCCGGCGAAGTTCCCGGCGAGCGGTTCCACCAACGGCATCGAGGTAGTGGCCGACCACGTACACGCCGACGGCCTCAAGTTCGGGCTCTACGTCACGCCGGGCGTCTCGCACCGGGCCGTCGTCAAGAACAGCCCGATCCTCGGCACGCCTTACCACATCGACGACATCGCGACCACGACCGGTGAGAAGAATTACAACTGCCACGGCATGGTCGGCATCGACTACAGCAAGCCCGGCGCGCAGCCGTTCATCGACTCGTGGGCGGACGAGTTCGCGTCCTGGGGCGTGGACTACGTCAAGATCGATGGAGTCGGCACCGGCGACATCCCGGACGTGAAGGCCTGGTCGGCGGCCCTGCGGCAGACCGGCCGGCCGATCCACCTGGAGCTGTCCAACAACCTGAGCATCAGCGCCGCGTCCACGTGGGCGCAGTACTCGAACGGCTGGCGCACCGGCGGCGACATCGAGTGCTACGGCTGCGAGAGTGGCGGCAGCAGCTACCCGCTCACCGACTGGGCACAGGTGCAGCGCCGGTTCGGCCAGGTCGCCTCGTGGCAGCCCGACGGCGATCCCGGCGCCTTCAACGACTACGACTCCACCGAGGTCGGCAACGGAAGCAACGACGGGATCAGCGCGCCCGAGCGGCAGTCGATGCTGAGTCTGTGGGCGCTGGGCGCCTCGCCGCTGATCCTCGGCACCGACCTGACCCACCTCGACGCGACCGACCTCGGCTACCTGAAGAACGCCAGGGTCCTGGCCGTCGACCAGGACGCGATCGACGCGCGGCGCATCGTCGACAACGGCAACCAGCAGGTCTTCGCCAAGACCGAGAAGAACGGCGACGTCATCATCGGCCTGTTCGACTACAGCGGGACGAGCGGCCTGACCGTCAGCGTGAGCCTGACCGCGGCCGGCGTCAGCAGCGGTAAGGGCACTGCGACGGACCTGTGGAGCGGCGCGTCGCTCGGCACTGTCAGCGGCACGTACCGCGTCACGCTCGGTGCCGGCGCGGTCCGGCTGATCCGGGTGACGCCGAACTGACGGAACTGACGACCTGACGACCTGACCGGGGTCACGCCGACTCGGTGAGTCCTGCGAGCCCGAGAAGCAGGCCCTTCACCTCAACGGCCGCGTACCTCGGCCGAGCGGCAGCCCCGGGACGCGAGCACAGCAGAAGCGGCGCGTGCCGGGGATCGGAGGGGAGGCGGCCGTGCGTACCGCGCACGGCCGCCGCTCCCGCGTCGAGGCCGATGACGTTCATCAGGTACCGCATGCCGAGCCGCTTGCGCAGCAACGCCGCCGCCGCGCGTGTCCGCGCCGCCGCCGGGCCGGCCGGATCGAAGAACAGCTCGGCCGGGTCGTATCCGGGTTTGCGGTGGATGTCGACGAGCCGGGCGAAGTCCGGGGCGCGCGCGTCGTCCAGCCAGTAGTAGTAGGTGAACCAGGCCTCCGGCTCGGCGATCAGGACCAGTTCGCCCGACCGGGCGTGGTCGAGTCCGTATTCGCTCTTGCCGGACTCGTCGAGCACCTGCGCCACGCCCGGCAACGCCTCACACAGCTTGTGCACGCGCCGCAGGTCCGCCGGGTCGGCTACGTATATATGCGCGATCTGATGGTCGGAGACCGCGAACGCCCGCGAAGTCCACGGGTCCAGATACTCCATCCCGGCCTGGGTGTAGACGGTCAGCAGGCCTTCCGCGCGCAGGGCGCGATTGACGTGAACCGGAAAAGACGCCTTCGTGATCCCGTATTCGGACAGCACGACGACCGTCGCCTCGCGCGCTGCGGCCGCGTCGAGCAGGGGCATCAGTACGAGGTCGAGCCGCGCCGCCGCGGCGGCGACGTACGGCCCGGCGGGGCCGTGGCGCTGGAGGTCGTAGTCGAGTTCGGGCACGTACACGAGGGTCAGGTCGGGCGAGTGCTCGGCCATGATCTGCTCGGCGGCCCGGCAGATCCAGCGGGAGGAGGCGATGCCCGCGCCGGGGCCCCAGTACTGGAAGAGCGGGAACGGCCCGAGGCGGGCGGTCAGCCGGTCGTGCAGTTCCGGCGGCCGGGTGTAGCAGTCGGGGTCCTTTCGGCCGTCGGCGTGGTAAATGGGGCGCGGGGTCACCGTCCAGTCGACGTCGGCGCCCATCGCGTACCACCAGCAGACGTTCGCGACCGTGTAGCCGGGGTGGGCGCGCCGCGCCGCGTGCCAGAGCTTCTCGCCGCCTACCAGCGCGTTGTGCTGGCGCCACAGCAGGACCTCGCCGAGGTCGCGGAAATACCAGCCGTTGCCGACGATGCCGTGCTCACGCGGGAGCGCCCCGGTGAGCAGCGTGGACTGCACGGTGCAGGTGACGGCCGGCAGCACCGTGCCCAACTCGGCGCGGGAGCCGGCATCGGCGAGTGCGGTCAGCCGCGGCATGTGTTCGAGGATGGCCGGGGTGAGTCCGACGACGTCGAGTACCAGGAGAGGTGTGGGCCGGGTCGTCATCGTGATCGTGGCTCCGCTGCGGTGTGGTTCAGCTCGCTGAGATCGAGCGCGCGCAGTTCGTCGCGGGCGAAGGCCAGTTCCGCGGCGATGCCCCTGGCTAGGCCGTCGGGGTCGTGCGGTCGCTGCGCCGGGGGCAGCACGCTCCAGGTGTAGGTCTCCACCTCCAGGTGATCGCAGAGTGCTGCCGGGCCGCCGAGGAGGCAGCCGAGCGCGTCTCGCAGCACGTCGGCGGTGGAGCCGAGCGGCGGCAGCGGCTCGGCGTGTAAGGGCACGTGGTAGTGGATCCGCCACGGTCCGGGCAGCGCGCGGATCAGGGCCTCGTCGAGGTCGTCCGCGCTCGGCCCGGCGGCGGAGCGGACCTGGTGCAGGAAGCGCGGCTCGGCGTATTCGTTCAGGACGTGCGCATCCCGCTGCGGCCGGTCGCTGACGAGGGCGGCCGACAGCTGCACCTTGACGATCGGAAGCCCGGCTTTCGTCAGCGTGTCAAATGCCTGCGACGGCTGTTCCCAGGCGCAGGCCAGGTGCGCCAGATCGACGCAGACGCCCAGGTACTCCGGGTCCACCCCGGCCAGGTGGGTGGCGGCCTGTGCGGTCGACTCGACTACGCAGCCGGGTTCGGGCTCGAACGCGATGCGCACCGCGCGACCGGTGTCCCGATGCAGGGCCCGCAGATGCCGCGCGAGCGTGTCGAGGGCGCGCCGGGCGGCGTCGCCGCGCGCCGCATCCCAGACGGTGCGCCAGGCCAGCGGAAGGGTCGAGACCGAGCCGCGCGCCGCGTCCTCGGGCAGCAGCCCGGACAGGACCGCAGCCAGGTCGAGGGTGTAGTCCAGGCGCCGCGGCGAGGTCCAGTCCGGCCGGTACACGGCGTGCTTCACCACCGGCGCGTGAAAGGCCTGATACGGAAATCCGTTGAGCGTGACCGTCTCGAGCCCGCGCGCTTCGAGCTGCCCGCGCAGGCGCCGGACCGCCGCGGGATCGGCCGCGAGCGCCGCGGCGGCGGGAGCGGGCAGCCACAGCCCGACGCCGAGCCGGTCCGCGCCGAGCCGTTCGCGCACCGCGACCGCGTGCAGGTCGAGCTGCGCCACGATGTCGGGCAGGCTCTCGGCCGCGTGGACGTTCGTGCAGTAGCCGAGGTGGACGGCCTGGCCGTCGCGGTGCGCGAACCGCATCAGCCACCGCGCACGATCGTGTTGCCCGCGAACGTCGCGGCCGGTGCGTCGGCAGCGTCGTTCTCGGGTGCGCCGGCCAGGTCGAGACGGCCCGACCGGCCGAAGAACTCGACCGGGTTGCGCCACAGCACCCGGTCCACGTCGTCGTTCTCGAACCCGGCTTCGAGCATCAGGCGCGCGACGTGCACGGTGGACAGCGGGTCGCTGCGGCCCCAGTCGGCGGCGGAGTTGACCAGCATGCGTTCGGGGGCCGTACTCGCCCAGGATCGCGACCATGCGCTCGGCGGACATCTTCGTGTCCGGATAGACCGAGAAGCCCATCCAGCAGCCGCTGTCCGCGACCGCACGGACCGTCAGCTCATTGAGATGGTCGAGGACGACGAGTGCGGGCTCGATGCCTGAGTCCTTCACGACGCGCAGGGAGCGCTCGGTGCCGCGGGGTTTGTCCCGGTGCGGCGTGTGGACCAGCGCCGGCAGGCGGTGCCGCAGCGCGAGGTCGAGCTGTGCGGCGAACGCTTCATCCTCCTGCGCGGTCATCATGTCGTAGCCGATCTCGCCGACCGCGACAACGCCGTCCTTGGCCAGGTAGCGGGGCAGCAGGTCGAGTACGCCGCGACAACGCGGATCGTTGGCCTCCTTCGGGTTGAGGGCCAACGCGCAGTGATGGTGGATGCCGTACTGCCCCGCGCGGAACGGCTCCCAGCCGACCAGCGCGTCGAAGTAGTCCGCGAACGACCCGATGTTTGTGCGCGGCTGGCCCAGCCAGAACGCGGGTTCCAGCACCGCGCGCACACCGGCCGCCGCCATGCGCTCGTAGTCGTCGGTCGTGCGTGACGTCATGTGGATGTGCGGGTCGAAGATCCGCATTGTCAGGTCCCTCCGTCGTGCGTCGTACGTCATGCCTGTGGCGTTTGAAGCCGGGCGAGCAGCGCGGTCGCGTCGGCGGCGAAGGTCCGGCCCGCGGCACGGCGCTCGGCGGCCAGGTCCGCCAGCATGAGCGCGAGTTCGGCGTCGGCGCGCTCGTCCAGTGCGTCGATCGCGGCCAGCTCGATGCCCATGAACACGCACTTGAGCACCCCTTGCCGCCAGGCCGCGGCGTCCAGGTGCCGGGCATAAGGACCCAGCGATGCGGCGACCAGGCGGGGATCGTTCGTGCGCAGCGCGTCGCGCAGCAGCTCCACGGCGCCGTCCGCGAGGTCGAGCCGGGGCAGCGCGCGCAGCACGCCCCGCTTCTCGGCCGCGTCACCGTCGTGGTAGAGCACTGTCACGGTCGCGGCCAGCGCTTCACCGCGTTGTGGCAACGCGGTCAACAGCACGGTGCGTGCCGCGTCGTCGACGGTCCAGCTGGCCTCCTGCGGACCGGGGTGCGGCAGCGGTCCGCGTCCGCAGTGCCGGCCGGCCGACGGAAACAGCTCCCTGATGGCGTCCGGATCGGCGGCGACGCGGGCGGCAGCGGCGCCGAGCCAGCCAGGATCGGTCACCCGGGCTCCTTCTGTTCGGCGGCGCGCAGGAATGCCAGCGACTCACGGGCCACGACCGGCGCCGCGTGCGAGTGGCGGGGCAGCTCCACGGAGACCAGCCCGCGATAGCCGCAGTCCGCGAGCGCGCGCAGCACCGGAGGGAAGTCGATCTCGCCGACGCCGAACTCAAGATGCTCATGCACGCCGCGCCGCATATCGTCGATCTGCACCGTGGTCAGGTACGGCCCGGCCCTGGCGACGCAATCCGGCACCGGTTCGGGTTCGAGGCAGCGGCAGTGCCCGATGTCGAGCGTCAGCCCGAACACGCCGGGAGCGCCGAGCGCCGCGCGCAACGCGAACCACTGATCGAGCGTCTGCACGAGCATGCCCGGCTCGGGCTCGAACCCGATCCGCACGCCGGCCGCGTCGGCCTCAGCCACCAGCGCGGCGCAGCCGCGCACCAGCCGGTCCCACGCCTGGCCCGGCGCCAGCTGCGGCGGCGCGGTGCCGGACCAGCACGAGACCGCCTCGGCACCGAGGTCGGCGGCGATGTGCACGGCGCGGCGCAGCAGGTCGAGCCGGGGTTCGGGGTCGTCGTCGAGCAGGGTCGGGGCGTGTTTGCCCTGGGGGTTGAGCAGGTAGCGGGCACCGGTCTCGACGACGACCGCGAGCCCGAGCCGCTCCAGCCGCACCGCCAGCCGCGCGAGCCGGCGGGGCAGGCCGGGCGGGTAGGGGTCGAGGTGCCGGTGGTCGAGGGTGAGCGCGACCCCGACGTATCCGAGCTCTGCGACGATGGCCAGGGCGTCGTCGAGTCGGTGGTCGCCGAAGCCGTTAGTTCCGTAGCCGAATCGCAGGGCCTTGTCGGACGTCGTCATGTTACCGCCGTCCTGGCGGCGAGGCGGCGGCCGACCGCGGCGGCCAGGGCCAGCGCCGCCGCCGCTCCCGGCATTCCCAGCCCGGCGGCCAGCGTGCCCTGGAGAGCAGGCAGGCTGGTGATGCCCGCACCGACGGCGCGGCGCACGTTGGCCGCGCTCGGCTCGGCGGCCGCACGCAGCTGCGGCGCGCCGTAGAGCGCGGCGTATCCGGCGGCGAACGCTCCCGTCAGGAGCCTGCGAGAACTTTGGCCGCGTGCCGGCGCCGTGGCCAGCGTCGTCACCGCGGCCGTCGCGATCAGCGTGGCCGCCGGCAGCCCGCGGCTCGCGCCGTGAACCTCGTAGCGCGACAGCGCAGTCACCGTATACGTGTGCGCTGCGATGGTGAGCGCCGGCAGCGCGGCCCGGCGCATCCGGCCCGCGCTCGCGCCGAGCAGGACGTCCAGACCCCGGCAGGCCGCCATCGCGGCCGGCCCGACGACAGTGCCCTTCAACGCGACGTCGTACGCCCACACCGTCCCGGCCAGCACGCTCGCCGTCGCCGCGGCGCTCCTGCCGCCGGAGAACCCTGCGAGCACGCACCCCGCCGCCGTCAGACCGACGGCCAACCCGAACGCGTCGCCGGGCCGCACCCGTCCCGACGGGATCGGCCGGTGCGGGCGTTCGGCGGCGTCGAGGTCGCGATCCGCCCAATCGTTGGCGGCCATTCCAGCCCAGTAGAGGCATACGGACGCGGCGGCCAGTCCGGCGGTGCGAGTGACGGCGCGGGTGCTGAGATCGCCGGTCGCGGCGGCGCCGACTAGGGCGTCTCCCGGCACGGACAGCGCGGCCGGGGCGCGCACCAGCTCGGCCAGGTCGCCGCAGGTCGTCATCGGCGCGGGCACGTGCGGCTCAACCCGGTCAGTGTCGTCATCCGATACCGGCGACGAAGGCGCGCAGCGCCTCCCACTGCGCGCCGAGCGCGTGTTCGGCCGGTCCGAGCGGGTCTTTGAAGAAGAACGCCAGCGCGTGCAGCGCTCCGCGGTGCCCGGCGCGGTGCGCCGCGGCGGTGATCCGGGCCAGATCGAGCACGAGCGGGGCGGCCAGCGCGGAGTCGCAGCCGTGCCAGGTGAACTCCAGGCGCATCGCCGTGCCGAGGAAGCCGGAAAAGCCGACCAGGTCCCACGCGGTCTTGAAGTCGCCGAGGTCTTCGACGTACTCGATCCGGGTCGGCCCGTCGGGCTGATAGCCGAGGGTTTCGGCGAGCACCCGCTGTTTGCTGGCGCTCTTCGCGGCGTTGGCGCCGGGTGCGGCGAGGGACGCGCCGTCTCCGCCGCCGAGCAGGTTGAACCCGGACCACGAGCGCACCTGCAGGCGGCGCATCGCGAACATCGGCGCCAGCACCGAGCGCAGCAGCGTCTCCCCCGTCTTGCCGTCGTGTCCGGCGTACGGCAGCCGCTCACGCTCGGCCAACTCGGCGAGCGCGGGCAGGCGCGCGCCGGTCGACGGAGTGAAATCCACATACGGGCATCCCGAGCGGAACGCGGCGTAGGCGTAGAGCGAGCTGGGCGGCAGCACGTCGCGGGACGCCCCGGCGAGCGCGGACTCCAGCGCGGCCAGGCTCGCGTGAGCCGGGTCCGGCGCGGCGGCCGGCTCGGTCGACGACACGTTGACGACGACGATCCGGTCGAGGCCGTGGCGGCGCCGGAACGAGGCGAGGTCCGCGGCGACCGCGTCCGCGAGGTCGGCCTGCCCGAGGCCCGAGGGCACCGGTCGCAGTTCGGCGTCGACCGCGTCCATGTCGTCTTCGAGGGCTGTCACCAGACCGTCTGGCAGCACGCCAGCGCTGGCGAGCAGCCGTGCCTTCTTCGCCAGGCGCCCGGCCGCGACGTCGTGGCCGCCGAACACCAGATCGGCGAACGGCGGCAGGGCCGTGTTGCGCAGGTCAGGGTGCACAGTGACACAGCCGACCGGCTCGACCAGCCCGCGGCGCAGGGCCAGCGCGCCGGTGATCGTGGTGGTGGCGACCGATCCGCGGCCGCCGATGAGCCAGACCCCTGTGCGCACACGCCCTCCAGCGATGGTTCTCACTCGCGGGTTTCTTATTCACTGCTTCCCGTTCACTGCTTCTTACTCAGGATATTGATTGTGCTGAGCGCGAACGCGGTACTGAGTACGGCGTCGAACTCGAGCCACCGGGGGTTCGGGTTGGTCCAGCAGCCCTCGGGCGATTGGGCCGCGCGCAGTGCCGCCCCGAGCTCGGCACTACACGCATGCCGCGTGCCGTCAGCGGTCTGGATCACCTCGACCCCGGCGCCGTCGAGCGCTTGGGCGAGGGAGAAGACGTACAGGTACCAGCCGGCCTGCGTCATGTCGTCGGAGTCCGTCTGTCGGAACCCGCCGTGCTCCGTGGGCCACAGCGGGCGCTGGCCCGCATGCATGACGTCGGCGAAGCCCGCGTGCTCGGTCACCGAGTAGTGATCCCGTATCCAGCGCAGCGCGGCGGCTGCCTCGGGCGCGTCCGGCGACAGCCCGGACCGCAGATACGCGGTCAGTCCTTGGCAGGTGCTGATTCCGGAGGCGACGACCGGATCGGCGTCGGCTCTCCTCGTCCATCCCGGCGGTCGGCGCAGGTTCTCCAGCGTCGAGACGATCCCGCCGTCGCCGCTGAGCTGGAAACCGTTGCCCGCGAGGTAATCGAGCACGTCCGGCCGAGTGTTGACGCCCAGGTCGTTCTGGCAGCTGCGTACGTACTCGATGACGCCGGTCAGGAAGGGATCGCCGGGCAGGACGCCGGCGCGGCGCATGCCCTCGGCGGCCATGCTGGTGGGCGAGATCATCGCGAACGTACGGGTGAAGGTGGCGTGCGGGTCCTGCGGCGTCGGGGCCGGGGCCACCATGCCGTGGCCGATGCCGCCGTGGTCCAGGCTGCCGTGCCGCTGGTTGCGGCGCAGGTAGTCGACGGCCCCGATGATCTGCGCAGCGTGACGCCCCGCGCCGCCCGGCAGCATCCAGAGCGCCAGCGCCGTGCAGTACGGCCGGTAGTAGCGGCCGTCTTCGCCGTCGCCGAACGAACCGTCAGGGTTCTGGCGCGCGGCGAGCCATGTCACGCCCTGGCCGACCGCGTCCGAGTGCGGCGCGTCGCCGTCGTCGAGTGCGGTCAGGGCCAGCACGGTCATCGCGACGCTCGGCGCCGAGACGCCGGGGCGCAGCGGCAGCGTCCACGCTCCGGACGCGTCTTGCCGGGCCAGCAGCCAGGATTCGGCGCGTGCCCGCATGCCGTCGAGCGACGACGCGGCGTTGACTGGCACCGTCACGGGGACACCTGTTCGATCACCGGCACCGGTTGCACGGCATCGGCGGGAACAGCCGGAACGGTGAGAAGCCTGGTCGCCGCCGCCGTCAGACTGCTGATTTCCCCCTCCGGGATCTCGCGCTCGTCGTCGAAGGCGATCCCCACGACGCCGACGATCTCGCCGGCCTCGTCGCGAACCGGCAGGGCGACGGCCGCTCCCGCCCCGACCGCGCGTGCCCCCGGCCGCACGACGCCTCCGGCCGTGTCGGACTTCAGGTCGCAGGTCTGCACGGGTTCGCCGCGCAGCCACGCGGTGCCCGCCATTCCCTTGCCGCGCGGGATCACCGCGACCGCGGCACGCAGCGGCTCGGGCAGATTCACGTCCGCGGTCAGCAGCAGATCGTCCCGGTGGACGAGATGCACGGACCCCGCGACACCGCCGAACACCTCGACGTAGCCGCGCAGCCGCGCGCGCAGTTCGTCCTCTTGCGCCATTGTCGCCCTCCGCCTCCGGGACTGATGCTCCGTTTCGTATCAGTGATCTACTCGCCGTTCGTCCTCGGATCAATGATTCCTCGGATGTTTCATCGTGTTTCACTGGACATGACGCGCATAGCTCCAGGTCGATATGAAAATGCACGCTGTAACATCCTATGAATTGTTGATTCGATTCTGATTGTGGAGTACGCCTCCGGCTGGTGGCACAACCCACACCGAACAGACAGGGAGCAGATATGCGCCGACCGCTCGCAATCCTCGCCGCCGCAGCCGTCGTGCTCGCGGCGTCCGTCGCCGCGCCGACCCCGGCCGCGCAGGCCGCCGCCGCGACCAAGCCCCCGGCCGCCAACCCCTACGGCGACCCGAACCTGGTCTCCATGTTCGACGGCACCAATCTCAACGGCTGGACCCAGGCGGCGCCCGGAGAGTGGTCCGTCGTGGGCGGCGCGATCCACGGCAACGGCACCGCCCGGGGCTGGATCTACTACAACGTCAAGCAGGCGGGCACCTTCCGCTGGATCTTCAACGTGCGGCAGGTCAGCGGGAACCACGCGCCGACCGTGCTGATCTGGGGCACGGTGACGCCGCTGCGCGACGCCCTGAGCGCGATCCAGTTCCAGCCGCCGAACGGCGGGCACTGGGACTACCGCCCCGGGCACAACAACGGCGGAAAGGGCGAGTTCACCCAGTTGCCGCACACGAAGATCCCGACCTCGTCCTGGGCGCAGTGCGAGATCATCGCCGACCAGGCCACCGGCGTCGCCCGGATGGCCTGCTGCCCGCTGGCCCCTGGCGCCGCCACCTGCAAGGGCGTCGAGGTACTGGACTTCAAGGACAAGACGGCCGGGCGCGTCGGTCCGCTGGCGATCCAGGTGCACAACAAGGGCATCCACGACGAGTACAAGAGCCTTTACCTCGAGTCGCCGGTCGTCGACAACCCCGGCGGCTTCATCACCACCAAGTAGCAGTAGCGACAAGGGCTGACAGCCCTGATAGCTGAGCCGGAACGCGGGTCCCAGTCCCCTCGCGGGGAGCCGGGACCCGCTCTTTCAACCGGCGCTGTTCGGGACTCTCGCTCAGCGCGGGGCGAGCGCGGTGACGGTGCCGTCCATGCCGGGCGCCAGCAGGTGCCCGTCCCCGATCGACGGCGCGCCCCAGTACTGCGCGCCGGACGGGTTCTTGTAGGCGAACAACTGCTTGCCGCTCGTCGCGTTCAGCACGAGCACGTCCGGCCCGGCGGGCACCGCGATCACGCCCGGGGCCGCGGCGATGGCGCCGAGCACGTGGCCGGTCGTGGCGCAGAACTGCCACTTGGACGCCCCGGTCGCCGGGTTCAGGGCACGGACACCGCCGGCGCAGCTCTTGCCGCCGATCTTGGTGCTGCCGCCGGCGACGTACAGGGTCGAGCCGTCCCACACGGCCGGCGAGAGCGTGCCGTTGCCGCCCTGCGGGTTGTCCCCGCTGACCGCCACCTGGTCTTCCCAGACCGGCCCGGCCGCGATGTTCGTGCGGTCCCAGGCGTAGAAGATGCCGTTCTTGTTGCCGAGGCCGACCAGCTGCCGGGCCTTCCCGCCGATCGTCGCGGTGAACAGCGTGGGCACCGAGCCGAAGTCGCCGTCGGCCAGCCGCTGGCTCGCGGGCACCGTCCAGTGCGCGAGCACGGCCAGGTCGGAGGTGCGCAGCTCGATCAGCGAGAACGCCAGGTTGGTGCCGCCGCCGCTCGGACCGCCTCCGGGCACGTACATGTCCCCGGTGGCGGTGTCGATCGTCGGCGTGCCGAAGATGCCGCCGCCGACGCTGACGCTCGTCTGCAGCGCGCCGGTCATGGCGTCCAGCTTGTAGACGCGCGCCGCGATCACCGGCTGGTCGGCCAGCGACGAGGTCGAGACGTACACGCTGCCGCCGAGCACGCGCACCGAGCTCCAGGCGAACGTGTCGCCGCCGACCGCGACGATGTTGGTCCGCCAAATGATCGCACCCGTGCTCGCATTGATCGCGAAGGCCGCGACCTGGCCGCCGCCGACGGTGTCGTTGCCGCCGCCGAACGCCCAGAGCACCGGCGTGCTGCCGATCTCGCCGTACGCCGGGGTCGCGGCGGCGCCGGCGACCTTCGGGCTGCACTTGCCGCAGGTGGTCGTGCCGATCGCGCGCGTCCAGAGCGTGGCGCCGGAGGCGAGCGAGGTCGCGTGCAGGTTCCCGTCCCAGGAGCCCCAGTAAGCGACTCCCCCGACGACGAGCGGCTGCGCGCTCGCGGCGCGGCCGCTGTGCGCGACCCACGTCGCGTGCAGCGTGGCCGCGTTGCCGGCGTTGATCGTCATGTCGCCGGCGTTGAGGCCGGACCCGGCGTCGTTGTACGTGTACTGAGCCCAGTCCGCGCCGCCGGCCTGGGCGCTGGCCGCCTGGCCGGACGCGGCCCACAGCCCGCCGGCCAGGACGGTTGCGACCGCGGCTACCGGGACGTACCTCTTCCAGAGTTTCACGTGCGTGCCTCCAAAGGCGTCGAGACGTGCGCATGGACTTTCGGCGTGCGCCGCGCCGAAGGCGGAACCGGACTCAGCCGGCGTGGTTCCCTTGCAGCCATTCGTTCATGATCAGGAACGCGCCCAGGCCGTGGAAGTCGTTGGTCGCCCGCGGCCGGGACAGGTAGTAGGACAGGTCGCCGACGTTGGTGCCGATGCAGATGTTCTTGATGTCGGTCAGCCCGCCCGAGCCGAGTGAAACCTCCGCCATGACGCCCTGCTCGCCGCGGGTAGCGACGGACTCGTCGGCGGCCGAGACGTAGCCGAGCGAGACCGACTTGGCGACGATGAAGGTGTACATCGAGGAGCACGACGTCTCGGTCCAGTCCGAGGACAGGCTCCCCTTGTCCACGACCTGGAACCACCGGCCGGTCGCCGGGTCCTGATAGTGCGCGATCGCCGCGACCAGGTTGCGCACCGTGGCGAGGATCGCCGGCCGGTGCGGGTCGGCGGCCGGCAGTGCGTCGAGCGTGGCGAGCGACGCCATGCCGTACCAGCCGATCGAGCGGCACCAGAACTGCGAGGAGTGGTGCGTCGCCGGATCGGCCCAGCTGATCGGGTTGAGCGAGTAGGCGTGGTAGAGCAGCCCGGTCGGGCTCTCCAGGTGGCTGCCGTAGACGGTGATCTGCTTGGCGGCCTCGCTGTCGGCGTACGCCGAGTCGTTGTACGCGGCGCCGTAGCGCAGCAGGAAGGGCACGACCATGTACGTGCCGTCCAGCCACAGTTGGTTGGTCAGGCCCGTGGCGTGCCAGAACCCTCCGTCGGGTGTGCGGGGGTAGGTGTTGAGGCGGTTGCGGATCTGCGCGGCCGCGGTGGCGTACTTGGCCTGTCCGGTCTGCTGGTTGAGCAGGATCAGCAGGTTGCCCGCCTGCATGCTGTCGAGGCTGTTGAAGCTGTTGGAGATGTGCCCGGACGAGCTGACGAAGTGGTCCACCCAGCCTTTGATGTACGCCAGGTAGCTCGGGTCGTGGGTGCGCTGGTAGACCAGGTCGGTCCCGTAGAGGAAGAGGCCGACCTGGTAGCCCCAGCCGCCGAGCTTCGTCGGGTCGGGGAAGCGCTTCATCGTGGAGTCGACGACGGCGCGCGACCAGTCGGTGGCGGGAGCGGCGGCCGCGACCGGGGCGGTCCGCGCCGTGGCGGTCGTGGCCGCGGCGGCGTTCGGCCCGGCGGTCAGGCCGAGGCCGAGCAGCGTCGCGAGGGCGGTCAGTGCGGCGGTGATGCCGAGGTGACGGCGCGTCATGGGATTCTCCGTGGCGGCGGGGGATGCGGCTCACTGTCGCCAGAGCTCGATGTTCTTGAAGTGGGTCTCCGACTTGGCGCCGGAGAGGTTGTAGACGCCGTTCTTGAAGTAGAACTGCGTGCCGGCGCTCTTGGTGTAGTGCGTGGTGAGCGCCAGGGTGTTGTTCACCCAGATCTGCACCAGGTGGCTGGTCGGGTTGTACGCGGCAGCGAGGTGGAACCAGGACCCGACGATGTTCCTCGCCAGCAGGGTATTGACGCTGTTGTAGAGGTTGCCGTTCTTGGTCTGGATGTAGATCGCTTCGCCCTGGCCGTTGACGTGGACCTGCATGATGCAGGTGCCGGTCGTGCCGGGGTCGATTTCGACGTCCGCCTCCCACAGGTGCTCGCCGCTGGACCAGTTAGTGTTCCAGCGCAGCTCCGTGCGCGCGCCGGTGGAGCTGCCCGGCGAGAACGGCTTGTCGCCCTTCAGAATCCACGTGTTGTACACGCCGCCGGTGATCGAGAAGCGCGCCGATTCCGGCAGGTTGTACGGGCTCTGAACCTTGTAGGTGTCGGTGTACTGCGTCAGCCCGGCCGTTGGGCCGGCGGGCGACGCGGCCGTGTTGGCGTGGCTTCCGGTCGTGGCCGTGGCGGACTGCGCCACGGCGACACCCGCGACGCCGCCGGCCGCCAGGGCGCCGGCCAGTATCGCGGCCCTGATTCGATAACCGTGTATCAACATTGACACTGCCGTATTCCTCCGGTCGGTGGGTGGTACGTGCACGACTCGGGGCGCTCACATGGCGGGTGCGAGCGCCCCGGCGTCCTGGTCAGCGCGCCGGCTGCCAGCTCAGGATCGAGCGGAACCCGGACTCGAGCCCCGCGTTCGCGGTGATGCTCGACGGGATCTGGCTCGCGCTCGTGATGTTCGTGTTGTTCTTGATGAGCACGGCCTTGGCGTTGTACGGCGCCGGGCCGTTGGTCCAGAAGTTGCCCTCGATGTCCAGCGGGTCGTACGTGCCGTTGTTGAGGGTGTAGTTGGTGTGCTTGCTGCCCCACACGGTGGCGGCGATGTTGTACTCGCCGTTGCCGGTGATCGTGATGTAGCTCGAGCCGTTGTCGGTGTAGATGCCGTGGCCGGTCGGGCTGACCTGGTCGTGCACGAGCGTGCCGGTGATGTGCTCGCCGGTGGTGAGCGAGCTGCCGGTGATGCCGTTGGTGTAGATCGCGCCGCCGTCGGCGAGCACTGACATGTGGTTGAAGATGAGGTTGTCGGAGAACAGGTTGTGGTTGGAGTAGTTCGGCTCCGCCGGCAGCTTCACCTTGTCCGGCCAGCCGCCCCAGCCCACCGAGATGCCGGTGTACGGCAGGTGGTCGAGCTGGTTGTGCGCGACGGTGGCGCTCTCGACGTATCCGATGTCGATCGCCACGCCGCCCTGGTACTCGACCGAGGTGTTGTAGAAGTGGTTGTCGGCGATGGTGTCGCCGCTGGTGTGCTGAGCCGCGTTCGCCGGCTCGTTTACGTCCACACCGCCGAGGTCCACGCCGTTGCCGGAGATGTCGGTAAACACGCAGCCGGTGATCGTGTCGCTCTGTGAGCCGTCGCCGAGGTCGAGCCCCGCCGCGCCGAGGTGGACGAAGTAGTCGTGGTCGAACGTGACGTCGCGGTCGTAGGCGAGCGAGACGTTGCCCGGCATCTTGGTCCAGTTGCCGTAGGGGCAGCTCCCGCCGGGCACGAAGGTGCACAGGCCCTGTGCCGCGTAGCCGTGCGTGCCGGTGATCGTGTACGTGGCCTGAATCTCCGAGAAGCCCTCGGGAGAGCTGGTGTCGGTGTCGGTCGCGTACGAGAACTGCAGGCCGCGGAACGCGATATCGTGCACTGCCGCGATCTGCGTGCCGACCGCCGTCAGCAGCGTCGGCAGCGCCGCGGCCTCGACGTCCTCGCTCTGCAGGTTCTCGCCGGAGCGCGGGATGTAGTACACCTGGTGCGCGGTCGGATCGAGGTACCAGTGCCCGGTGGTCAGCAACTCGTAGGCGTTCTCCACCGAGGTCGGCGACTCGGTGATCGACTGGCGGCCGACCAGTTCGTAGGTGCGGCCCGAGCCGTCGGTGCGCAGGACCCGCTTGGTGGAGTTGTTCCAACAGGGCTGCGCCATCGTGATCGTCGTGGAGCTGATCGAGGCGACCGGGCAGCGCGGCTCGGTCCACGCGCCCAGGCCGCCCTTGTAGACGAATTCGATGCCTGACGGATTGCGCCAGCCGGCCATCGGATCGCCGGACGCCGTCGTGTAGCCGGTCGAGGTCTGAGTCACCTTCACCGGCAGGCTGCCGGTCGCGCGCGGCGCGCGGGTGCCGTCGACGTACAGCTGGCGGGTCGCCAGCGAGGACGGCGCGGGGGCCGACCAGATGTTCTTGCCCGCGTCGGCCACCTTCCAGCCGGTGATCGGCACGCCGCCGCTGATCACCGGGAACGTGCCGGGTTCCGCCTGCCAGGTGACCGGAGCGCCGGGGCTGCCGGAGTCCGCCGGGGTGAGTGTCAGCGGGCTGCTGAGCTGGTAGTCGCCGCCGGCCAGGTTGACGGTGACCGGTGCGCTCGAGCCGAGCGCGCCGCGCACCGCGGTCTGCGCGCGTGCGAGCGTTGCGAAGGGGCTTGCGGCGCTCGTTCCCGAGTTGCCGTCGCTCCCGGTCGGGGAGACGTAGAAGTTGACCGTCGTCGCCGCCTGCGCGGTGAGCGCCGGAAGCGCGGTCAACGCGCCCGATGCACCGAGGGCAGCCGCGGCGAGCCAGATCCCCTTCCCACTCTTCCTGCTAATGCGTGCCGATCTCGCCACGGTTGGCCCTCTCATGACGCGCTCGCCGGGTGGATGCGGAGCAGGACCGTGCCGTGTGAGGGCACGGTGACCGTCCACGACGAGCTGGTGGTATTCGTCGTCTTATGCGCCCACAGATCCCTGAGGGTGTAGCTGCTGGCCGCGCCGAGGCCGACCGCGCTCGCCGAGGTGGAGATCGGCGCGCTCGCCCCGGTCTCGTTGAAGAAGGCCACCGCGACGTCTCCGCCGGACAGGCGCTTGGCCAGCACGCGCAGGCCGCCCTTGTCGCTGATCTGCACTCCCTGCACGCCGAGCGGGTCCTGGTCGACCGCGATCACCTCGGTGTTGCCGAGGACGTCAAGGGTCTGCGTCGTGGCGGAGGCCAGCTTGGTGCCGATCAGCAGCGGCGCGGCCATCTCCGCCCACATGCTGAACTGGGTCTGCGCCTCGGTGGCGCTCAGCCCGGCGTTGCCGACCTCGAGCATGTCAGGGTCGTTCCACGCACCGGGGCCGGCGTACTTGGCCAGCGGGATGTTCTTGTCGATGTTCGAGTCCAGGCGCGCCCAGTTCGGCTTGACGTCGCCGGTGGTCCGCCACAGGTTGCCGACCTGCGGCGACCAGTCCTCGGTGTTGATCCCGTTGTCGCCCTTCTGGCAGATGCTGAAGACGATCGCCTGCCCGGTCTTCGAGCGCGCCGCGGCCAGGCCGTTGCTCATCGCCGTGTAGCGCTGGATGGTGGCCGCGCGGGTGCCCTGTCCGGCCGCCTGGTTGCAGTTGTCGTCCTTGAGGTAGTCCACGCCCCACTGCGCGAACTCGAGCGCGTCCTGCGCCTCGTGCTGGAAGGAACCCGGGAAACCGTGCGAGCTGCACGTCTTGAGCCCGGAGTCGTTGTACAGCCCCAGCTTCAGGCCGAGTGAGTGTACGTACGCGGCGGTGCCCGCGATGCCATCGGGGAACTTCGCCGGGTTGGGCACGAGGTTGCCGTGCGAGTCCCGGCTCGGCTGCGCCCAGCAGTCGTCGATGTTCACGTACTCATATCCGGACTGTTGCAGGGTCTTGCCGTCCGAGAGCACGTGGCCGTGGATGAAGTCGGCGGTCTGCTTGATGAAGGCCTCGCTCACCCCGCAGCCGACCGCGTTCCAGTCGTTGAACCCCATCGGCGGAGTCAGCGCCAGACCGTTGGCGAGCGCGTCGGCGGTGCTCTCGTGCGCGACCACTCCCGTCACCGCCGCCGCGACGACCGCGAACGCGGTCAGGGCTCTGGCAGGCAGCCGGTTCGTCAGCGCCTTCACTTCGTCACCGTCTTGCCGTTGATCGTCACGTTGCTGAACGCGATGCCGGTGACGTGGCTCATCACGTCCGCGCCGTGCGAGATGTTGGTGAACGTGCAGTTCGAGGCGGTGATCCCGTGCACCGGGTCGCTGCTCAGGCCGGTGACGTCGAAGGCGTACGGCGCGGTGTGCCCGGTCGAGTTGGTCACCGAGAAACCGCCGAAGTCCGGCGCGAACGAGCCGGTCTGGCCGTTGTAGGTCATCGTGACGAAGGCGAACGCGCCCTTCTGGTTCGACGCGGTGATGCTGTCGAGGTTGATGTTGGTCGCGTAGCCGCCGCGCTGCGTGTTCGACTTCACGTACAGCGCGTAGCGCGTCGGGTTCGCCACGATCTTGTAGGCGTAGACGTTGCGGATGCCGCCGGTCAGCTCGCTGCCGCAGCTCACCGCGCCCCACGGGCCGCTCATGTGGCAGCCCACGATGACGATGTTCTGCGACGGCGTGTTGATCCGGCGCCCGTCGGCGTCCCGGCCGGACTTGATCGCGATGTTGTCGTCGCCCGCGCCGAGTGTGCAGTTCTGGATCACCACGTGGTCGCAGCACTCGGGGTCGCAGCCGTCGGTGTTCGAGTTCGTCGCCGAGGTGGTCACCGAGTCGATCGTCACGTTCGTGCTCAGCGTCGGGTGCAGCTGCCAGAACCGCGAGTTGTGCAGGGCCACGCCCTGGATCAGCACCGTGTCACACGCGTAGGGCTCGACGAAGGTGGAGCGCATCTGGTGCCCCGAGCTCGGCACGATCCGCTGCTCAGGCGGCACGCCCTTGACCACCAGCGTCTCCAGGTACGCACGGTCGGAGCCCACGTTCCACGGCGCGGTGCCCGACGCGTCCAGCGTGCCGGAGCCGGTCAGCGCGATGTTCGAGGCGCCGTGCGCGTAGATCATCGGCGAGCGGTTCATGCACTCGATGCCCTCGTACCGGGTGAGCACGAGCGGGAACTTGGTGGCGTCGCCGCTGAACTTGAGCGTCGCGCCGCCCGCCAGGTTCAGGTCGACGTTGCTCAGCAGCCTGATCGCGCCGGTCAGGTAGGTGCCCGCCGGGACGGTGACGTGGCCGCCGCCCGCCGCGTTGCACGCCGCGATGGCCTTGGCGAACGCGGCGGTGTTGTCGGTCGTGCCGTTGCCCACGGCGCCGTACGAGGTCACCGGGAAGGTCGCGGTCGGGAACGCGGGCAGCTTCGTGCTCGCGACGATGGCGTTGGCCGCCGGCCACGGCAGAGTCGGCACGGCCGAGGTGCGCAGCTGCGTGACCCGCCCGGCCAGCAGCCTGCCGGGCGCGGCGGTCGTGCGCGGCAGGCCGGCCGCCTGCGCGCCGACCGCGCCGGCCAGGGAGGCGGCGGCCGCGCCGCCGAGCACGGCTGCGCCCCCGGCCAGCAGGCCGCGCCGGCTGACGGACGGACGGCTGACGGCGGACCGGCCGCCTTCTTCGGAGCCCTCGTCGGAACGATCGGGCTTACTGCTCATGGGTGTCCTGCCTAAGGAAGTGGGTGAGGGGTAGGCGCACAACGCCCGATTACGGGCGGATTTCGACACTCGGGTGAGAGGTCTACACCTCTGTTCCGCAACCGGTCAAGAATTCATCCGATGTTTCAGCTTGTTACAGTCACTGATTCATCAGACATGCCGTCGTGGCAGCTCAGTCGGCACGCCTGGATTTGCGCCGCCGACCGGTGAATCAACACTCTTTGACCTCAGCCGCAACCTGGCGTACACCAAGCGCGATGTAAACGTTTGCGCATCCCGAAGGGAAGCACCCACCGTGAAACGTACGCGCATCACTCTCGCCGCGGTCGCCGCGCTCGGCACCGCGGGCGCTCTCCTGGCCGCCCCGGCGCAGGCCGCATTCGCCTCAGGGCATGCCGCGCCGCAGGTCTTCAACGTCAAGTCCTTCGGCGCGACCGGCAACGGCAAGACCATCGACACCCCGGCGATCAACAAGGCCATCGCTGCCGCGAGCGCGGCGGCGGGCGGCGGGGTGGTCGAGTTCCCGTCCGGCACCTACGAGTCGGTCTCGATCCACCTGATGAGCAACGTCGACCTGCAACTCGATGCCGGCGCCACCATCAGGGCCGCGTCGAGCGGCTTCGACGCGGCGGAGCCGAACTCCTTCTCGCAGTATCAGGACTTCGGCCACAGCCACTTCCACGACGCGCTGATCTGGGGCGAGCACCTGACCAACGTCGCCTTCACCGGCTCGGGCACCATCGACGGCGCTGGCCACCTGAAGACCGGCAGCATCAGCTCCGGTCAGGCCGACAAGGCGGTATCCCTCGCCATCGTCAACGGCCTGACCTTCTCCGGCATCACCATCAAGAACGGCGGCCACTTCGGCATCCTGCTCAACGGCGGTAACAACGTCACGGTCGACCACCTGACCATCTCGACCGCCTCGAACCGCGACGGCTTCAACGTGATCAACACCGCGAACATGACGGTGACCGCGAGCAACATCGCCTCCAGCGACGACGCGCTGGTGTTCAAGAGCGACTTCGCGCTCGGCCGCACCTTCCCGAGCACGAACATCAACGTCAGCAACACCACGGTCTCCTCGACCGGCAACAACGCGTTGCAGTTCGGCTCGGAGACCTGCGGCGACTTCAGTAACGTGCACTTCTCGAACATCACGATCAACTCCGCCGGCAAAGCCGGCATCGGGATCGTATCGATGGACGGCGCGCACATCTCCGACATCAGCTACGACCACATCACGATGACGCACGCGGCGACGCCCATCTTCATCAAGATCGGCGACCGCGGACGCTGCCCCGGCCACCCCGGCGCCGGCACGATCAGCGGCGTCACCATCAGCAACGTGACCGGCACCGGCCTGAGTGACGGCGGCTCGTACACCAGCACCATCACCGGGCTGCCCGGACACCCGGTCACCGGCGTGACCATCTCCAACGTGAAGCTGACGGTCCCCGGCGGCGACCCCGCCTCGGACGCGAGCATCAACCCGCCCGAGGCGCCCACGACCTACACGCCGAAGGACTACGGCACGCGGCCGTCGTACGGCTGGTGGCTGCGGCACGTCGGGAACATCTCGTTCCAGAACGACCAGGTGGGCTTCACCAGCAACGACGGGCGTCCCGCCTTCCAGACCACTGACGGATCGGCCGTCTCCCTCAATAATGTCGTGGTGGAGCGGGGCACGGGCAGCCCGTACGACGTGGGGTTCTTCTCGTCGAGCGGGCAGAGCGTGACCGGCAGTACCACCACCACCGGCGCGCCCGTGCGCGTCAAGACCGGCTGACCGGCGACCGGCCGACTGCGACTAGGGCTGGGATCCCGTGCCCCGTGAACGAGGAGGCAGGCGCGCGATGGCGGTCACGATCCGGGACGTCGCGCGGCACGCCGAGGTGTCCATCGCCACGGTGTCGCGCGCGCTGAGTGCACCCGACCTGGTGGCCGAACAGACCAGGGCCCGGGTCGTGGCGGTGGCCCGGGAACTCGGCTACGAGCCGAACCGGGCCGCCCGCAGCCTGATCACCGGGCGCACCGGATTCATCGGAGCTGTGGTGCCCGACGTGGCCAACCCCTTCTTCCTTGGCGCGCTGCGCGGAATCCAGGGCGCGGCCCGCGAGCACGGGCACCACGTCCTGCTCGCCGACACCGCCGAGGACCCGGTCGCCGAGGCCGAGCTGATCAACTCGATCAGTCGGCAGGTGGACGGCATGATCCTGCTCTCCTCGCGGCTGTCCGTCGCCCGGCTCCGGGAGTTCCCCGGAGCCGGGCGCACGGTGCTGTTCAACCGGGTGCTGCCCGGTTTCCCCGCCGTACTGCTCGACAGCGCGGACGGCGCCCGGCAACTCGTCGCCCACCTCGCGGCGCTCGGACACCGCCGGATCGCATACGCCGGCGGCCCACGCGAGTCCTTCGCGGACGCCGAGCGGCGGCGCGGGCTGGCGAAGGTCTGTCAGGACACCGATATCCGGGTCATCGACCTGGGCGCGTTCCCACCGGTGTTCTCCTCCGGCGCGCGCATCGCCGATCTCGCCCTGGAGGCCCGGGTCACCGCCGTCATCGCGTACAACGACCTGGTGGCGCTCGGCGTGATCGCACGGCTGCGCGACCGGAGGATCGACGTGCCGGTGGACATGAGCGTCACAGGCTTCGACGACATACCGATGGCGTCGATGAGCGCGCCACGGCTGACCACGATGTCCGTGCCGCTTGAGCAGGCCGGACGCGCCGCGGTGGAGCTGCTGCTGCGCCAGTCCGAGGGCAACGGCGCCGGGAACGGAAGCGGGAGCGGGAACCTGATCTCCGACCCGCAGCCGCGCGGCAGGCTGCTGCCGGTGCGGCTGGTGGTGCGCTCGTCCACAGCCGCGCCCCGGCGTCCCGGCGGCTGGACCTCGCGCGGTTCGCGCGAGGCGGCCGACACACCCCACAAGTAACCCCACATTCGTACCCACACGATCGCGACAACGACCACGAAACATCGCAATGCCCTGATCACGATGGGCGCGCTCGCGCTGACAAAGCACCAGCCGAACCGGCTCCTGCCTCGACGGCGCACCCGCCGAGTCCTTCTTCGCCACACTCAAGGCCGAGATCGGGGTCCACTCCTGGCCCGACCGCGCCACAGCGCGCCGAGACATCGAGAACTGGATCAAGCTCTACAACGAGCGGCGCCTGCACTCCTCGCTCGACTATCGGACCCCTCTCGAAGCGCGAACCGCCTGGCAGCAGCGAATGTCAACCGCTGCATAAATTAAAGGGAGGTAAGAGAACCCGTCGACTTCATCGCCTGGGTAGACCTGCAGGGCGCCGCTGCCGGTCGAGTTTGTCACCGTGACGCCCAGGGCTAAGGCTCCCGATGAGTTGGCCGGTATCGCAGCGTATGACAAGGCGTGTACCTGCAAAATCCGTAGGTCCTGCCCACGAAGCCACCGGTGCCGAGTCCGGTGTGGGTGTCGATGATCCGTACCGGGTTGACCGGGCTGCGGCCTCAGGCGCCAGACCACTGCGTCGGCTCAGGACGATTTTCACCATTTGCCGCGGCCCCACCGTGCCAAGCGCCCGGCCACGAGCATGCGATGGACTGCACCCTCAACCTTGCGTTATGCACCCCGACACTTGTGGACGCCCGTACGCCGAGCAAAACGGCAGGTCAGGCACCATAAGATCGATTGTCCTCGCCAAGACTGCTGCCGCTGAAGGGCAGCGTGCCAGGCAACCGCGCGTTACGTTTGCCTGGCACGCTGCCACGGCGAGAAGCGCGCGAGATCTTCACGGCCGCCGGGAGCCGACCAGCGTGTCCACCGCCACCGAGCCCGGTTCGCCACCCGTGACGCCGGATCAGCAGGTCGCACCGCCATTCGACCCGCCTGGGAACAGCTCCTTGAGATAAGACGCAAGTAGAGACGGAACGATCTGCAGAATCTGGTGCACAAATGGCGCACGGAACAGCTGCACAGCCCGAAGATAACCACCCACGAGAAGAACAAAGGCACAGGTCAAGAGGCCTTCACCGACCTAACCCAACCATGATCGCCATCTGGGCGGCCAGCGCACCGCGCAGATCAAACATCAGACATCGAGCGACACAAGAGGCCAGGTCAGGAGCAATTCTGACCTGGCCTCAGCCGTAGCCCCGACGGGATTCGAACCCGCGCTACTGCCTTGAGAGGGCAGCGTGCAACGAGAGAAGAAGCCCGGTTCGGAGCACATTATGTCTTGCTGCCAACAGATGCTCAGCCACCACTCAGCCACAAGCGCACAGATCCAGCTCGCCACTGCCCGTTCTGCGGCGTCTTGATACGCAGCGGTGTGCAGCGATGCTCTACGAGCACGAGGTCGTTCTCAATTCAGTTAGCACCGGCCCGCTCGTGCAGCGCGAGCCAGCGAAGCCGCTGCCAGCGCAGGACGACGAGACAGGCGTACGGCATGGGCATCGGACACTTCCGACCTTTGGTGGTGTCTTTTGTACCGTTCGCTGTAACGGCGTTGCAGCTGGCGGACCGAGGCGAGTCGTCTTGGTGGCGAAGTCCACATATGACCAACTTCAGGCCGACGATCCACAGTGCGAGCATGCGGACAATCTCAGCCATGTTCTCTCGATGCGCGCCGCTCACCCGGTAGCGAAGCCGAGTTGTGCGTTATTCACGTAAAGCATCGGCCGGAATCGCAAAGGCCGCTCTCGTCGTATCCGTCAAGGAGAGTGAGTTGGCCGCCTGGAATCGCTCTATCCAGTGGCTTGCCGAAGCCGGTGAGGTAGACCGGGTCTTTGCCGAGTTCCGCTCGGCGCTCATTGAGGTTTTCTCGGTGACGCGAAGCGGGTGATCGGGGGCGACACGCGCATTCCGGGATGATCGGCATGGTTTGCTGAGCGCAGCGGAGCCTTCCGGTAGAAGAGGTCTCACCACAAGATCGTCTACCTGAAGGCTCCGCGGGCCAACTTACAGCGTCGTGCTCGACGTGCCCAAAGAACTGATCGCCTACGCCGCGCAGCAGCCGGTTGTGCGCACGGGTGTCTGGGTCGAGTTCGTAGCCGTCCTTCGGCTGCTTGACCGGGGTGTGCACGCCGTGGCCTGCGCTCTCGTATCCGCTGTCGGCCAATACTGGCAGGTCTTTGAGATACGGGGCGAGGGCGGCGAGGACCAGTTCGCGGGCGGCGGTGATGTCGTGTACGGAGCCGGGCAGGACCTCGGAGATCCACAACGGGATCCCGTTCGGTGCGATGAGCGCTTGAATCCGCCAACTGTACAACCCGGCGAAAGTAGGCACCGCCCGCTACCGCTACCGGGGAGCGCGCATCCCCTCGCCATGGCCGCCCACCGGATGAGGAACACCACCACCCGCCCGGGGTTCGTGGAGCGCCCGGTGCCTGGAAACAGGCACGCCGGGTGCGGGAAGCGGCCTGGGGAAACGGACCGGTCACTACGACCGAAACCGCGCCCCAGGCCGACTTTCACGACGATCACCCTGTCCGGCGCGCTGCTGTACGCGTTCGCGGTGACCGAGTACGCCAGCCGCAGGCTCCAGGTGGTGGGCGCGACAGCGCACCGTTCGCGGCTTGGGTGGCGCAGGCCGCCAGGAACCTGGTGCCATTTGTCCCCCATTAACGGATAGTGCACTTTCTCATTGAAGGCCCCAATGATTCCGGTGGCGCTGGCCAGGCTCCGCGAGGCTTCGATAGTGTGTACGACGGCTGCTACCGGCCGGGCCGTGGGCGAGACGCTTGCGGTGCGCCGCCCGCCAGCCGACGCCGCGACCAACGACGCTCGCGGTTTGGCTGAGGTGCCCCCGAATCCAATCCCATGCATACCTCTCCGATTGGCTGCGGCGTGGCTCGCGCCCTGCTGGCGACCCGGCCTCCCTCGAAAGGCACGGAGGTGCGGCGCGTTGGCTCCCGATGCTTTCGTCGATCGGCTACCCGAGCTCTTAGAGCTCGATCGCATGGTGGCCGGTCTGGAAGCCGGTCGCGGCGGTGTGTGCTGGATCAATGGTGAGCCGGGGATCGGCAAGTCCACCCTGGTCGACCTGTTGGCGGATCGCACTACGGACCGCGGTTGCCAGGTCTACCGCGGTGCCAGCGACGCGCTGCTCGAGGCGTTCCCGCTTCGAGTCGTGGCCGATGCGCTGGGCGTCTCCTCCCGCTCCGCAGACCCGGGTCGTGCGCAGGTCGCGGCGCTGCTGCGCGGCGAGCGCAGCGGCTCGGAGGTGCTGGATCCGGTGCTTGCCGCCAGCGAACGCCTCCTCGATCTCGTGGATCGGCAATGCGCAATCGGCCCGACCGTGCTGGCGCTGGAGGACCTGCATTGGGCCGACGAGCCGAGCCTGCTGCTGTTCAGCCGTCTCGCCCGCGCGACGGGGCAGCTTCCGCTGCTGCTGGTCGGGACGGCGCGTCCGCTGCCCAGGCGGGACACGGTCGACCGCTTGCGGGAGCTGGTGATCGGGCGCGGCGGCGTGCTGATCGCCCTCGGGCCTCTCAGCCCCGGTGGCGTCGCCGAACTCGCGGGCAGAATCGCGGGCGGCGCGCCGGGGCCCCGCTTGCGCGCGGTCTTGGAGCGGGCAGGCGGTAATCCACTGTATGTGCGGGAGCTCGTCGATGCGCTTGTCAGAGACCATGTGCTGACCGTGAACGGGGGCGCGAGCGAGTTCGACGGCGACGTGCCAGCCACGCCCTTGTCCCTGAGCGCCGCCATCGCCGACCGGCTCGGGTTCCTCTCCCCGAGCGCCCGGGCGGCCCTTCGGACCGCGGCGCTGCTGGGCGTGGAGTTCGATGTCGCGGACCTCGCGGTGGTCACCGGGCGCCCAGTCACGCAGGTCGGCGAGGTCCTCACGGAGGCGGTGGAGAGCGGGGTCCTCGGCCAGAGTGGTCGGCGGCTGCGTTTTCGCCACGAGCTGCTGCATCGTTCGCTGGTGGAGCAGATGCCCGCAGCGCTTCTGGACGCTCTTCACAACGAGATCGCACGCGAACTCGCCGCCGCCGGGAGTCCGCTCGGCGTGGTGGCCCGCCACTTGCTGCTCGTGCCGGAGCGCGTCGAAGACTGGGCTCTGAGCTGGTTGGCGGCAGTCCCGGAGACGGTGCTGTACGCGCTGCCGCAGGTATGGGGAGAGCTTCTGGACCGTGCGGTGACGGCGGTCGCCCCTTCGGATCCGCGCTACCAGCCGCTGGCCACCAGGTCGGCGCAGGTGCTCTTTTGGCTCGGCAGGGACGAGCAAGCCAGCCGGATCGCGGGTCGCGTCGCGCGGGACACCGGTGACGCCCCACTCGCCGCGAGGATGCGGGTCCTGCTGATCCGCTCCGCCGGTCGGCTGCGCAGGATCGACGAGGCTGTGAACGTGGCCCTATGCAGTCCTGGCGACGAAGGGTTGCCGCTACTCTGGCGTGCGCGGCTGGGGGCTTGGTCGGCAGTGGCGCTCTTCGACGCGGGCCAGGTCGAGCAGGCTGCGGCGACGGCGCTCGAGGCACTGGACGCGGCCCTGGAGAGCGGCGACGAACTGGCCATGGGGTCCGCCAGGCACGCTGCGTCGATCTGCTGCGGCCCAGCGGATCGCCCGGGGCACATGAAGGCGGCGTTGGAGGTCCTTTCCGTCGGCGACCCCGAGGCGATGGATCTCAAGATGCTGGTGATGGCGAACGCGGTGACGCAGTTCGAGGACCTCGGCTGGATCGAGGAGGCCGCGGCGATGTCCGCCGAGGCGTTGCGGTTGGCGGACCGGATCGGCACTGTTCGGATCGCGCGGATTCAGGGCACTGCGGCGGGCCTGTGCTATCGCACCGGACGCTGGGACGAGGCGCTGGCGCACCTGTCCGCACTCGACCCGGGGCTCGCCGCCGCCGATCGTGTCGACCAGGTCCACGCGCTCGGCGTCGTCATCGCGCTGCGGCGCGGCGAGGTGGAGAGCGCGGACGCGCACATTCGCGCCGTCGGCGTCACCTCGCCGAGTGCGCCGGGTTTCTACCCGTTCGCCGAACCCCTGGCCATGCGGGCGGAGTTCGACGGCGATCTCGAGCGGGCTGCCGCGCTGATGGCCATGCGGCTGGAGGGGCCGAGGATAGACGGGCATCGCGACGACCTTCCCTACGCTGTGCGCCTGGCGTTGGAGACCGGCGATCGCGCCCTCGCGGCGGTGGCCACCGAACGCGCCGAGGCCGAGGCAGTCGAGCTGGGCTCGCGCGGCCGTGTGCTGGCTCATGCGTTCTGCCGCGCGTTGATGCACGGCGACACCGCGGGGCTGCTCGCTGTCGCCGACGACTATCGACGCTGCGGCTGGGTGCCGTACAGCGGGTCCGCGTTCGAAGAGGCCGCGGTCTCTCTCGCGGCCGCCGGCGAGACCGTGCAAGCCAGGGCCGCGCTGACAGAGGCGGCGCGGGTCTACGCGGAACTCGGTGCCGCGCGGGACCTGCGGCGCGCCGATGCGCGGCTGCGCCCCCACGGTGTGCGGCGGGGCTCGCGCAGCACGCATCGACGCGCGGCCCACGGGTGGGAGGCGTTGACCCCCGGCGAGCAGCGCATTGCGCGTCTCGTCGCGCAGGGGCAGTCCAACCCTGATATCGCGAAGGAGCTGTTCCTCTCCCGCCGCACCGTCCAGGCGCACGTCTCGAGCATCCTCGCCAAGCTCCAGGTGCGCTCGCGGATCGGCGTCGCGCTCGAAGCGTCCCGGGCGCCCGCCGCGGGCTGAGCGAGCGGTCGGCGCCCGGGAGCGTCATAGGGATCATGCGGTCAGGACAGCGCCCACTGCTGGTTGGCCGCGTAGCTGCAATCCCAGATCTCCAACTGCGTGCCGTTGTCCGTCGACCAGCCCGTGTCGTCAAGGCAGCGCCCGGACTGCGGGTTGTACAGGCCGCCGTACTGGGCCACCCAGACCTGGTTACCGCCGCCGTTGCAGTCCCACAGGTCGACCGGCGTGCCATTGCCGGTGCCGTTGCCGACGATGTCGAGGCACTTGCCGAAGATCGTGATCCGGCCGTCGGACCAGGACGTCCACGCTTGTGCGTCCGTCCCGTTGCAGTCCCACAGGTCCACCGGGTTGCCGCTCGCGGCGCTGCTGAAATGGTCGTCCATGCACTTGTTGCTCATCCCGGAGGAGACTGGTCCGGTGTTCCCAGGCGTCGGCAGTCCGTACTCGGCGGTGAACTCGCGGAACCATGCCGGGAAGGCGCTGGCGATAGCCAAGACGTACGTATTCGCATATCCGGCGATGGCCACCGCGCTGGCGCCTATCCAACCGGACATCGTCCTCAGGGTGTTGGAGATGTAGTTGGCCACCGCCAAATAGATCCCTGGCAGGTTGGTCAACATCCACGGGGCCATCCCCGCCATGGCTGCGGCGCCGAGACCGGCGAACAGCGAGTAGACCAGCATCTGCTGCCAGGCGTTGGCGTCGAACGGGGCGCCGGTCATCTGGCGTGTGACGATTTGGGTGACCAGCGCCGTGATCGCTCCTGCGATGCCCGGGCAGAAGAACGGCCCGACCACAGTTCCTGCCAGAGCGATGACGCAGACTCCCAAGGTGGCCAGTCCGGCGAGGAATCCGCTGGTCCACGACACGAAGGCGACCCAGGCACCACTGTTGTTTTCCATGGTGGCGAAGTCGGCGACCGGGACGTAGAGCTCGACGGAGCCGTCGTTCACGAAGACCTGCGCGTCGGGGATGTACGGGACCGGAGTGTCGCCCTCGGCCGACGCGGCCACATTGTATTCGGCCACCATGATGTCATAGGGACTGGATCCGTCGGGCAGCCCGAGAGATTCCGGCAGGGTGGTGGCGAGCAGGTTGCCCATCGTGCTGGCGTCGATGTCGGTCTGGATCGACACCACGAAGTCACCGGCCTGGACGGCCGAGGCGGTCTGCGGAACCGCTCCGACGAGCGCAAGGGTCGTGGCCACCGCCGCCACGACTGCGATCACACGCCGGAAGCGGTGACGGTCTCGCGAGCGGCGGGTTCGTGTGCGGCGGGGTGTCAAAGGTGGTTTCTTCCACATGCCACAAGCCTGCTTCCAGGGGCGCGACGAGTGATCCGGCACGGTCTGGCCGATCAGGAAGCATGCTCACAGCGGGGCGGGCACGAGATATCGGCCAGGATGCCTAAGTTTGGGCTGTCGTGCTCGTGGACGGGCACGCCATCCGGATTTGGATGATGCGGCCAAGACACCGGATTCGTCGATGCCGACCGGCGGCCGCGACGGGTCGCGATTGCGATTTCTTCGAACTCTAAGCTTGTCCTACCTTCTTGATGCGGGCTTGAGCTGATCATTCGTAAGATCGGTGGACCCGGGGGCTCCGGGTATGGCTGTGAGCTTGTAGCCCAGGTGATGGCTCAAAGAAGTTGGCCGCCCAGAGCCCCGCGACGACCCGACCGCCAATTGGGAGATGCGACTCGATCGCTGTGTAGGACTACGTCGGCGCGGTTGTCTGCTGGGACCGAGCAAGCACGCGACGAGCCTTCATGAGGTGACTGTGCCCCGGATCTGGGCCGGAGTGGACATCGGCAAGGAACACCACCACTGCGTGGTGATCGATGCGGAGGGACGGCGTCTGCTCTCGCGCCGGGTGTTCAATGACGAAGCAGCGCTGCTGGAGTTGATCAGCGATGTGCGGGCGATCGATCCCGACGTGCTGTGGGCGGTCGACCTCAACCACGGTCCGGCGGCGCTGCTGGCCGGACTGCCGTTCGGTGCCGACCAGCCCGTCGGGTTCCTGACCGGCCTGGCCGTGCACCGGGCATCGGGTACCTATCGCGGCGAGGGCAAGACCGATGCGAAGGACGCCTTCGTCATCGCGGATCAGGCCCGCGTGCGCCGGGATCTGAGCCTGCTGCGGCCCGGAGACGAGATCGCGGTGGATCTCAATATGCTCACCCGACACCGCTCGGACCTGGTGGCCGACCGGACCCGTCAGATCAACAGACTCCGCGCCCAGCTCTTGGAGATCTTCCCGGCGCTCGAGCGGATCCTGGAACTGGCCAACCGCGGCCCGCTCGTGCTGCTGACCGGCTACCAGACCCCGGCGGCTATCCGCCGTATCGGGGCCAAGCGCCTGGAGACGTGGCTGCGCAACCGCAAGGTTCGCAGTGCCGCGGACCTGGCCCAGCGGGCCGTTCATGCTGCCGAGGCTCAGCGGATCGCCCTGCCCGGCGAGCGGTTGGCCGGCAGCGTCGTGGCCCGCCTGGCCCAGGCCGTGATCGCGCTCGACGAGGAAATCGCGCAACTGGACTCAGCGATCGAGGCTCGATTCGCCGAGCACCCGGCGGCCGAGGTGATCCGGTCCCTTCCCGGCATGGGCCCGTTGCTGGGAGCCGAGTTCCTGGCCGCGATCGGCGGAGGCATCGACGCCTTCGCCACCGCGGACCGGCTTGCGGGCTACGCCGGCCTGGCCCCGGCTCCCCGCGACTCCGGCCGGGTCAGCGGCAACCTGCACAGGCCGAAGCGCTACAACCGCACGCTCCTGCGGGTGTTTTATCTCTCCTCCATGGCCAGCCTGCGCAGCTGCACGGCATCACGGGCCTTCTACGATCGCAAGCGGGCCGAGGGCAAGGGACACAAGCAAGCACTGATCTCACTCGCACGCCGCCGTGTCAACGTCCTGTGGGCCATGCTCCGTGATGGAGCGTTCTACATAACCCCGCAACCAGCTACACCCGGCGTTTGACAAACTCATTGGGAAGTTCTTTAAGAGACCATCTGGTGAGTGTGATCAAGGCTGCTTGACCCTGGCGTATGTGCGGTGGTCTGCGTGATCGCCGGACGGCCGCGTCGTCTCGCGGTATGCCGGTGACATGGACAACCCAAGGCGTACCGGACAGACGTGAGCGACGAGGAGTGGGCGCTGATCGAGCCGACGCTCACCGCATGGCGTGCAGGCAGGCGCTTCATCAAGGAGGCGACCACGCCTTGACGGGAGATCGTGAACGCCGTCGTGTACCAGAACCGCACCGGTTGCCAATGGGATCTTTTGCCGCACGACTTCCCGCCGCCCTCGACCGTGTACGACTACTTCTCCGCCGGGCACGACGACGGCACGGACCGGAAGATCCACGACCTGTTGCGCCGCCAGGTGCGCCGGGTCGCCGGGCGCGCAGGAGCCGAGCGCGATGTGCGTCGACTCCCAGTCGGTGGACACCGGCGCGTGTGTCTGATCTGAAAATGCACGTGGGGCAAGGCTGGTGGTGGCGTGCCGGGATATCGGGCCGGCCGCTCGATGCCGTCGACCCGATCTGGGTGGCGGGCGGTTGTGGCCGTTAGGCGGCCGGGGTCAGTGCGACGTGGTAGCCGAGGCGGTGGAGTTGGGCCAGGGCGCGGTGTTTGGCGCGTTCGGGGTTGAGCTGGTCGAAGTGGGCCGGGCCCAGGTCGTGGTAGGCGACGTTGTGGGTGAGCATGTGCCAGACCGCGATCAGGATCGAGTGCTGGAGCGCGACCAGGGCCTTCTTCTTGCCGGTGCGGGCGATCAGCCGTCGGTAGCGGGTGCCGAGGTAGGTGTCCTTGGTGCGGGAGGCGGCCAGCGCGGTGGTGCCGAGCGTGGCGGCGAGCCAGCAGTTGCCGTGCCGGGTGGCGGCGGGTTTTCGCCTGCCGGCGGACTCGCGGTGCCCGGGGGTGGTCCCGGCCCACGAGGCCAGGTGCCCGGCGGTGCGGAACCTGTGGGCTCGAATATACGGTGCGCGGTGGGTGGTCAGGTGATTTGGTAGTGGTCGTACCGTGTCAGGCTGCTGTGGCGGTCCAGCCTTCGTGGGTGAGACCGCCGAGGATCGCACGGCAACAGACTCGGTGTTCGGCGAGGTTGATCGGTAAGGGCGGTTCGTGCTCGGCTTGGTCGGGGGTCAGTTGTCCGAGGCTGCGATGTGGTCTGCCGTGTGCGTAGTGATGCACCCATTCGGTCAGCACGCGTCGTAGGTGTTCCTCGTGCAGGATGAGGATCCTGTCGAGCAGTTCTCGGCGCAGCGTGCCGATCATGCGTTCACAGACGGCGTTCGCGCGGGGCGCCCGGACCGGGCTGCGCGGGATCTGGAT
Source organism: Actinocrinis sp. (assembly GCF_035938995.1). Taxonomy (GTDB): domain Bacteria; phylum Actinomycetota; class Actinomycetes; order Streptomycetales; family Catenulisporaceae; genus DASZGI01. Next base: position 49,445 of record NZ_DASZGI010000166.1, read on the forward strand.
GTCTTCGGCTTGGAAGACGGCGTCGAAGGCTGCGGTGAAGCGGCTGTCGCGATCGCGGATCAGGTATTTGACCTGTGCGGCGCGCCCACCCAAGTCCAAGTCCATAGGCGCGTTGCGCGCTGCTTGGGTGGCCCACGCGCCCATGAGATGGGCGGTGACGCCGGGCAGGTGGGTGCGACGCGTGCCGTGCTCGATCAGGACCAGGGCGTAGAGAGGTTTGAGCAGCACGGTGTCGATGTGGACGAAGTCGACGACGACAATGTGCTTGGCTCCGCCGAAGGCCAGCACTGAGCGGAATCTCGATTCCGCTCGGCTGCGTTCTTACCGACCACTCAGTGCAGTTGCCGGCCCCTCACCAGCCAGCTGCGTTCATGCGCATCGAGCCCTGGCAAGCGTTCCGCAGTGCTTCCAGGTTGACGCAGCGCCGCCGATCACGGTCCGTTGGCCGACGGCGCTGTTCAGTCGGCTCCCCGGTGGGCCGGGGCGTGTCAGATTTCGGTGAGTGCGGTGATGGAGACGGGGCGGCTGGTGTTGACCGTGGCCGCGGCCATGGCCTTGTCGTAGAGGTCCTGGCCGGGCGGCCGCCCGTGGTTGAGCTTTTCCGCTACGCCGACGTTGCCGTTGTAGGCGGTGCAGACCACCTCAAGGGTTTCTATGGTGCCGTCCGAACCCCAGGTGCAGTCGGCGTCGGTGATCATCCGGTTGACGACGGCATTGTCGGCGTCGAGGAGCACAGCGCGCAGTCCAGGGGTGGTCAGGCCGGCATAAGCGCGGGCCATCATGGCCAGCGGGCCGATGGTGTTGACCGCGTAGCCAAGCTGGTCGATCGCTGCCTTATCGGGGATGGTGTCGAGCAGGCTGTCGGCGGCGGTGACGCAGGAGGTTGCGTTCATGGCGAAGGTTTGGAGGGTGTCGGGTGTCATGTGCTGGATGTCGTTGAACTCGATGACCGTGTCGCTCGCACAGCCCTGGACGCTGGCGGCGGCGACCTCGTCGATCTGGTCGATGAGCGTTTGCTGCTCGGATTGGATGGCGTCGAGGATCTGGGTGGTGGCCGCTTGGAGGGTCAGCCCGCCGCCGCCGCTGAAGAACTGCTTGTAGATGCTGTAGACCTTCTGGATGACCGCGATCACCGTGGTGATGTCCTGCGGGTGCGCCACGGCCGGGGCACGCACTGCGGCGTTGGCGGTGCCCGCGGTGGCCGGCACGGCCAGTGCGCCAGCCACCAGAGCGCACGTGAGCGCTCGGAGCATGCGGTTCTTCATTCGCGAACCCTTCTTCGATCGGCGAGGGCTGCCGCCCTGCAACGCGGCAGCTTCTGTCGTCTCGCGCGGCCTATGGTCACGCGCGTGCGCGGCGCTTACGGCGGGTTCCGAATTCGGGCGAGCACCGGCGAACATCGCCGAAGGCCGCCGGATTCGTCCCCCGGACGCTGATAGCCTGCCACGGAAGGTATGTTCGAGTTCATATTCTCTACGGGGTGTGTGTCGATGGCCTCCGGCGAACGGCAGCAGGCGCAGGATCACGGTGACAGCCTGGTCGGGGCCGCGGCCGTCGCGCGGTCGATGGAGGACCTGGCGCAGCTGCTGCGGACCCTTCGGCGGCGGCACGCACGCGCCAACCGGGACAGCAGCCTGACCTACCGGGAGTTGGCGGCACGCATCGGGTGGTCGCAGACGGCCGTCGCGGAGTACTTCACCGCCAGCACTCTGCCGCCCACCGACCGGTTCGACGCGCTGGTCGAGGTGCTGGGCGCCACGCCCGTCGAACTGCGCGCACTGGCCGACGCGCGGGACCGGGTGGAGGAGACCCGGCGACGGGCCAAGTACGACCGTGCCGAGCCGGAGACCGACTCCCCCGCTGCCGACAAGCCGAGCTCCGGTCCCGCCCCCGCGACGATGGCGACCCGGCAACTGCCCGCGGGTACCGCCCTGTTCACCGGCCGGGCGCAAGAGTCTGCGAAGCTGTTGGAGCTGGCCGCGCCGTTGGCCGACGGACGGATGCCGGGCGTCGCGACGGTCTTCGTGATCGACGGGATCGGCGGCGTCGGCAAGACCGCGCTGGCGATCCACGCCGGGCATCTTCTGGCCTCACGCTACCCGGACGGCCAGCTGTTCCTTGACCTGTACGGCTTCGCCGAAGAACGGCCCCCGCGCGATCCCGGCGAGGCACTGGCCGAACTGCTGGGCAGCTTGGGCGTCCCCCCGAAGCAGATCCCCGAGCAACGCGATGCGCGTGCCGCGCTCTACCGCGACCGTCTCTCCGGCACACGCACCCTTGTCCTCCTGGACAACGCGGCCGACGAGGCGCAGATACGCCCGCTGCTGCCTCCCGCCGGCTGTCTGGCGTTGGTCACGAGCAGGCGGCGACTCAGGGCACTGGACGATGCGGTACCGCTGCCGCTCGACGTGCTGCCACAGCCGGAGGCGGTGGAACTGGTCCGCAAAGCCGCACGCGCACACTCCGACGGAGAGGAGGCCGACGACCGGTGGGAAACCGTGGCCGAGCGCTGCGGGCGCCTGCCCCTGGCCCTGCTGATCGCCGGAGCGCTGTTGCGCACCGGCGGCAGAGCTTGGAGCCTGCAACGGCTGATCGACCGTCTCACCCCGGAAGCCGGGCGTGAACTGGCCGGGTACACGGACGAGACGCGCAGTTTGACCGCGGTGTTCGACCTGTCCTACCGGAACCTCGCCGCGGACGAGCAGCTGCTCCTGCGTCGTCTCGGCCTGCTGCCGGGGTCCGAGCTCGACGCGTACGCCGCGGCGGCGTTGATGGAAGTCGACCTGCCTTCGGCCGAGCGGCTCCTCGATCGCCTCGCCGATCACAACCTGCTCGCCGGCGTGTCCATCGGCCGCTACCGCCTGCACGACCTGCTCCGTGCCTACGCCGGTGATCTGGCCCTGACGATCGATTCCGAGCCCGCGCGGGCAGCCGCCCAAGACCGACTGCTGAGCTTTTGGGCGTACGCCGCGCATACCGCTTCCGTACGCAGCGCCCTCTACCCCAAACCCGTACAGGACGGCCCCGGTCCAGCCAACACCCCCGACTTCGCCGGGCCGGAGGCCGCCCGCGCCTGGCTGCGCACCGAACGCGGAAACCTGGAGGCCGCCTATGCCCACGCCCGTGCCCACGGACTGGACAGTCACGTAACCGCCCTCGCCGCTGGATTCGCCGAGATCGTATTCATCGACGGCCCTTGGACTTATGCACTGGAGATACACCACGCGGCGCTCAAGAGCGCCGAACGGCTGAACGACCCGGCCGGCCGAGCCACCGCGCTGGCTGACCTCGGACAAGTGCTACATCTGACCGGAGACTATCCCCGCGCCAGAACCGCCCGCACGCAGGCGCTGGAGATCTACCGCGCGCTAGGCGACCGACTCGGCGAAGCCAACGTCCTCGTGGACCTCGGGCGGATGCATTCGGCGAGCGGAGACAACGTGCGCGCGAACCAGGCCATGACCCAAGCCCTGGAGGTCTACCGCGCGCTGGGCAACCGCCTCGGCGAAGCCAGCGCCCTCGACGACCTCGGGCGAGTGCAGCAGCAGAGCGGAGACTACGCCGGCGCCGTTCAGACCCTGACGCGGACCGCGGAAATCTATCGCGCACTCGGCAACCGGAACGGAGAGGCCAGTACCCTTACGAACCTGGGGCGGACCCAGTACGCGGCCGGAGACCACCGCGCGGCCGCAGACCTCCATCTCCGGGCCCTGAACACATACCGCGAGCTGGGCAACCGCCTCGGCGAAGCGAATGCGCTCACCGAACTCGCGCGGGTGCGGCACGCCACCGGGCAATACGCGGCCGCCGCCGACCTCCATCTTCAGGCGCTGACGACATTCCGCGAGCTGGGCAACCGCCTCGGCGAAGCGAACGTGCTTACCGAACTCGGGCGCGTGCGGCACGCCACCGGGCAATACGCGGCCGCCGCCGACCTCCATCTGCGGGCACTGAAGACATACCGCGCGCTGGGCCGCTACGGAGACCACGCCGTGGTACTGAACTACTACGCCGACACCCTCGCCGCCACCGGCCAGGGCAACCGAGCCCACAAGCTCTACCAGCGGGCTTTGGTCCTGCACCGCGCGCTGAACAAGCCCGACGACGAAGCCGTATCCCTCGAAGGCATCGGCCGATACCACCTCGACCAAGGTGACACCGTCGAAGGCCTCTCCCACTTGCACCAGGCACTGGACATCTACCAGAGACTCGGGATCGCTCCCGACATGCACCGCGTCCGGAACTGGATAGAAACGGTCAACGGTGACACCCGGACCACCGTGGCACGCTCCGCCGACTCCTGACGAGCGCGGCCCTGAACGGCTCCCCCTTGATGTCACAAGTTCGGTGCGTGTGTGGTCTTGATGGGTATGAGTCAATCCTTGGCATCGAAGACCGGCGTGACGAGCCGGTCACCTTGATCAAGAACTACACGGTGTCGGCGGACGAAGCGGAGTACTTCATCGAGGTATACCGGGAGAACGCCCGGACCATGTCGACCCAACCCGGCTTCCTTCGCTCCCCTCGACTTTCGCGGTTTTAGCTGATCATGTTTCGGCTGCGGCCCAGGCCAGTAGGACGGCGCGGGTTTCTTCAGGTTGTGGCTGGTAGGGCCCTGGGTGCTGAAATCTCGCGGCGATGATCACGCCGCGGAGCTTGACGGCCATGTCCTCAAACGAGGGCTCGGTCTTGGTGGTGTACCAGCGGGAGCGGGTGCGACGCTCGGCGATCTGCTCGGGGTCGTGGCCGCTACGGGTGTACCAGAGCACGGTCAGGCTGTAGGCGATCATGCCGAAGGGTGCGGTGTGCTGGACGGCGTTGCGCAGCCGGGTGCGCGCTTCGCCGATCCCGAGGACGCGGCAGGCGTGGAAGAAGACCGGCTCGATGCTCCAGCGGGAGGCATAGCGAGCGACAAGGTCTTCGCAGGCTGTTGTCAGGTCGGTGGTGATCAGGGGTAGGCCGTAGCCGCGTTCGTCCTTGTCGGCGGTGCGGGGTCTCTCGTCGCGCACGAGGACAACCCGTACGGCCTGGGTGCGACAGACCCCGTACCAGATGCACACGATCTCGGCGATCTGCACCGTGTTGCTGCACCATTAGCGGCGCACCACGGCGTTACGCCAGGTCGCGGCCTTGGCGAGGTTGCCAGGGGTGCCCAGCCGCGGACCTTTCGTGCGGGGTCGGCCGACCTTTGCGGTGCGCGGCGGCGGGGCCTGGTGCAGCACGGAGGTGACTTTCAGCCTGGAGGTCCAGGTGATGTTCCCGCTCAGTTCCCGCAAAACGGGATGATCAAAACTGGCGAGCTGCGGCTGCGGCGGTCCTGTCGGCGTGCTTCGGAGTGCGCGGCCGGTCGCGCCATCTGACGTGACGGCTCATTTCGCATCGCCTGTCGGGCTATGGTCGGCGCGTTCGAGGACCCGGTAGACGGTGGCGCGGCCGACGGAGAAGATCACCATCAGGTCGGCGACGGTGTACTCGCCGCTGGCGCGCATCCGGATCAGTTCGGCCTGCTGTCGAGCGGTCAGCTTGGGCTTCTTACCTTTCAGCTTGCCCTTGGCCCGGGCGACGACCATACCCTCGCGGGTGCGCATCTTGGGCAGGTCGGCCTCGAACACGGCGAACATGTTGAAGAACATCTTCGACATCGGGTCGGCCGGGTCGTAGATGCTGTCCCCGAGCGAGAGGCGCGCGCCGCGGGACACAGGGTGTCGCCGATGTCGCTGGCGCCGGGGACTAAGCGGGCGAGGCCGAACGTCGGCGGCTGCGGCTGCGGCGGATGGCGCTGATCAAGCCGATGGTAGGTTTGTTCTGTGCGTGTGTTCGAGCTCGTAGATTATGGGCCGGGGGCGTAGCAGTGGGCCCCGGCGAGCGGCGGCGGGTGCAGCCCGGTGACGCGTTGGAGGAGAGCGCGGCGGGCGTGCAGTCGCTCGAAGACCTGGGCGAGTTGCTGCGGGCGTTGCGCCGCCGCCATGCGCGCGCGAATCGGGGCAGCATCCTGACCTACCAGGAGTTGGCCGAACGGACTGGTTGGTCGCGAGCCGCGATCGCAGAATACTTCACCGCTCGTACCCTGCCGCCGACCGACAAGTACGACGCCCTTCTCCAACTGCTCGGGGCCGCCCCTGAAGAGCTGCGCGCGCTGGCCAAGGCCCGCGACCGAGTGGAGGAGAATGAGCGCCACGCGAGGCAGGCGCGCGCGAAGTCCGCAGCACCCGACACCGGTGTGGGGCAAAAGCAGGCACTGGGAGCACAACCCCTAGCGCGCGCGGCGATGCGGCAGCTGCCGGCCGACACTGGGTTGTTCGTCGGGCGCGCGAACGAACTGGAGGTCCTGCTCGCGCTGGCCGAGCAGACGCAGGTCACAGACGGCGAGCCGGGAGTAGTGCTGATCTTGGCGATCGACGGGATGGGCGGAGTGGGTAAGACGGCCCTGGCCGTTCACGCTGCGCACCGATTGACCGATCGTTTTCCGGACGGGCAGTTGTTCCTGGACCTGCACGGCTTCGCGGAGGATCGGCCGCCGCGCGAGACGGGCGATGCGCTGGCGACGCTGCTCGCGGCCATGGGCGTGGCGCCCGGGCGGATACCCGCGCAGGTCGACGCCCGCGCCGCCCTCTACCGTGACCGTCTGGCCGGCACCCGCACCCTGATAATCCTGGACAATGCCTTCGACGAGAACCAGGTCCGCGCCCTGCTGCCCGCCAGCCCCGGCTGCCTAGTGATGATCACCAGCCGCCGACGGCTCAAAGCCCTCGATGACGCCGTGCCCCTCCCGTTGGGCATGCTCGAACGGCAGCAGGCGGCTGCGCTGCTGCGCCGGGCGGCCCGGGCATCCCCTGATTGCGTGGCCGACGCCCGGTGGGACCAGGTGGCGCAGCTGTGCGGGTGTCTACCCTTGGCGTTACTGATCGCCGGGGCGCTCCTGCGTGTCGGCGGGAGGGCCTGGAACCTTGACCGGCTCATTGACCGGCTCGCCCCATACGAGCCCCGGGACGAGCTGACGGGCTACACGGATGAGGCCCGCAGCCTGTCAGCCGTCTTCGATATCTCCCTTCGAGTTCTGCCCGAAGGCGAACAACGGCTCTTTCGCCGCATAGGCCTTTCACCGGCGACCGAGATCGATGTCTATGCCGCCGCCGCTTTGCTGGACGCCGACCCGGACGACGCCGAGCGTCATCTCGAACGCCTGACCGATCACAGCCTGCTGATCGGCTCCTCGCGACGCCGCTACCGCATCCACGATCTGCTGCATCGGCACGCCCGTGCCCTGGTCGAAGCGGATTGCGACGGTGAGAATGACGATGCCGTGGGACGGTTGCTGGAGTTCTACCAGCACACCGCTTCCCAGGCGTCGATGCACATCGCGCTCTCCCCCCGGCGCGCGTCAGCGGGACCGGGGCCGACCCATCAGCCGGCGATCGATTCCGCGAGCGTCGCGCTGGCTTGGCTGCGCACCGAGCGGGCCGGCCTCGAAGCGGTGTTCGAGCTGGCCGTCGCCCGCGGGCTGGATGCCCAGGTGGCCAAACTCGGCTCGGCGATGGCGGAACTGCTCAGATACGACGGGCCGTGGTCTCGGGCGCGGGACGTACACACGGCGTCCGCCGACGCGGCCCGTCGCCGCGGGGACGCGCTCGCGCAAGCAGACGCACTGACCGATCTCGGCCGACAGCTACAGCTGCTTGGACAGTACAGTGACGCGGTCGATGCCTTGGACAGCGCCCTGAACCTGTTCACAGTGCTCGACGACGCGCCCGGCCGGGCCAACGCCCTGGCCGAGCTGGGACGAACCCACCGCTTGATGGGTCAACCTGCCGCTGACGCGCTCGATCAAGCCCTGTCCCTGTACGGCTCGGTCGGAGACCTGCTCGGGCAGGCAGATGTGCTCTCCAACATCGGGCACGTGCGCCGCGCCGCGGGCGACCGCCCGGGAGCCGCTAAGGCGTTCGAGCAGGCTCTCGAACGGTACCGGACGCTCGGACACCAGGCCTGCGAGGCCAATGCACTGACGTACCTGGGTGGAGTCCAACTGGCGACCGGAGACCGTCCGGCCGCACTCGACGTGCTAGAGCGCGCGCTCATGCTGCACCGAACGAACGGCAGCCTGCTCGGCCAGGCCAACACCCTGCAGTTGCTCGGCCAGGCCCGCTACATGACCGGCGACTACCCGAAGGCCGAGGAAAACCTCGAACAGGCGCTGGACCTGCATCGCACGCTCGGCAACCGCTTGGGAGAGGCGAACGTCCTGCAAATCCTCGGCGCCATCCGACGCGACACCGCGGACTACGCGGGCGCCGCAACACTGTTCGACCACGCTCTCGAACTGTTCGACAGGCTCGGTGAACCCCAGGGAAAGGCCACCACACTGACCAACCTCGGCATCCTGCGCTCCTCGACCGGCATGCACGCGCAAGCCGCGGCTTTGTTCACCAAAGCCCTGGAAATCTGCCGCGCCATAGGCAACCGGGGCAACGAGGGCTGGGCGCTGAACCAGTACGCCGCGGTTCTCGCGCACACGGATGTCGAACAGGCGCTCCCCGTGTACCGCGACGCGCTACAGGTGAACCAAGAGGTGAACCAGCCCCAAGACGCCGCCGTGGCCCTGGAAGGAATCGCGAACTGCCTGCTCCGGCAAGGCCAAACCGACGCCGCCACCACCCACCTGACCCAGGCCCTCGAGATCTACCACCGCCTCGGTGCCACCCCCGATGCACACCGAGTCCAAGACCGACTCCACAGCCTCAAAACACAAAACCCCCACAGGTGACACCCACCCCAGCTTCTTCACGGGGTCGGTGTCTGTTTCGAGACACTCCCTGCCTGTGTCAGCAGCGGCTTGGAGTCGCCCGGGCCGGGTGACTTGAAGCGGCCGGGCCCTGTTCACCGGGGTACTGATCGCATGGCGGTTCGAAGTGGCCCGGGGCCCTGCGTCGTCGTGGCGGCTTGCGCCTGCTACGACCGGCCTTTGGCCTGGAGCATGCCGCCGGTCCCGGCGGCGGGGTCAACGGCGGTGTTGTCGAAGGCGTATCGGTCGCCGTGAGCCCTACCACGCCGCCGAGCTCAGAGGGCGGGCCACTTCAGACCGAAACCAGCGTTCGCCAGATCCGACGCACCCTCCGATCGACGCCACCCGACCACTTCGCACCGCCACACCCGGGCTACACGAGACCGCTACAAACAACGCTCGGGCGCCGGCCCAGGACAGCACAGGCCCAGAAGCCGGTCCGTTTCTGCCGCTGTTCGCCGCTTTCCGGAATCAGGGATGAGCGCCACCCGCTGCGCCGATCATGGCTGGTGCGACGGCACGTTGCCGCGCGCCGGGTTGCGTGGTGCCGCCCCGCAGCCCGTCGCCGCTCCGCGCCGCGGCTCGCCTCCGGGCGGTCTCGGCGAACTCTCATCGATCCCTGAGAGGCAATCGCAGTGCTATCACAAAGGTTGTACACCGCCGCGACGGCAGTGATCGCCCTGGTCGGCGAGACGCTGGTCACGGCCCCACAGGCGTCAGCCGATATCGCCATCGACATTGATCTGCCGATCCCCCTACATGAAGACCGCACCGCAAGCTCCCCGCACGAACGCCTTCGCCGAACGCTGGGTCAAGACCGTCAGAACCGAATGCACCGACCGCATGCTCATCGCCGGCGAGAGACACCTCCGCTTCGTCCTCGACCGGTATGTCGCGCACTACAACCAGGGGCGCAGCCATCAGGGAGACAGCCTCAACCTCCGCGCCCCTGACGACAACCACAACGTCATCGCGTTCCCCACCCCGGCCGACCGGATCCGACGCCGCAGCGTCCTCGAAGGACTGGTCAACGAATACCAACCGGCCGCATGAAATCCCTGACCACGCCCGGTGACAACGTTTTAGACCAGCACGGGGTCACTGTGCACCGCATAAAGAATGAGATTGCAGCTTTATATGAAATGCCTCTATATCACCCAAGAGTACGCACCGCACTTCGTTGAAGGCGGACTCGGACTTGCGAGCAGGGCGATGCCTGCCGCGTTACAGACGCGGCATGGCATGACGCACGACCTCGTCCTGCCGGCTTATCCGTGGCTGCTGGCGAGATCCGGATTGCGCACAGCCGAAATCTGCCGGCTGCCCGGCCGGTCGGTCGGCGGCGTCACGTCTGCCGCGACCGTTCTGCGGCTACTCGACCACGGCGGGCCGTGCGAGGTCATTCTGATCAGGGCGGACGCGTGGTACGACCGAGACGGGATCTACCGTGACGCGATGTACGCCGAGTTCGCCGACGCCGTGGAGCGTTCTGCATTCTTCGGGGCCTGCGTCGCCGATTGGATCGAGCAGACCGGCGCAGCGTACGAACTCGTCCACGCCAATGACTGGCAGTCCGGGGCCGCCCTCGCCCATGTGCGGTCTCGGCGTACCGGCAGCGCTCCGGCGCTGTTGATGAATATTCACAGCGCTGTTTACGAAGGGCGGCTCCCATTGCCGGCGCCGCAGGCGGACACTGCCGACGGTCTCGGACTGCCCGAGAAAGCCGTCGCGCGGTTGCGGAATCGTGCGCCGGGCGGTGAGAGCATGCTCGCCCTCGGGCTGCTCTCGGCGGATGCCGCAGTGACGTGCAGTCCGTCGTATGCGCGGGAGATTCCCGCGATTCACGCTAAGAGCCCGGTGGCCGATCTATGGGCGGATATGGACCACACGGGCATCGTGTCCGGAGTGGACGACACGGTCTGGAACCCGGCGATCCCGGGTCGCCCGTCTGCGCCCTTCGACGCCGACACCGTGGACGAGGGCAAGCGTTTGAACAAGAGCGCCCTTCAACGCCGCCTCGGTCTCGGCCAGAATCCGGAGGCCCCGGTCGTGGGCGTCTGCTCCAGATTCGTCGACGAGAAAGGTACCGACCTGCTCCTCGCCGCCCTGGTCCCGCTTCTGGCCGAGGAGTCCGCGCAGGTGGTTCTCATGGGGCCCGGCGAAGAGCCCTTCCGGGCCGAACTGGCTCACCTGGCGGATCGGCATCCACACCGCCTGGCCTATCTTCCACAGTTCGACCAGGAGCTCGCCTGGCTCGTCTATGCAGGTTCGGACCTCACCGTCATGCCCTCGCGGGTGGAGCCGTGCGGCCTCAATCAGTTGATCGCCATGGCGTACGGCACGCTACCCGTCGTCTGCCCCGTGGGCGGCTTGCGCGACACGGTCGTCTCCGCTGATCGCGGTGACGGTACCGGCTGGATCATCCCCGCGCACACCTCGCAAGCAGTTCTGGAGACCGTGCGGTCCGCCCTCAGCCTGCTGCGCCACCAGCCCGCCGAGGCGACCGCGATGCGTCGCAGAGCCATGGCTCAGGACTGGTCGTGGACTCGCACCGCGGACGAGTTCGCCCGGCTGTACCTACGGCTGACTGCACGTCCGGACGTCCCCGTTTCGGCGAGCAGGCAGGAGCGCATATGAAAATCCTGATTACGGGCGGCGCCGGCTTCATCGGCTCGCACACGGCCGACGCCCTGCTCGGTCTGGGCCACGAGATCCGGATCCTCGACACCTTGAACCCGCCGGTCCACGCCGACCGGCGGTTCCCGGAACACCTCCAGGACCGCGGCATCGAGCTGGTCGACGGCGACGTCCGCGACCGCGAGGCCTGGGAAAAGACACTCACGGGTGTCGACGCCGTGTACCACCTCGGCGCATACCAGGACTATCTGACGGACTTTTCCACTTTCTTCACCACCAATACGGCGTCGACCGCACTGATGTACGAAGTTCTCATGGCCCGCGGCCAGAAACTCTCCCGTGTCGTGGTCGCTTCCAGTCAGGCCGTGTACGGCGAGGGCGCGTACAGACGTCCCGCCTGCCCCGACTCCGGCGAATTGCGGCCCGGCCCGCGCAGTCCGGAGCGGCTCGACCGCGGGTTGTGGGAGCTTTCCTGCCCTTCCTGCGGAACCGATCTCGAACCCTTGTGGACCACCGAGGACACTGTTCGGCCGCACAATTCGTATGCCTTGTCCAAGTACGGCGAGGAGTCGGTCGCCCTGATGCTCGGCGAGCGGTATGGAATCCCGACAGTCGCGCTGCGGTACTCCATCGTCCAGGGCGCTCGGCAGTCCTTTCGCAACGCTTACTCGGACATCCTGCGGATCTTCTCCCAGCGCGTGCTCAATCATCGTCCGCCTCTTTGCTACGAGGACGGTCGCCAACTGCGTGACTATGTGTCCGTCCATGATGTGATCCGCGCCAACGTGCTGGTTCTCGACGACGACCGAGCGGTCGGGCGGGCCTTCAACGTCGGCGGCGCGCGTCGTCTAACCACATGTGAATACGCTGATCTGGTCACCCGCGCAGCCGGCGCCGACCTGGAACCCCGGATCGCCGGGAGCTATCGGGTCGGTGACACCCGTCATGTGCTGTCGGGCACCGAAGCACTCGGGGCGCTGGGCTGGCGTCCCGTCGTCGACATGAGCAGCGTCATCGCCGAATACCTGACCTGGGCGACAGCCCAGCCCGGTTTCGCCGACTTCTCCGCCGAAGCGGACAGCCGGATGTACGCCCTGGGCACACTGCGCCGAGTCGGGTGAAATCGATCCGGGAGCCAGGCCCTTTATCATCGAGCGGCTAGGGACGTTACACACGTATCAATACTTTAATAGTTTGGGCCGTAGCCTCAAGGCCGTCTCCGTGGCAGATCTGAGGCGCGTCGCCGCAATCTTCGAGACCGCTTACAGTTCTGACCGGACGATGTATTCCTGCGGCAACGGCGGCAGCGCGGCGACCGCCTCGCACTTCGCCGTGGACATGTCGAAGAACACCCGCCTGCCCGGCGTCTCCCCGGTGCGCGCCGTTTCATTGGTCGACCATGTCCCCGCCCTGACAGCCTGGGCCAACGACGTCGGCTACGAGGAGGTGTTCAGCGGTCAGCTTGCGGGGCTCGGTGTCCCGGGCGACGTGGTCGTCGGCATCAGTACGAGTGGCAACTCGCCCAACGTGCTGCGTGCGCTGACATACGGCCGCGAGCACGGAATGACGACGGTCGGCCTGTTCGGCCCCACCGGAGGGCGTGCCCGGGATCTGTGCGACGCATGGGTCGCTGCACCTGCCGACTCCATCGAGGAGCAGGAGGACCTCCACATGACGATGATCCATGTATTGACACGGCACATGCGTGAGGTCGTCCGCGAGTCCAGCGGCGCGGCGATCGCCGTGGCGGTGGCGGGAGAGCCTCGGTGAGGCGGCGCCCTGCCGTCTTCCTCGACCGCGACGGGACGCTGACCGAGCCGCGGCACTATCCCAGCCTTCCGGAACACCTGGTGCTGTCGCCCGGGGTCGGTCCGCCCTTGCGCTGCCTTCAGGAACGGGGCATCGCCCTCGTGGTGGTCACGAACCAGTCCGGTCTGGCACGTGGGCTGTTCGATGCGGATGTCCTGGAGTCCATGCACGCCCACCTGCGCTCACAACTCGCCGCCGAAGGTGTGACGCTGGATGCCGTTCTACATTGTCCCCATCATGTCGACGGTGTCGTCCCGCACCTGGCGGTCGCCTGCGAATGCCGCAAGCCCAAGCCGGGCCTCCTGCTGAAAGCCGCCCGGGACCTGGGGCTCGACCTGTCGTCCTCGTGGATGGTCGGCGACTTCGCCAGCGACGTCGAGGCCGGCCGACGGGCGGGATGCCGCACTGCCCGGATCACTCGCGGCGATGCCGTCGTTATGGAGTCGGAACCGGCCGACATCCGCGCGTCCAGTGCCGGGGAGGCGTTGCACGCCATATGGAGGAGCCTTATGGCATCGGGCGTCATGGACGGCTCGATGCGTGTTCGGACGGCCGATGGCTCGGCGCAACTCGCCGACGGGCGCTGCATCTCCTTCTACAACGACGGCCCGGCCCCTCCTCGCGTCGTCCAAGACCGTCGGGAGCTGCCGTCCCGACCCGCACCGGGCAGACTGCGCTGGGATCCGCTGGAAGAAGACTGGGTGATCTCGGCCCCGTATCGCGCGGCGCGCACCTCCGCCGCAGAGACGGTGTGCCCGCTGTGCCCCAGCCGTGGCGGGCTGACCACCGAAATACCCGTCGAGGACTACGACGTCGCGGTCATCGACAACCGTTATCCGGCACTGAACGGCGGCGATGTCGTGCTCGGGCGCGGCAGCCCGCTTGTCGACGCACCCGCCTCAGGGGCTTGCGAAGTCGTGTCGTTCGGAAGCGACCACCACATCCCGCTCAGCCGGCATCCGGTCGATCGAGTACGTACAGTGATCACTGCGTGGGCCGACCGCACACGCGTGCTTGGCACCCGACCCGAGGTGTGCCAGGTCGTGTGCTTCGAAAACAGGGGCGCTCAGATCGGCGCCAGTCTCGACCATCCGCACGGGCAGATCTACGCGTACCCGTTCCTGCCGGCCCGGCTCGCCCGGATACAGGCGTGTGCAGAACGCACCCACGAGCGAGGGGACGGCTGCGAAGCCTGCAACTTGATCGAGCGGGAGTCCGCTGCCCGGGAACGTGTCGTCGTCGAGGCCGAACGCTGGACGGCCTTCGTACCGTACGCGGCCCGCTGGCCGTACGAGATCTTTGTCTACCCTCGGCGCCACGTGCCCGACTTGCCGGCGCTCACAGCGGCTGAGGTCACCGAACTCGCCGGTGTCTATCGGTCCGTCATCGGCTGTTTCGATCGTGTGGCAGCCACACCCCTGCCGTACATGGCTCTGTGGGTTCAGGCGCCTGCTCGATCCGGCCGGGAGCACAGCCATCTCCATGCCCGGGTCTTCACGGACAGATGCTCGGAGACGGTGGTCAAGAAGCCGGCAGCGGGAGAACTGGGAGCTGGCGCATTCGTCAGCGAGACCGAACCAGAGCGGGCGGCAGCACTTTTGCGCGCGGCCCTGACAACGGAGGAAGTCGCGTGTGGATAAGCAGTGCCCCGCTGCGGATCTCGCTGGCCGGGGGCGGCACAGATCTTCCCAGCTACGCCCATCGCTTCGGCGGGACAGTGCTGGGCTCGGCCATTGACTTGCGAGTCACCGTGGTTGGACACACGGGCAGCGCGTACCGCGGGATTCGCGCTTGTCTGGACGACTGCGCGCACACCGATATACCGGACACCCAGGCCAACCCCTTCGCCCGGGAGGTGCTGCGCGCCCACTGGGATGGCCTACCGCTGCGCCTCGCCTCGTTCGGCGACGTGCCTGGCGGTAGCGGCCTTGGCAGCTCGTCAGCATTCTGTGTGGCTCTTGTGGCCGGGTTGTCGCAACAGCCGCTGACGGCGGAAAGCCTCGCCAGGGCGGCAGGCGACATCGAAACCCGCAGCCTCGGCCGACCGGTCGGCCGGCAAGATCACTACCTCGCCGCGTACGGCGGCGTTCGCCAGCTCCACTTCGATCGATCGGGCGGCGTGGAGGTGGAAGGCGTGGCGGTCGATCCGGAGACGCTGAGAAAGCTGGACGACGAACTCCTGCTCTTCTTCACCGGTACCGTGCGCGATGCAGGGGAGGTGCTCGCCGCACAACACGAACGCGTGATGGGCGGGGACCGGGACGCGGAGCGGCGGCTGCACGAGATCAAAGAACTCACGACAGCCGCGCGCAAGGCGCTGACCGATGGCGACACCGTGGCGCTGGGAGCCGTGTTGGGCCGCCATTGGGAGCTGAAACGCGGCTTGAGCGCCGGGGTGTCCCTTCCCCTCGTCGACCGGGCTTATGGCGACGCGCTTGCCTCCGGAGCCGTGGGCGGCAAGCTCCTCGGCGCGGGTGGCGGGGGCTTCCTGCTCGTCCATGCCCCGGCATATGCCGTGGGCGACGTCCGCGCCGCTGTGACAGCCCACGGATTCACTGAACGCACCTTTCGCATGTCAGCCAAAGGGCCCGATGTCACCCATCTGTGAAGCGTGTCGCCCTGGTGTCCTGAAAATCGCCATTTAGTCAGGTCTGTGATGCTCACATCTTACCGACGCATATTCTCATCGCAAGGAACGATCGCCTTCACCTTGACCGGGGCCCTGGGTCGGCTTCCGGTGTCGATGTTCGGTGTGAGCGTCGTCATCATGGTCGCCACCCTGCGCGGCTCCTATGCACTCGCAGGATCCGTCTCCGCAGCCCGTATCGTCGCAGTCGCCGTCACCACGCCGTTGATCGGACGGCTTGCAGACCGTCACGGCCAGACGAGGGTCGCCGTACCGGCGGCCCTGTTGTCCGCAGCTGCATCAACCCTGATGGCGCTGTGCGCCCGCTGGGGCGCGCCGACGTGGACCTTGTTCGTCACCTACATCGCCTCGTCCGGCTTTCCCAGCATCGGTGCGATGGCCCGAGCGCGCTGGGCCGCACTCTACCGGAACCAACCGGAAATGCTGCATAGTGCCAATTCCTTCGAACAGGTTCTGGATGAGCTCTGCTTCATCCTCGGCCCGGTACTGGCAGCACTTCTGTGCACCATGGTCTTTCCCGAGGCGGGGCTCCTTGCGGCGAGCGCGCTGCTCGTCGTCGGAACACTGTTGTTCGTCTCCCAGCGTCAAACCGAACCGCCCGTAGATCCCGTCCGGGCCAAAGGCGGATCACCGCTGCGGGTCAAGGGCATCATGGAGATCACCGCGACATTCCTCTTCACCGGGGTGATCTTCGGAAGCGTGGAAGTCGTCACCGTGGCCTACGCCGAGTCGGCGGGCCATCCCTCGGCTGCGGGCGTGATCCTGGCCCTCCTCGCCGCAGGTTCCGCGGTCGCCGGATTGACATTCGGCGCGATCGAGCTGCGGGGCAGCCCGTCAGGGCGTTTCCTGGCCTGCGTCGCCGCTATGGCGGTGCTCATGCAGCCCGTCCTGCTGGCGCGGAACATCTGGACGCTTGCCGCGCTGCTCTTCGTCGCCGGCCTGGCAACCGCCCCAACCATGATCACCAGCATGACGCTCGTCCATCAGTTGGCGCCGGCCGCCCAGATCACCGAGAGCATGTCGTTCACCATCACCGGGCTGTTGATCGGCAGCTCAGCCGGTGCGGCCCTCGGCGGCTGGGTAGTCGAAGTCGCCGGTGTCCGAGTCGGCTATGTGATACCCGCCGCGGCGTCTGCTCTCGCCCTGGCAACTGCACTGATCGGCTTCGGCGGGAGTGCCGGGCGCGTATCACTTCGGTCAATCGGTGAAGACCTACCGCGCACCTCACCGTGGGAGGGGTGACCCTGAAGTGGAGTGACCCTGTGGGAGTAGGGTCGGGGACTGGCGCGGTGGCGTGTGACGCTCCGTTTCCAGCCCCCGCCGCTTCAATCCGTGCATGCGGTTCTCCCGCACACGGCTTTCCGACATCGTTCACCGCTGGGCATGCGCCGTTACCCAGTGCACGTTCCCGCTCAGGCGGAAGACCCCGAGCCGCGCCAGCCATCCACCGTCGCAGCGGCTGGCCCAGTTGCGGCCCGTACGGCCGTGTTTCCGGCTGGCGAAGATCGCCAGCCGCTCGTGGACATAACGGTCCACCGCGTTGACTTCCGACCCGTATGCCGGTTTCGGAAGTACCCGGTCCACCCCTGCAACACAGGGTTGAGATCGGCCACCACGGCAGCCACCGACCGCTCGGTCTGGGAGCGGGAGGTCGCCGCGCGGATCTTCTCCCGCAGCACCCCCAACGCCCGCGCCGAAGGCCAGCGTTGCAGATAGAACTTGCCCCGCCACTTCCACGACTCCACCTCGCGGTGGTGGAAGCCGAGGAACTCAAAGCCCTCACTGCCCCGGGTCAGGCACAGGATGCGGGACTTGCCCGGATGCAGACGCATCCCGAGGCCGCCCAGCACTGCCGCCGCCAGTTCACGCGCCTGCTCGGCCCGCCCCCTGGTCGGCGCCAGGACCACGAAATCATCGCAGTACCTCACCAGCGTCCCCAACCGCCCGCCGTGTTCCTGCCACGCCTCATCCAGCACGTGCAGGGCCACGTTGGCGAGCAACGGGGAAAACGGTGAGCCTGGGAGTCCCGCCCCGTTCGGCGAGCTCACCCCGCCCTCCAGCACTCCCATCCGCAGCCACGCCCGGATCAACTTCAGCATCGAACGGTCCACCACCGCCGGGCCACCTGGGCCATCAGCGCCTCGTGGTCGATCGTGCCGAACGAAGACGGTAGCGCGGCGAGCTCCGCCTCGGTCCCGCCGGGCTGCGGAGCAGCGGTGGGGCCCGGTGTCTTGGGCCGGTGGGCGCCAACCGTCTTGCCGTCATCGATCCGCACCCACGAGCGCAGCGTCTCCCGGTTCACGCCCAGGTCGTCGGCGATCTGCGCGATCGTCGCCCCAGGCCGCGAGCGGTACAACGCCACCGCCTCGGCCTTGAACTCGGGCGGGTAGTGCCTCATAACCATCTGTTGCGGGACTCCTGACCACCTGAACCGTCAAGATCCAAGTGTCTCTGGTGTCCAACCCCCGAGGTCAAGCGCCCTACACCGTCCACGCACACGGACTGACCCGCTCCGCATAACCCGAGCAGAATCAACACACTGTGTCACGACGCCGCGGCACCGCTACCGGCCAGAATCCCTTTCAGCACACCATGCACCGCCGCCGTGTCCATGAGTTCATGCCCTGCATCCCACATCGCGTCCACGCGTCAACAGCCACCAAACGCTGCATGGCCGCCGGGGGTAGTAGTACCGGCTATTCGTGGGCCAGGGCGTACGCCGAGCGGACCCGCCCGGGGATCGCGCCGCGATCGCGCACCTCGAACCCGTGGGCGCGGGCCCACTCGCGGATCTCGGAACTGCCCGGCGCCACCGGTTCGCCCCCGCGCC
>NZ_DASZGI010000167.1:0-3164 GCF_035938995.1 Actinocrinis sp.
TACAACGGCGTGCACCTGATGATGCTCGAAGGTGGTGGTGGCGGCCTGCAGACGTGGCTGGACGGCATTGACCGGCTCGCCGCGCTCGAACCGCGCCACGTGGTGGCCGGCCACAAGAACCGAGACCTGCCGGACGACCCGCGGATCCTGGACGAGACCCGCCAGTACCTGCGTGACGCGATCCGGCTGCTGGCCGGCAAGCCGGGGCCGTTGGAGTTCTTCGAGGCGATGATGAAGCTCCATGGCGATCGGCTCAACCCGGGGCCGCTGTGGTACAGCGCCCTGGGCCTGCTCGGCTGAGACAAGCCGGGCCGCCATTCGGCTACACGAAAGACGGAGGCTGCCCGCGATGGCCACCCACATGAAGATCGCGATTCTCGACGACTACCAGAAAGTCGCGACGAGCCTGGCCGACTGGGCCTCGCTCGCTGCGGAGGTGGTCGTCTTCACCAAGCCGTTCGCCGGTGCCGACGAGGTGGTCCGCAGCCTCGCCGGATTCGACGTAGTCGTGGCCATGCGGGAGCGCACGCGATTCCCGGCCGACGTCCTGGAGCGGCTGACCGGTCTTCGGCTCCTGATTAGCACCGGCCCGGCCAACGCCGCCATCGACCTCGTGGCTGCGCACAGGCTCGGCATCACGGTGTGCGGGACCCGTTATGAGTCCCATCCCACCATCGAGCACACCTGGGCGTTGATCCTCGGTGCCGCGCGGGCTGGTTGGCGCAGCGGAACTGCGGTCGATGAGGCCCTCGGCTGTCTTGGTCAACACCTCGCGCGGACCGGTCGTCGATGAAGCTGCGTTGATCGACGTCCTGCGCGAGGGCGGGATTCGAGCGGCCGCGCTCGACGTGTACGACACCGAACCACTACCTGCGGACCATCAACTGCGGTTGCTTCCCAACGCGCTGCTCACCGGACACGTGGGATACGTGAACCGTGACTTGTACGAGATCTTCTATCAAGACTCTGTCGAGGACATCATCGCGTTTCAGGCGGGATCTCCCACACGGCTGATGAAGTAGGAGCTGAAGCTGACGACCGGAACGAACTGAAGGCGCCCGCTGACCTGGCGTGACACCAGATCAGCGGGCGCCTTCAGTTCGGTCCGCAGGTGCTTGGCCCGCCCTGGTCAGGAGACCAGCGTCGCGTCCAGCGTGATCTCCGGCACCCCTGCGAGCGCCTTGCTCACCGGGCAGCCCGCCTTTGCGACGAGGGCGTGCTCGGTGAAGGCGGCCTGGTCGATCCCTGGCACTCGGCCGACGGTCACCAGGGCGATCTTCGTGATCGTCGGGGCGCCGTCCACCAGCCGCAGCGTCACCGCGGCGTCGGTCTGCACCGAGTCGGCCGGGTGGCCCGCCTGGGCCAGGATGTTGGACAGGGCCATCGAGAAGCACGCGGCGTGTGCCGCCGCGATCAGCTGCTCGGGGTTGGACCCGGGCCCGTCCTCGAACCGGGACTTGAACGTATAGCCACCGCTGATCGAGTCTCCAGCGGTGAAAGTGCCCGCCCCGGTCGGGACGTCACCCTTCCATTCGGCGCTTCCTCGTGCCGGCATGATTGTCTCCTCACTAAGTACGGGCGCAGTGCGGGGCCACGGCTTCGCCGTGTTGATCGATCTTCGTCAGGCCAATAATTTCATGGCGGCATCGACGAGTTCGTCGCGCAGATCGGCCGGTACCGCCACAAGGCCGGTGACCATCGCACCGTTGATGAGCAGCGCCAGCTGAGACGCGACGCGCTCGGGATCCGAGGCGCCGAGTTCGGCCACGACGGTCGCGAGCCTCCTGCGCATTTCCTCCTTGTTGACCTGCGCGACGACCCGGCCGGGGTGGTTCGGGTCGGGGAGCTCCGTCGCCAGGTTCAGGAATGGGCAGCCCCGATAATCCGAGCGCTCGATCCGCTTCGCGATTCCGGACAGCAACGCCTCGAGTAAAGCGCGCGGGTCCTCGGCGTGCCGCTCCGTGACGCGATCCCACCACGCCCAAAACGACCGGTCCCGCTCCGTGGCGTAGGCGGCGACCAGTTCGTCCTTGGAGCGAAACACCCGATAGAGGCTCGTCTTCGACACGGCGGATCGCTCGACCACCGTGTCGACCCCGGTCGCATGGATCCCCTCGCGGTAGAACAGCTCATTCGCCGTCGCGAGGATGCGCTCGCGGGCGCTCGCCTCACCCTTCGCTGGAGCGCCGCGTCGGGGCCTGGCCGCCTCCATGTCCGCAGTTCCTCTCATCGCGACCTCCTCATTGACATAGTGACAGACCTGTCCGTAACCTGCAATGTGACGTACAGATCAGTAACTTTCCAGGAGGATGGCGATGCTCGCGATCGAGGCGACGACCTTCTCGGGCTACGGCGGATTGCGGCGAACTGAGTCGCCCAGGCCGCAAGCGGACCAGGACAGGGTGCTGGTCCGCGTTACGGCCGCCGGCGTCACGCCCCTCGATCACACGATCCTGTCGGGTGGCCACCCACGAGCCGAGGCGCCCCTGGTGCTCGGAAACGAAGGCGCCGGCGTCATCGAGGATGCGGGCGACACAGGCCTGGAGGCTGGCAGTCGCGTGATGTTCACGGGGCCTTACGGCGTCAGAGAGGCCGGCACGTGGCAGGACTGGCTGTTGGTCAGACCCGAACATCTGACGCTCGTGCCGGACGAGATCGAGGACGTCGTCGCAGCCGCCCTTCCGGTGGCCTATCTGACAGGGCAGGTTGCGTTGGCGCTGGCCGGATTCAAGCAAGGCATGACGGTGCTGGCTCCGGGGATCGGCGGGTCGGTCGGGAACGCGACTTATCAGCTCGCGCGAGCGCAGGGTGCCGGCAAGGTGATTTCCACTGCCGGCAGCGCGTCGAAAGCCGCCAGGGCGCGTGAGCTTGGCCTGGACGACGTGGTGGACTTGAGCGCGGAGGGCCTCGCCGGGGGAGTGCGCCGGATAACGGCCGGCAGGGGCGTGGATGTGGTCATCGAGAGCATCGGCGGCAGCGTGACCAGTGAGGCGCTGAGCAGCCTCGGTGTCGGAGGTGTCCTGATCACGTTGGGCTACTCCGCCGGGGCCAAAACGACGATCGACGTGACCGACCTGATCTGGAAACGCGCGCGGATGGTGGGCTTCTCCCTGTTCGCCCAGCCGCCGACCGCGATCGCCACGGCGTGGCGGGACATCCTCCCG
>NZ_DASZGI010000168.1:0-18435 GCF_035938995.1 Actinocrinis sp.
CGCGCGATGACGGAAATTGTTCGCACATGATGTCGAATTGCGTTGTTTGGGAGATCTTTTACTGCCTTTTGGCGGACATTCAGCCGGGATAGCGGTCCAATTCGTGTGGGTTGCATGCCGTTCGGGCCGGCACACGACTCATCGCGATCCGACGCTTCGGCGCCGGTTCCGATCCATGGCTGCATCCTGCGACAACCGCGCCGACGCGCTTTACCCACCACCCACAAGCGTCGGCGCCTACCCACAACGCGTCGGCAGTCCTGCCGCGCGGATCCACTCGCTAGGAGAGCACTTCATGTTCGAAAACGGAGGCTCGGGAGACCCCCGCGCCGCCAGGCGTGCCGCACGATCGCGCCGGATCGTGGCCGCCGCCTGCACCGTCGCACTGGTCGGTTTCGGTGCCGCCTACGCCGGCACCGCGGCCGCGACCGCCGCTGCCACCCCGTCCGCACAGTCCTCGGACGGTGGCACGGTCCACTACGTCTACAGCCACGGCCACCTCGTCAAGGTCGAGACCCACGGCCGGTTCGGCGTCGTCGCCCAGTCCGGCGCCAAGGCCAAGGCCGCCCACGCCCGCCCGCAGCAGAGCGGCGGGCTGATCTACAACGGCGGCCCGGTGGAGCACAACCCGACCGTCTACCTGGTCTTCTGGGGCAACCAGTGGGACAGCGACAGCAACGGCGTCGAGCAGTACATGCAGGGCTTCTTCGGCGGCCTCGGCCAGTCCGGTGACTCCTGGTCCACCATCACGACGCAGTACCCGGACAACAACGGCGCCCCGGCGTTCAACGGCTCCGTGCTCGGCGGCACCTGGGTCGACGACAGCGGCCCGGCCCCGGCCAACGCGCAGCAGTCCGACATAGCCGCCGAGGCTCAGGCCGGCGCGCAGCACTTCGGCGTCTCCGGCCCGGACGCCGACGTGTTCGTGGTCAGCCCGAGCGGCACCAGCCCGGACGGCTTCCCGAACTCAGGCTTCTGCGCCTGGCACGACTGGAACGGCACGACGGCCTACACCAACATGCCGTACGTGCTCGACGCGGGCTCCGGCTGCGGCGCGAACTCGGTGCAGAACCAGCTCGACGGCTTCAGCATCGTCGGCGGCCACGAGTACGCCGAGGCGATCACCGACCCCGAGCCGGCCAGCGGCTGGGTTGACGCCAGCGGCGAGGAGATCGGCGACCTGTGCGCCTGGCAGGGGCTCACCGCGATCAACCTGTCGACCGGCAGCTACGCCGTTCAGCCGCTGTGGAGCAACAACGCGGGTGGCTGCGTCACCTCCGGCTGACAGCTCTTCGACGTTGACGGAGCTTGAGCGCGGCTGATGGCTCTTCGGAGTTGACGCGCGTCTGCTGACCACGGATTGAGCCGCCGCGGCGCGGGGTTGCTGCCTCTGCGCCGCGGCGGTGCCGCATTCAGGACCTGGTCAGCGGGACGCTATGCCGGGCTACTGCCGGGCTACTCCCGCTCCAGGTCGGCGAGCTGCGCGATCGTGTCGGCTTCGGCCGGGTCCGCCGGAGTGTCGAAGAACGCGTCGATGATCTCCCGCACCAGCGTCTCGGTCGCCAGCCGGTAGCTCAGCACGAGAACGTTGGCGTCGTTCCAGCGGCGCGCGCCCCGGGCGGTCTCGGCGTCCACGCACAGTGCGCCACGCACGCCGGGCACCTTGTTCACCGCCATCGAGGCGCCCGTGCCGGTGTAGCAGAACAGCACTCCTGCGTCGGCCTTGCCCTCGGCGACCGCCTGGCCGACCTCCCGCGCCACTTGCACCCAGTCGGCTGGCTGTCCGGCGAGCGGTCCCACTGGCACGGCGTCGGTGCCCCGGGCGCGCAGATGCTCGACAGCGGCTTCGGTCGCTGGCGTCGCCTCATCACTGCCGACCACGATCCTGACCGCCTGCGGATCGGTCATCCCGCCAGCCTCCTTCTCCACCGCCGCTGCGCCCACCGTACGCCCGGAACACGGATCTGGCCCCGCACCGCGGCGGGGCCAGATCGCTCGTGCGCAGCTCAGGACTGCTGGACCAGCCGGAAGCCCTGGGCTCCAGTGCCGTTGCAGGTATAAACCTGCAGTTGAACGCCACTGGCCGTCGAGGAACCCGGCGTGTCCAGGCAAAGGCCGCTGTTGCGCGCCACGAAGGTGTAGTAGCCGTTGCTCCCGGCGACCGCCTGCCACTGCTGGTTCGTGCCGCCGCCGTACGACCAGGTCTGCACCTTCGTGCCCGGCGCCGTGGCCGACGGTCCGCCGGTCACGTCCCAGGCCTCGTTTTCCGCGGCCGCGTTGCGGTTCAGCACCTCGTAGTAGCCGCCGCCCAGCGACACGAACTGCCACTGCTGGTTGAGCGCGTCGCCGCAGGCCCACTGCTGGACCGCGGTGCCGTTGGCGGTACTGGAGTTGGCGTCGTTCACGCACGAGCCGCTGTTCTGGTTGACGACTTCGTACCAGGCCGACGAGTTGATGCCGCCGCCACTGCTGTTCGCCGCGAACGACAGGTAGTTGATGTTCCAACCGCCGGTGTCCTGGTCGAGCGTGAGCACCTGCTGGCCGGCCGGAAGGCTGACGGTGGCCGTGACTGTCGTCCAGTTCTGCCAGCCGCCGGTGGCCGGGATGTTCACCGCGCCGCTCAGATTCGTACCGGACGCGTCGGCCAGGTGCAGTGCTCCGGTTACCGCGGAGGGTGCGGCGAGTCGGAGGCTCACCGTGTATGTGCCCGCCGACGCCACGTTCACCGTGTAGCGGAACCACTGGCCGCCGCTCGTCCAGCCGAGGTCGTAGCCACCGCCGGTGTCCGTCGTAGTCTCGAGATCGACGCCGTCGGTGCGATAGCTGTTGCCGGTCCCGTTGACTGAGGAGACGTTGTACGCCACGCCCTGGCCGCCGGTGTCGTAGTTCTCTGCTTGCACGGTGCCCGGTATCGCCGCCGGCGTGCCGCCGTAAGGACCCTCGGGTGTCGTGCCGCCCTGCCAGCTGTTGTTGCTGACTGACGCCGTGAAGCCACCTGAGTTGTTGATGTACGGCTGCATTCCGGAGGCGAGGCCGGTGACGGAGTTGCCGGTGATCGTCGCAGAACCCGAAGGCGCCGGGTAGAAGGGCGGCGAGATCACGATCCCGTTGCGCCACGGCGAGTTGATCGTGTTGTTCTGCAGTTGCGTGTTCGTGGATGTGGAGAAGCCGACCGCGTCATACAGGGAATTGGCGATGGTGTTGCCGCTGACAGTTGCGTCGTTGACGACGCCGACGTTCTGGCCGTCGCCGCCGTTGCCGATCTGAAGCGCGGGCTGGCCCTGGTTGTAGGCGTTGCCGCCGGACCGGACGACCACGTTGCCTGACACGGTCGCCGAGGTCAGGTCGTTTCCGTTGACGCCGAAGCGGCCGACGCCCAGCCCGATGTAGCGGGCCGTGTCGCTGATGTAGTTGTTCTCTACCTGGTGGCCGCCGCCACCGTAGATCCCGATGCCCTTGCCGCCCCACGGCGCGATCAGGGTGTTGTTGGTCAACGTGATGTTCGACATCGGTGTGTAGTAGGTGTTCACGCCGTTGAAGGTGTTGTAGTTGACCGAGTTGATGGCCATCGCGTCGTCGCCGGTGCCGCGCACGAAGTTGTCGGTCGCGGTCAGGTTGTTGCCGACGCTGTTGCCGAGCGAGACGTTGTTCAGGTTGATCCCGTCCGCCCAGAGCGGGCCGAGTCGGCTGTTGCGCACGGTGCCGCCGGTGCCCGAGGCCCAGAAGCCTGATTCGGTGTGCTGGATCCACATGCTGTCGGCGGTCCAGTTGGTGCCGGTGGTGTCCATCGCGCCGCCGTCGCCGTCCACGGTGGCCCGGCTGGTGGCGTCGGAGTCGATGTGGAAGTTCTCGACGTGGCACGAGGTGACGCCGAAGACCGCGCCGAGGCCGACGTTGTTGGGCAGCGGCACGTCGCGGTAGATCTCGCTGTACCACATGCCGGCGCCCGCGATCGTGATGCCGTTGGCGTTCAGGCCCGCGGTGCCCTCCAGGTAGAACGTGCCCTGCGGGATCCAGAGGATCTTGCCCTGGGACTGCGCCTGGTTGATGCAGTTCTGGATCGCGCCGGTGCTGTCGGCCGCGTTGGGATCGCCGGCGCCGTTCGTCGGGTTGTCGTCCGCGACCGCGCCGCAGCTCGTGATCGAGATCGAATTCGCCGGCTGGGCGATCGGCGCCGGCGGATTCTCCACGTCGATGACGTCGACGTCGTAGTACGACTGGTTGTTCGCCGCGTCCTTCACGATCGAGAACGTGCTGCCCGGGGCGATCGGTGTGCCGGTGACGAAGGCGTGCGCCTCGTCCCAGAAGACGCGCGGGTCTCCGTCGGCCGGGTTCTGGTCGTTGCCGTTGTAGTTGTTGTTGCCCTCGTAGAGCCAGGTCTGCAGCGAGTTGACGTTGAGCGCCTGGCGGAACGTGCCGTTGACGTAAAGGTCGAGCGTCGAAGCCGTGCCTCCGCCGCCCGGCGTATCAGGCATGCTGTAGCGCAGGTTGACGAACGAGATCGGCTGGCTGGTGTTGTTCGTCCACTGCACCGACTGGCCGGTGCCCGCGAGGTGGACGTATGAGTGGCCTGATGCTTCGAGGGCGGCGCTCGAGTACTGAGTCGTCGGCGGGGAGGTCAGCGACACGACGGAGGCGCCGCCGCCGAGCGTTCCCGCTTCCGCCTCGTAGCTGGTGAACGGCGTCGTCGCGCCTGCGTTGCCCGCGGCGGCCGCGGCCGTGTGGTTCGGCGGCGCGGCGGTCGCCGTGTAGCTGTAAGAGGCCCAGACCAGGCCGGAAATCGCCGCGGCGGCGACCACGAGCGTTCGGCGCCTAAGGCGGGGGCGGGAGTTCGGGCCTTTGCGCAGGCTGCGCATCGGATGCTCCTCATAGGGATCGATCGGGAGGGCCGCCGGGCAGGTCGGATCGGCGGCCGGTGTCAGGGGCCCGCTGTCCACGAGAGCCCTCAACGCCGCGGAGCGCCGCGCGGCGTGACCGGGGGTGGGGTCGCGACGGCCGGGTGGGGTCCGGCAGGCGTCGGTCGGCCCGCGCCGGAGCCAGGGTCACGGTACAGAGAGGCCCGCGGCTGCGCAATATTTCATTCACAACGAGGAAATTTTGAACTTCTCTTTGCAAAGACAAGTGGCCTGCGCGATCTCTCTGAAGAGAGATCCTACGAATGGAAGTCGATCTTCGGAGTTTGTGCCGGAGCAGCACGGATGTCTAGACGGAGCCGGGTGAGTGCGCTAGAACACGTCCGATGTGTCGGCGCACCATCGAATTAACACGACGAAACGATGGCGTCAGGAGAACCCATGTCCGTTCGCTCCGTGCCGCGGCGCTTTTTGGCCGCGGCCGCCGCCTTCTCGCTCGCCCCGCCCCTCGCCTTCGCGGTCATCGGCCTCGCCCACCCGGCCGCCGCCGCGACCGTGACCACCGCCTGGCAGAGCGGGTCGTTCTCGGAGAACACCGGCGGCGTGGTCTCCCGCTCCGACATCGTGCTCGGCAGCCCGAACACGACGGACAGCCAGTCGCTGCCGCTGGGCAACGGTTCGCTGGGCGTGGCCGCGTGGGCGGCCAACGGCTTCACCGCGCAGCTCAACCGCAGCGACACCATGCCGTACCGGCTCTCCCCGGGGCAGATCGACATCCCCGGCCTGTCCGCGATGACTTCGGCCTCGAACTTCAGCGGCTATCTGGACCTTTACAACGGGGTGCTCAACGAATCCGGCGGCGGCATGACGCTTCAGGCGTGGGTCCCGGCCGGCAAGGATGAGCTGGTCGTCAACGTGACCGGCGCCAACCCGGGCACGCGGGAGACCGCGACGTTGAACCTGTGGAGCGGCCGCTCCCCGTCGACCGCGGCGTCCGGCGCCATCGCCAGCTTCGCGCAGACCTGGGTGGACAACTCGCAGACCGGATTCTCCAACCAGACCTTCGGCGCGATGGCCGCGATCACCGCGGGCGGGCAGAGCGTGTCAGCGTCCGTGGTCAACTCCACGCAGGTGCAGGTCGCCTTCAACCCGAACAGCGACGGCTCGTTCCGGGTGGTCGTCGCCTCGCCGCAGTGGACCGGCGGCGATCCCACGTCCACCGCGTCGAACCTGATCGGCGGCGACACGACCGCGAGCACGTCCTCGCTGCTGTCGACGCAGTCCTCGTGGTGGAACAACTACTGGGCCGCCAGCGGTCTGATCGAGGCGAACTCCTCCGACGGCACGGCGCAGTACATGGAGAACCTGCGCACGCTGTACCTCTATGACGAGGCCGCGAGCATGAAGTCCGGCGCCCTGCCGGGCAGCCAGGCCGGTGCGGCGGACATGTTCAACTGGAACCAGGACCACATCGACTGGTACCCGGCCGGATACTGGCTGTGGAACCTGCGCGGACAGATCGCCGCGAACCTCAGCTCGGGCAACTTCAACCTGAACACGCCGATCTTCGACATGTACCTCAACGATCTGTCGAACGTCGAGTCGTGGACGAACGCGCAGATGGGCGGCAAGCCGGGCGCGTGCATCCCGGAGACTATGCGGTTCAACGGCAACGGCTACTACAACGGCGGCGGCAACAACGGCAACGCCTCCTGCGCCACCGCCTCCAGCCCGAGCTACAACGCGCTGAACGTCGTCAGCGGAGCCGAGATCGCGCTGTGGATCTGGCAGCAGTACCACGACACCGGCAACATCAGCTTCCTGCAGAAGTACTACCCGATCCTGCAGCAGACCTCGACCTTCCTGCTCAACTACCAAAGCGTGGGCTCCGACGGCTTCCTGCACGCGGTGGCCAACGCGCACGAAACGCAGTGGGCCGTGCAGGACCCGACCGACGACCTGGTCGCCGACCAGGCCCTCTTCACCGCCACGGTCAACGCGGCGACCCTGCTGAACACCGACTCCGGGCTGGTCTCGCAGCTGCGCACCGCGCTGAACCAGATCGAGC
Source organism: Actinocrinis sp. (assembly GCF_035938995.1). Classification (GTDB taxonomy): domain Bacteria; phylum Actinomycetota; class Actinomycetes; order Streptomycetales; family Catenulisporaceae; genus DASZGI01. Next base: position 6,922 of record NZ_DASZGI010000168.1, read on the forward strand.
CGTTGCCGCGCGTCAACCAGTCGAACCTGACCCAGCTGCTCAACTCGCAGCCGACCTCGGCGCCCGCGGCGGCGGGCATCGACGCTCAGGGCGCTGACGCGATCGGCATGTCGTACCAGCCGAGCGCGGCCACGCACAACGGCGAGAACATCGGCCTGGAAGCGGTCTGGCCGTACGGCGTGATCGGCGACAACACCGTGGTGAACGGCGACAACCTCACCGCCCTGGCCGACCGCACCTACAACACCCGGCCGAACGTCACCAACCCGGACTGGAACTTCGACGCGGTCCAGGCCGCCCGGCTCGACATGGGCAGCCAGGTCGCCTCGGACCTGACCACCGTCACCGAGAACTACCAGGCGTACATCAGCGGTCTGGCGAACCTCTTCAACGGCAGCGTCGGCACCAACTCGTACATCGAGCAGCAGTCCACCGTCGCCACCGCGCTCGACGAGGCCCTCGCCACCCAGTACGACGGCACGCTGCGCTTCGCCCCGGCCTGGCCGTCCGGCTGGGACGTCTCAGGCACCGTATACGTGCAGGGCGGCACGAAGGTGGACGTCCAGGTCGAAGGCGGCACCCTCGCCACCGCAGCGATCCAGGCCGGCTCGAGCAGCACCATCACGGTGAAGAACCCGTGGCCGGGCCAGCAGGCTCAGGTCGTCAACGGTTCGACCGGGGCGGTGGTCGTCTCGCCGACCACCGCGTCCACGTTCAGCCTGTCGATGAGCGCCGGCACCTCGTACCTGGTCGAGCAGCCCTCGAATCCGACCACCTCGCTGCCCTTCGCGCAGGTCACCGGCACGCAGGCGACCAGCTACAAGACCCTCGGCGGGAAGGTGCAGATCGGCCTGCCCGGCAACAGCGTCTCCACCAGCTACCCGAACCTGGCCGCCTCGTTCAACGACATCGGCATCACCGCGGACAACAACACCAACCCCGGCAACTACGACGGCGGAGGCGCGAGCTTCTCGGAGACCGCGGTGACCAACGCCGGCGCCGGCCCGGGCGCGTCGATCAACACCGACGGCGTGACATTCACGTTCCCCAACGTGGCGGGGAGCACCAACGACAACACCGTCGCGCAGGGCCAGAAGATCACCCAGTCCGGCACCGGCACCCTCGGGTTCCTGGTCTCGGCCAGCTACGGTCCCGCCACAGGTAGCGGCACGCTGACTTACACCGACGGCAGCACCCAGTCCTACACGCTCAACGTCCCGGACTGGTGGTCGACCACGGCGCCGTCCGGCGGGACAGTGGCCGTCAACTCCACCTATCAGAACCGCGCGAACAACACCACCTTCAGCCACACCGGCGACATCTTCGCCGAGACAGTGGCGCTCACCTCAGGCAAGACGCTCGCCTCAGTGACCCTGCCATCCGGTGGAGCGCTGGCGGCCGGCACCGCGGCGATCCACGTCTTCGCCCTCGCGACGACCGGGTCGGCCAACTCCAGCTCCGTGGTCAGCTTCCGCGCCCACGCCAACGGCGACATCGTGACGGCGGACAACGCGGGTTCGTCTCCGCTGATCGCGAATCGGACGGCGATCGGAACGTGGGAGGAGTTCGATCTGATCAACAATCCGGACGGCAGTATCAGCCTGCGCGCGCATGCCAATGGCGACATCGTGACGGCGGACAATGCGGGTTCGTCTCCGCTGATCGCGAATCGGACGGCGATCGGTCCGTGGGAGGAGTTCGACCTCATCCACGACTGACCGCTGCACCACCGACCAACCGAATGCGTTGGGCGGCCCGCTCCGGGGGATAGGAGCGGGCCGCCCGCGCCCTTGTGGGGCCGACGCGTTGCGGCGATTCTCGTAACCGGTCCGGTCAGGTGGGCTCCGCCGAGCCGGTCAGCCGGAGCTTGCGCTGTGCGCGCTGGTAGAAGGTCGTCTGGCCGAGCCGCACCACGCGCGCCGCCGCCGGCAGCATCGTCACCTCGACCGTGTCACCGGGCCGGACGCGGCCTACCAGGCGGCCGTCGGCCTCGACCCCGAGTTCGCCGCTGCGCGGAAGGATCTCCAGCGACAGTCTTTCCGCGCTGGAGAGGAAGATCGACCGGTTGAACGCCGAATGCGGCGCGACCGGCGTGACGAGCAGGCCCTCGGCGTTCGGGGAGACGATCGGTCCGCCCGCCGAGAAGCTGTATGCGGTGGAGCCGGTCGGGGTGGCGATGACTACGGCGTCGGCCGTGTACCGCACGAACGGCTGCTGCTCGACCATCACCCCGACCGACGCCGTGCTGTGCCCGGGGGAGCGGATGAGGACGATGTCGTTGAGCGCCGTCTCCTCCTGATCGCCGAAGCGGACCTGGACGCCGGAGCGGGCCTCCACGGTGTAGCGGTGCTGGTCGATGGCGTCGAGCGCGGCGTGCAGGTCGGGCACGTCGATCTCGGCGAGGAACCCCAGCCGTCCCACGTTGACCCCGAGCACCGGTGCGCGGCTTCCCACCGAGAGCCGCATCGCGCGCAGCATGGTGCCGTCACCGCCCAGGCTGACCAGCAGGTCGGCGGAGGCGGTCATCTCCTCGGCCTGGACCGGCATGGCCTCGCAGCCGATCCGCGTCACCTCGGACTCGAGGCCCAGCACCTTCGCTCCCCGGGCCCGGCTCCATGTCACGACGGCCTCCACGGTGAGCGCCGGGGTGCGCTCGGGATGGAGCACCAAGCCCACCGCGCTGATCATTCCCATCCGGAGCACCTCTTGTCGGTCGATCGGCGTGTCCCTCCAAGTCACGCACAACCGGCAACCGCGTACAAGACAGCAGTGCCGGACGCGGAAGTCGCACAGGCCGCCGCCCGGCTCGAGGAGCGGTACCCGACGAAAAGGCCCCTCGCCATCCGTCCTGGCGAGGGGCCCCGGTCGATTCCGGCGCGGCGGCCGCTACTGGAGCGTGAGCTTGAACGCCCGAGCACCCGCCTGCCAGGTCGCCCGCAGGTCGTCCGGATTCGGCGTGCCGTCCTTGTCCAACCGGACCTTGTTGAAGTTGGCGAAGTTCTTGTTGTCCCGGCACATGACGTCGTAGATCGCGACGACGCCGACCTCGTCCGTGAATGCCTCGACGTCCGCGGTGCGCCGCTTGCCCTTGTACGTCACTTCCAGCGGCTCGCCGGTGTGCAGGTTCTTTCCCCAGCCGAACGGCGTGCCGATCAGGAGCACGCCCTCCTGGCGGGTGTAAGCGACCGGAATCGTGTAGTGCCGACCCGACTTGCGGCCTACTACGTGCAGCGTGATCAGGTACTTGCCGATGCCCTTGGAGATGCCCGGCGTGCTCAGCATCCCCCGCGTGATGAAGTTGACGACACCCTGTAGCGCCATCGTCTGCGCTCGCGGCCCTTGAGCCGGTGCGGAAGAGGTCTCGGAGCTCATGCCTCGACGCTAGACCCGGCCTTTACCCAGGGCAACGTCAACGGGTTTTTCCTCGCGAATCCCCAGTGAGCGCACAGCCAGGTCACAGGGACGACCACGAACTCATGTACGACCTATCTGATTGTCGTGTTATGTGTGGTTGCTGTTGCCTGCGTTAGCTACGTTCGGGTAACAATCGGCCCGCTTTCACTCTTTCGAGCGACAGTTTCGACTGGCCCCGATCCGGCGACCCGCCTAGTCTCACCAGCCTGTGCGCGCTGACGACGCTCCGGCGCGCGCGTTCAGACATTGATGCGGAGGGTCTGCCGCGTGGGAGTCGAGATCCGGGTCGAGGGCCTGACCAAATCGTTCGGCAGCCAGACGGTCTGGCGGGACGTCTCGTTGACGCTGCCCGCCAGTGAGATCTCGGTGATGCTCGGCCCTTCGGGCACCGGCAAGTCGGTCTTCCTCAAGACCTTGGTCGGGCTGCTGCGGCCGGACCGCGGCTCGGTCTGGATCGAGGGCCGCGACGTGGCACAGCTGCGCGGCCACGAACTGTACGAGGTGCGCAAGCTGTTCGGGGTGCTGTTCCAGGACGGCGCGCTGTTCGGCTCGATGAACCTGTACGACAACATCGCGTTCCCGCTGCGCGAGCACACCAAGCGCGGCGAGGGCGAGATCCGCCGGACCGTCATGGAGAAGATGGAGATGGTCGGCCTGCTCGGCGCGGAGGACAAGCTGCCGGGCCAGATCTCCGGCGGCATGCGCAAGCGGGCCGGGCTGGCCCGCGCGCTGGTCCTCGACCCGCAGATCATCCTGTTCGACGAGCCGGACTCCGGGCTCGACCCGGTCCGCGTCGCCTATCTCAACCAGCTGATCGTCGACCTTAACGCGCAGATCGACGCGACCTTCCTGATCGTGACGCACGACATCGCCTCCGCGCGGGTCGTGCCGGACAACATCGGCCTGCTCTTCCGCCGCGAACTGGTGATGTTCGGCCCGCGCGAGGAGCTGTTCGCCAGCACGGAGCCGGTGGTGCGCCAGTTCCTGGGCGGCCGGATGCAGGGTCCGATCGGCATGGCGGAGGAGAAGGACGCCGCGCTGGTCGAGCAGGAACTCGCCGAGCTCGGGGAGGGGCGGCACGCGCCCCCGGACACGTCCGGGCCGGCGTCGGCGGCGACCTCGCGGCTGCTGCCGGGGCCCGGCGTGCCGCTCTCGCCGCGGTGGCAGGCCATCGCCGAGCGCGCCGGGGCCGGGCCGTGGGCCCCGACGGGGTCTTCGGCAGAGCCCGGATCGGCCGCCGGCTCGTCGGGGTCCGGGTCCGGGGGAGCGTCGCGATTCGTGGGGCGGGACCTATGACGTACTCCCCGGTCACCCCGCTGCGCGAGTCCGGCAAGATGTTCGCGCTCGCCCTCGACGTCGTGCGCGTCCTGCCCAAGCGGCCGGTGCAGTGGCGCGAGTTCATCCAGCAGGCCTGGTTCATCGCCAGCGTCACCATCCTGCCGACCGCCCTGGTCTCCATCCCCTTCGGTGCCGTGGTCGCGCTGCAGTTCGGGAACCTGGCCGACCAGCTCGGCGCGCAGTCGTTCACCGGCGGCGCCTCCGTGCTCGCGGTGCTGCGCGAGGCCTCGCCGCTGGTCACCGCGCTGCTGATCGCCGGGGCCGGCGGCTCGGCGATCTGCGCGGACCTCGGCGCCCGCAAGATCCGCGAAGAGATCGACGCGATGGAAGTGCTCGGCATCGACCCGGTGCACCGGCTGGTGGTGCCCCGGGTGCTGGCCGCGATGCTCGTCTCCGTCCTGCTCAACGGGTTGGTCTCGGTCGTCGGCGTGGCCGGGGGCTACTTCTTCAACGTGGTCGTACAGCACGGCACCCCCGGCGCCTACCTGGCCTCGTTCACCGCCCTGGCGCAGCTGCCCGACCTCTACGCGGCCGAGATCAAAGCCCTGGTGTTCGGGGCCATTGCCGCGATCGTCGCCTGCTATAAGGGCCTGAACGCCTCAGGCGGGCCGAAGGGCGTCGGCGAGGCGGTCAACCACTGCGTGGTGATCACCTTCCTGCTGCTGTTCTTCACCAACTTCGTGATGACCGCCGTCTACTTCCAGATCGTCCCGGCGAAGGGGTCGTGATGGCGCTTACCGACCGCCTCTCCCGCAACGCCGCCGTGCGCGCCCCGCTGGGCGCCCTGGACGAGCTCGGCCGCCAGCTGCACTTCTACGCCAGATCGCTAAGCTGGGCCGGGCGCACGCTGCGCAGGTACCGCGGCGAGGTGCTGCGGCTGCTGGCCGAGGTCAGCCTCGGCACCGGCGCGCTCGCCGTCATCGGCGGCACCGTCGGCGTCATCGGGGTGCTGACGTTCTTCACCGGCACCGAGGTGGGCCTGCAGGGCTACGCGGCGCTCAACCAGTTGGGAACGTCGAACTTCGCAGCCTTCCTCGCCGCCTACTTCAACACCCGCGAGGTCGCTCCGCTCGTCTCCGCGCTCGCCCTCTCCGCCACCGTCGGCTGCGGATTCACCGCCCAGCTCGGCGCCATGCGGATCAACGAGGAGGTCGACGCGCTCGAGGTGATGGGCGTGCCGTCGCTGCCCTTCCTGGTCACCACCCGCATGATCGCCGGGTTCATCGCGGTCATCCCGCTGTACGTGGTCGGCCTGCTGTCGTCCTACGTCGCGGCGCGCTTCATCACGACGTCCTACTACGGTCAGTCGACCGGCACCTACGACCACTACTTCCACCAGTACCTACCGCCCGACGACGTGCTGTGGTCCTTCGGCAAGGCGATCATCTTCGCGATCGTGGTCATCCTCGTGCACTGCTACTACGGCTACCACGCCAAGGGCGGCCCGGCCGGCGTTGGTATCGCGGTCGGCCGCGCGGTGCGCACCGCGATCGTCGCGGTGAACATCATCGACTTCTTCCTCAGCCTGGCGATCTGGGGATCCACCACGACCGTCCGCATCACCGGGTGACCCGCCGATGCCCGCCACTGTTCCCGCATCCGAGCGTCCGATCGCGCTGCGCCTCTACGGCATCGCCTTCATCATCATCCTCGCCCTGCTCGCGGGCCTGACCATCGCGATCTACCAGCACGCCTTCACCCCCGTCGTGCAGGTCGAGCTGAAGGCCGACTCGGTCGGCGACCAGCTCCAACCGTCCGCCGACGTCAAGCTGCGCGGCCTGATCGTCGGGCAGGTGCGGGGGCTCAGCTCCAACGGCACCGTGGCCACGGTCGACCTCGCCCTCAACCCGGACGACGTCAGCTTCATCCCGGCCAACGTCAACGCGCAGCTGCTGCCCACGACGCTGTTCGGTGACACGTACGTGGACCTGGTGGTCCCGCCGGGGCCGCCCGCACGCGCGATCCAAGCCGGCGACGTCATCCCGCAGGACCATTCCGCGGCCGGCATCGAGGTCCAGCGGGTGCTCGGCGACCTGCTGCCGCTGCTGCGCACGATCCAGCCGGGCAAGCTCAACGCGACCCTCGCCGCGTTCGCCGACGCACTGGAGGGCCGCGGCAACGAGCTCGGCGCGAACCTCGTCCGCGTCGACCAATACGTCTCGAAACTCAACCCATTGCTGCCCACCGTCCAGGCCGACCTGCGCGACCTGGCGCAGACCACGCAGGTGTTCAACGCCGCCGCCCCCGATCTGCTCTCGGTGCTCAAGAACTTCACCGTCACCAGCCAGACCATCGTGGCCAAAGCCGATCAGCTGGTCGCGTTCCTGACCGGGACCCAGTCCTTCGCGAACACCGCGACAGGCGTCCTGAACGACGACGGGCAGCGGATCATCACCCTGGCCCAGGTCTCCGCGCCGACGATCGCCCTGCTCGACCGCTACTCGCCCGAGTACCCCTGCCTGCTGAACGGCCTCGCCCGGCAGGAGCCGCGCCTCCAGCAGGTCTTCGCCGGCGGGGAGCTGCACATCACCCTGGAGGTCGTGGTGCCGAGGGCGCCGTACCACCCCGGCGAGGAGCCCCAGTACGCGGACCATTCCGGACCGAACTGCCGCGGTCTGCCCGACCCGGCCATCCCGGCTCCCCCCGTCAAGCTGGACGACGGCACCTCAGGCAACGGCCAGGGCCTCCTGGGCGCCATCCTGCCGAGCAGCACCGACCTGGCCGGGACCAGGCCCGAGCAGCAGGTCGTGGACGCGATCCTGGCCCCCGTCATGGGCGTCCCGGCCGATCAGGTGCCCCCGGTGGCCACGCTGCTGTTCGGTCCGCTGGCCCGCGGAACGGCGGTGAGCGTGTCATGACCGCCTCGCCCTCCCGCGCCGTCGTCGGCCCCCTGGTCAAATTCGGGATCTTCGCGACGGTCACCGTGCTGGCCACGATGGTGCTCGCGGCGACCATCGGCAACATCTCGTTCTCCTCGACCAACAGCTACCGCGCGGTGTTCACCGACGTGACCGGCGTGGTGACCGGCGACGACGTGCGCATCGCCGGAGTGAAGGTCGGCACCGTCACCGGCATCGCGATCAAGAACCGCACCGAGGCCGAGCTCACCTTCACCGTCTCGCCCGACCGCACGCTCTACACCAGCACCCACGCCGAGATCCGCTGGCGCGACCTGGTCGGCGAGCGGTACCTGGCCTTGGTCGACGGCGCCGGCGACGAGACCCGGCTGGCACCCGGCGGCGAGATCCCGCTCTCGCAGACCGAGCCCGCGCTCGACCTGACCGTCCTGTTCCAGGGCTTCAAGCCGCTGTTCGCCGCGCTGAGCCCGAACGACGTGAACCAGCTCGCCATGGAGCTCATCCAGACCCTTCAGGGCGAGGGCGGCACCATCGACGGCCTGCTCGCCGACACCGCCTCGCTCACCTCCGCGCTCGCCGACCGCGACCAGCTGATCGGGTCCGTCATCGACAACCTCAACGGCGTGCTGACCGCGCTCGACCAGCACGATGACCGGTTCGGCGAACTGCTCGACCAGCTCCAGCGGCTGGTCTCCGGCCTGTCCTCGGACCGCGACGCGATCGGCTCGTCCCTCGGCAACATCAATGCCCTGGCAGCCGCGACCTCGGGCCTGCTCGACCAGAGCCGCCCGGCGCTGTCCTCCGATATCTCCGGGCTGTCCACGCTCGCCGGAACCCTGCAGAGCAACAGCAAGACCGTCAACAACGTCCTGAACGAGCTGCCCGGAAAGCTCGCCGCGGTCACCTCCGTCGCCGACTACGGATCCTGGTTCAACTTCTTCCTCTGCGACTTCGACGGCAAGATCGTGCTGCCGGTCACCGGGCAGACCGTCACCCCGGACTTCCACGCGGCCCAGGCGAGGTGCGGCGGATGACCCCGTTCCGGGACCGCAATCCGGTCGTCCTCGGCGTGATCGCCCTGACGCTGGTCGCCGCGCTGCTGTGGGCCGCATTCAACGTGGACCAGCTGCCGTTCATCGGCGGCGGCACCACCTACGCGGCGGCCTTCAGCGAGGCCGGCGGCCTCAAACCGGGCGACGAGGTGCGCATCGCGGGGGTCTCGGTCGGCAAGGTCACCGGCGTCGGACTCGAAGGCGACCACGTGCGGGTCACCTTCGAGATCACCAGCAGTCCGCAGTTCGGCGTGGACACCGGCGCGTCCATCCGGATCAAGACGGTCCTCGGCCAGAAATACCTCTCACTCGAGCCGAGCGGACCCGGACAGCTCAACGCCGGGACGGAGATCCCGATCAGCCGCACCGTCTCCGCGTACGACGTGGTGCAGGCGTTCAGCGATCTGACCACGAACGTCCAGCAGATCGACACGACCCAGCTGGCCACCGCGCTGAACACGATCTCGTCCGACTTCCAGAACTCGCCGGCCGACGTCAAGGCCTCCCTCGACGGACTCTCCCGGCTGTCGCAGACCATTTCGTCGCGCGACGCCGCCCTCGGCCAGCTGCTGGTCCACGCGGACAGCGTCAGCGCGGTGCTCTCCGACCGCTCGGAGCAGCTGACCACCCTGATCGACGACGGCAACCTGCTGCTCCAGGAGATCGAGGCGCGCCGCGAGGTGATCCACGAGCTGCTGGTGAACACCTCGGCCCTCGCACTCCAGCTCTCCGGCCTGGTCGCCGACGACAAGGCGAAGATCGGCCCCGCCCTGGACCATCTGCACGCCGTGCTCGCCGTGCTCCAGGCCAACCAGAGCAACCTCGACCAGATCGTGAAGAACCTGGCCCCGTTCGTGACGGTCTTCGCGAACAACCTCGGCAACGGACGCTGGTTCGACACCTACATCCAGAACCTGGCGCTGACGCTCCCGCCCTCGGTACGCACAGGAGGTGCACAGTGACGGTGACCAAGCGCCGCATCATCCTCGCCGCCGTCCTGGCACTGGCCCTGACCGGCGGACTGCTGTACGTCTTCTGGCCTTCGCCCGCCGTGGTGAACGTCACCGCGTACTTCACCCGCACCGTGGGCGTATATCCGGGCTCTGACGTCGAGATCCTGGGAGTCCGGGTCGGAACGGTCACCAGCGTCACGCCGCAGGGCGACCAGGTCCGGGTCGGCCTCCAGTACGACGCGGGCTACAAGGTCCCGGCCAACGCGCAGGCGGCGATCATCAGCTCATCAGTGGTCAGCGACCGCTACGTACAGTTGCTGCCGGTCTACGAGAGCGGCCCCGCGATGAAATCCGGCGCGGTGATCCCGATCAACCGCACCGCCGTCCCGGTCGAGCTCGACACCACCCTCAGTAGTCTCAATACCCTGGCGGTCGCGCTGGGGCCGCAGGGTGCGAACTCGAACGGCGCGCTCTCCCAGCTGCTCGGGGTGACCGCCGCCAACCTGAACGGCGAGGGCTCGACTCTGCACCAGACGGTTCAGGATCTCTCCCAGGCCGCCACCACGCTTTCCGACAACCGGCAAGACCTGTTCGGCACGGTGGACAACCTGCAGAACTTCACCGCCGCGCTCGCCGCCGACGACGCGCAGGTGCGCGACTTCGAGTCGAATCTGGCCGACGTGTCCGCGCAACTGGCCGCGGAACGTCAGGACCTGGCCGCCGCGTTGAAGAACCTCGCCTCAGCCCTCGGCGACGTCTCCTCCTTCGTCCAGGACAACAAGACCGAGCTCACCTCGGATGTCGGCGGCCTCAAAAACGTGACCGGCGTCCTGGTCAAGGAGCAGGCCGCGCTGGCCGAGTTCCTCAACGTCGCCCCGGACACCCTGAGCAACCTCGCCGACGCCTACAACCCGACCGCCGGAACGCTGGACAGCCGCATCAACGCCCAGCAGTTGCAGGACCCCGCGCTGTTCCTCTGCTCCCTGCTCGACTCCGTCGGCCCGACCGTCGACTGCACCGGCCTCCAGCAACTGTTCAGCGCGCTGCCGCCGCTGCCGTCTGCGAACCCTGTCACCGGCGCCGTGAGCCAATCCGGCACCGTGGACAAGACGCTCGGCGGAATCCTCGGAGGCGTCCTGTGAGCCTCCGCCGGATGCCATCCGCCCTGAAGTTCCTCGCCGCCGCCGCGACAATCGCGCTGTCCCTCAGCGGTTGCCAATTCGGCGGCCTCGCGAGCCTGCCGCTCCCCGGCGCTCCAGCCCAGGGCGGCAACGTCTACCACGTCACCGTCGATTTCGCGGACGTCCTCGACCTCGTCCCGGAGTCGGCGGTGAAAGTCAACGACGTCACCGTCGGCGCGGTCGAGAGCATCGACCTCGAGGGCTGGCACGCCGCCGTGCACGTGCGCATCGAAGATGACGTACACCTACCGGAGAACGCCGTCGCGGACATCAAGCAGACGAGCCTGCTCGGCGAGAAGTACGTCGCGCTGTCAGCCCCCACCGACGCGCCGGCCAGCGGGACTCTCCGCGACGGCTCGGTCATCCCGCTGTCCCGCACCGGCACGAACCCCGAGGTCGAAGAAGTCCTCTCAGCCCTCTCCGCGCTGCTCAACGGCGGCGGCGTGGCGCAACTGCACACCATCACCGTGGAGCTGAACAACGCGCTGGGCGGCCGGGAACAGAACCTGCGTGATTTCCTCTCCCAGCTCACTACGTTCGTCGGCGGGCTGAATCAGCAGCGCGACGACATCATCCAGGCCCTGGACGGCATCAACAAACTCTCCGCGACGCTCAACGATCAGCACACTGTCATCAGCGACGCCGTCAACCAGTTCCCCGCGGCGCTCTCGACGCTCGCCGACGACCGCACGATGCTCACCAATCTGCTGACCTCGCT
>NZ_DASZGI010000169.1:0-13417 GCF_035938995.1 Actinocrinis sp.
GTAGGCGCCGTCCCGCGCCGCGATCCTGGCCAGTGTGCCCGAGGGCGACCACACCGGGGCGCCGGGGAGGAACTCGTACCAGGCGTCGTCCGTCTCCTCGGCCAGCACGCGTGTCGAGCCGTCCGGCTGCACCGCGAGCACCCGGCCGATGCGCTGGTCGCGGGACAGGACCGCCAGCAGCGCCGGGCCGTGCGCCGACCAGTGCACCGACGCGAGGTACTCGAACGCCTGTGTGTCCCAGTCAACGGGGGTCCGCGAGCCGTCGAGACCCAGGCGCGCCAGCTCGACCCGGGCGTTGTCGGTCCCGGCCGCCGGGTAGCCGACCGCGCGGGGCGGGGACTTGGGATCGGCCGGGTCGGAGATGTGCCAGCGGACGACCGGCGCGTCGTCCACCCGCGCGGCGAGCAGCTGCGTGCCGTCCGGCGACCACCAGTAGCCGCGGAATCGGTCCAGCTCCTCGGCGGCGATGAAGTCGGCGGCGCCGTAGGTGACCGTTGGCTGCTCAGGCGTTGCCAGTGCCCGGTCACCCGTACCGTCTACGCCGATGACGCGGAGCGATCCGCCGGACAGGTACGCGACATGCGTCCCGGACAGGTCCGGCCGCGGATCGATGACAGGGCCCTCGGCGGGCAGCTCGCGCACCCCGCCGTCCACCAGATCGGCCACGAACAGCCGCCCGGACAGCGCGAACGCCGCGATCCGCACCGCCCGGTCGGCGGCGAAGTCCACGATCCCGGCGGCGGCCTGGCGGGAGCGCTCGCGCCGGGCCCGCTCCTCGGCGGTCAGCTCTTCGCCCGCCGTCCCGGCCAGCAGGTCCACCGGATCGGCGATCAGCCGCTCCGCTCCGCCGTTCGGGTCCGCAGTCCACAGGCAGGTCGCCCGGTCGGCGCCCGTGCGGGTACGTAGAAACGCGATGCGCGCGCCGTCCGGGGCGATGGAGAACGCGCGCGGCGCTCCGAGGGTGTATCGCTGCGTTCGCGCGAACTGCCTCGGGAACGAGATCTCTTGGCTCACGGCTCCGTATGTTATGCGGATGTGCCGCGTGTCGGGACGTGCCATAGCGCCGGATAGGCATCGCGCACTGCCCGATCGAGCGCAGCGGTAATGCATCGGGCCGCTGGCAGCGTAGGACGGTCGGGGTCCGGCGGCACTGTCCACACCACGCGCGAGCGCCCGACCATCCCCGGCGTCGGCAGCGGACAGTACCCGCCTTCGCCGATCACCCGCAGGTCAACCCCGGCCGCCCGCCAGTCCTCGAGCCACGCGTGCTCGTCCTCGGTGGTGTCGGCGAGGTCGACGAGGAAGCGCATGCGGCCCTGTCCGTCGGTGATCGGGCCGCACGCCCCTGTCGCCTTGCCGATGCGCTCCAGCGCGGCAGCTCCGACCAGTGCCGGCACGTCGACCGCACCGAGTTGAGCCGCACCGGGGACCCGGCTGCCGAGCACGGCCAGCATCGGCGAGCCCGGCACGATCTGCCAGCCGAGCCGCAGCGCGTACCACGCGGCGGCCTCTGCCGCCGTGGTCGGGTTGGAAGGGGGTCGCAGGCCCGCTATGGCCGCGCTGGGGACATCGCCTTCGGTGCCGCTGGTAGGACGGGCTGAGAGCGTGTCCGTCATCGGGATTACGGTGTCCTTCCCCGGGCTCGGGACGGCGCTCGCGGCAGGAGGGTGGGTTCGGGCGGCGCGTCCTTCCGTTACCGAGTGAATACGATGCGTGTGTTTATTGCGAGACGCCGGAGGCGGACTTCTACCGGACGGCGGACCGTACGCTGGAGTACATGACGTCAGGAGCCGCGCCCATGACCTCGCCCCACCAGACCGCCCCGGAACCGGCGGACCGGCGCGACGGACGCGCGATCATGTTCGTCCACGCACACCCCGACGACGAGACCATCAACAACGGCGCGACGATGGCGAAGTACGCCGCGGAGGGGGTGCACGTCACCCTCGTCACCTGCACCCTCGGCGAGGAGGGCGAGGTGCTCGTGCCGGAGTTGGCCGATCTGGCGTCGGACCAGGACGACCGGCTCGGACCGCACCGCGCGGGCGAGCTGGCCGACGCGATGAAGGAACTCGGCGTCGTCGACCACCGGTTCCTCGGCGGCCCGGGCCACTACCGGGACTCGGGGATGATGGGCACGCCGCAGAACGACCGCGCGGATGCCTTCTGGCAGGCGGACCTGGACGAGGCCGCCGGAATGCTGGCAGCCGTGATCCGCGAGGTGCGGCCCCAGGTGCTGGTCACCTATAACGAGTTCGGCGGATACGGCCACCCCGACCACATCCAGGCGCACCGCGTGGCGATGCGGGCCGTCGAACTGGCCGTGCAGGGCGCACAGCCGCATCAGGTGTCGAAGGTGTACTGGAACACGATGCCGCGGTCGGTGATGAAGAGGGCGATCGAGGCCATGCGGGCGGCCGGGAACACGAGCGGCTTTCTGGTCGTGGACTCGGTGGACGACCTGCCCTTCGTGGCCGACGACTCGACCGTCACGGCCGTGATCCACGCCGAGGCGTTCGCGGCGCGCAAGTCCGCCGCGATGCGCGCCCACGCCACCCAGATCACCGTGGACGGGCCCTTCTTCGCGCTGTCGAACAGCGTTGGCCGGGAAGTGATGGCGGTCGAGTACTACCAGCTGGTGCACGGCTCGCCCGGAGCGGAGCTGCCCGAGTCCGACCTGTTCGCCGGGCTCGGCCTCTGACGTCGAGAATGCTGCCGTGACCACCGACCCCGCGAAGGCGAAACCGATGACCGCGAGCGCTGCGAAGACGAGCCCGGGGAAAACGAGCCCCGGGGAGACGAACACGGGGGATACGAGCACAGGCAAGACGCCCGCCCGCGACGGCGCCCCGCCGCAAACCGCGCCGACCACCGCGGGTGACGCCGCGTCAGGCGTGATCCGGTGGATCCTCCTGCTCGTGGCCGCCGGGCTCGGCGTCATCGTCGGCGCGATCGGCTCGTTCGCGCACCGCGCCACCGCGACCGCGTTCGGCGTCGCGTGGCCGACCGGCCTGTTCTTCTCCTTCTGCGGCCTGGTCGGGCTCATGCTCGCGCTCGGCGAGCTGCTCCCCAACGCGGCGTCCCGCTCCTGGCGCCCGAGCCGACTGTCTGGGGTGGCCTGCGCCGCGGCCGGATGGCTGCTCGCGCTGCTCTGGGTCACCTACCTCGGCCCTCCACCCTCGGCCGCGCGCAAGGGCGACGTGATCCTCGCCAACGACTGGCGCTCCCTGGCGTATCTGTTCGGCGGGATGCTGCTGGCCACGGTCGCCGTCTACCGCGCTTGGGTAGCCAACCTGGCGGAGAAGCTGGCTGCTCACTCGAAGGGGTGAAACTTCCGGCTCACCGTCCGCCCGCTCCCCCCGAACGTTCCTGGTCCCGCCGCGCCCGGCGGTGCTCGTGCGCGCCGCCCGCAGCCGTACGTATCACCCGCGACGGTGGAAAGTGCCGCAACCGCCCCACACCGCGCCGAGGCTCACAGTATGGTGATCGCCGAAGTACTGTCCGTGATCGGGCCGAGTCGGCGGCGCGGACGTCGATCCGCGAGGTGGAGGGCCTGACCGGCGCTGTGACTGAGCCAACTGATTCGCTGGGGCACGCGGCCGATCCGTACCGTGAGCCGTACGATCCGACGCGCCCGCCCCCTGGCGATACCGGTGTCACCGACCTGCTCGACTTCCCGCCGATGCCTCCCTACCCGGGATCGCCTTATTCGGCGCCTGACGCGCAGGTGCCGGTCCCCGAGCCCACACCGGACCCGGCCCCGCAGCCGCCGGTGGCTTCCACCGGGCTGCGCGTCGCCGAGGCGACCGAGGCGACCGCGCGGCTGCGCATCAAACTGCCCGACTCCCTGCCTCAGCCTTCGACCACCCTGCGCCCGCACGCGGTGTGGGAGGACGCGGACGACTCCGCACTGCCTGAGGGAGCGCCGCGACCGTACCGCTCCGGTCCTGAGGCGACTCCGTTCGCTCAGATGGCTGCTTCCCCGGCACGGCCGAGCGCGCTGCCTGCGGAGCTCGCCGCGCTCACCACCGCGACGCTCGTCGTGCCGCTGCCTCCGGACACCCGCCCGACGCCCGCGCTGCTGACCACGACCCTGCCGCCGGATAGCGCCGCCCAGGCGAATGCGGCGCTGCTCGAGGACGCGTTCCACGACACTTTCGAGCAGGTATTCGGCATCGATCTCGCCTCCGCTTCGCCCGCCGACGTGGGCCTCGAGCCGGAGTCCGAGCTTGCGGCCGCCGCCGGGGTCGGCGCGCGGCCGGCCGAGGGCGGGGATCTGCTCGGCGCGTGGTTCCGCGAGGAGGGCGGGGCCGCGCACCACGAGCCCGATGCCGCATTCGTCTTCACCGGCCCGGCCTTCGACTCGATGGATCAGGCTCCTTACGAGCAGACCCCGTACGAGTACGTGCCCGGGACCGTGGCCGCCGCGGCCTTCGGCGGCCCGTACGGCGTCCCCACCTACCCCGCGCCGTTCCCGGGCGTCGCCGCGCACGACACCGGCCCGCACGATCCGCTCCGGCACGCGCTGGCGCTGCGCTACCTCGGCGGCATCTTCCACGACTCGTCCGGCGAGGCCTCGTACCTCGACCCGGGGGCGCTGCGTGGCCGGAGCCCGGAACTCCAGGCCGCCGCGGCCGGGACCGGCGATCCGCAGCTGGGCGACACCGCCCTGCTCCCTGCGGACATCGAGACGACCCCGCACCTGACCGCCGAGCCCGACGCGCCGACCGAACAGCTCGTGCGCATCCCCGGCCCGACGAAGCCCTCCGACGACAGGGCCCCGAGGCGGAGAACGGACAAGACCAGGCCCGCACCCGGCGGGCCGCACGCCGCGCACGCGACCGAACGCGGCTCCGGCGGAAAACTCATCACCGGGCTGGTGCTCCTCGCCAGCGTCTTCGCGATCGTCTACGGACTCGCGCTCGCCATCGCGGGCGGCGTGTTCGGCGGCACGGTGCCGCGCGGCACCGTGGTCGACGGCGTGTCCATCGGCGGCCTGACCCCCTCCGCCGCCGAGCAGGCCCTCGACTCCGCGCTCGGCCCGCGCTCCCGCGCCCCGATCCGCCTCGTGGTCGGCCAGACCCCGATGACGCTCGACCCCGCCCAGTCCGGGCTCTCCTTCGACGCCGCCCAGACCGTCGCGGCGGCGCAGGTCGAGCGCACCAACCCGTTCCAGGTCATCCCTGCCCTCTTCGGCGTCCGGCACTCCGTCGTTCCCGTAGTCACTGTCGACAACGGGGCGCTGACTCGGGCGCTCTCCACTATCGCAGCGTCCTACAACTCCCCGATGGTTGAAGGGCAGATCACCTTCCAGGCAGCCAAACCCGTGGTCACGCCGCCGAAGGAAGGGCGCGCGTTCAGCGTCGCGGGCGCCGTCGCCGCCGTGCGCTCCGCCTACCTGCGCCTGGACGGACCCGTCCTGCTGCCTGTCCAGGCGCTGCACCCGAAGGCGACGCCCGCCGCGCTCCAGGATGCGCTCGCCTACCTCGCGCGCCCCGCCGTCGCGGGCCCGATCGCCCTGACGACCGGCTCCGTGACGGAGAACCTGACCGCCGACCAGATCGGCGACGCGGTGGTCATCGTGCCGGACGACAACGGCCACATGGTCGCGCAGGTCGACGGCGCCAAGCTGCGCGGCGACCTCAACGCGGCCGCGCTGGCGCAGGAGACCCCTGCGGTCAACGCCTCCTTCACCGTCGACACCAACGGCACGCCCACGCTGGTCCCCGGCCGCGACGGGCGCGGATTCCCGCCGGACGCGCTGGCCGGCGCCGTCCAGGCGGTGCTCGTCCAGCCCGTGCCGCGCACCGCGACCGTCCCGCTCGGCGACCTGCCACCCACCTTCACCACCGCCGACGCCCAAGCCCTCGGCGTCACGGATGTCCTCGGCACCACCACCGTCCCCGTGCCGAGCGCGCCCAACCGCTTCGCGAACGTGCAGCGGGCCACCGCGCTGGTCGCCGGTTCGATCATCGGACCGGGGGAGACCTGGTCCTTCCTCAAGACCATCGGGCCGCTCGACACCGCCCACGGATTCGCCGTTCCGGGCGCTGCGCAGAAGGCTGGTGTGGACCCGTCCGGCGGCGTGGACACGGTCGCCACGGCGGTCTTCGGCGCGGCGTTCGCCTCCGGCATGGGCGACACGGTCCATCACCCGCACGCCTCGTTCGTCGACCGCTACCCGGTCGGCCTCGACGCCGCCGTGGTGGCCCCCGGCACCGACATGCAGTGGACGAACACCGGCGACCACCCGGTCTACCTCTACGCCTCCTACGCGAACGACGCGGTGACTGTCGCGCTGCTCGGCGAGAAGACCTACGACCAGGTCACCGTGCAGGTCTCGCAGCGCTACGCGGTCGTCCCGGCGGCGGGCTGCGCGGGCTCCGGCGCCGTCCCCGGCTTCCAGGTGGACGTGAGCAGGACCCTGATGCGCGGTGGCGCCCAGGTCGGCGGCGAGCAGTTCCACGTGCAGTACGTTCCGCAGAACGGCGCGGGCTGCCCGGGCGGCGCGACCGGAGGCGCCGTGTCCAACGCGCCGAGCTCGCCGTCCGGCTCCGGCGGCGGGGGCGGGAGCGGCGGTTCCGGCGGCGGCGCCCCCAGCCCGGCCGCCTCGCCGAGCCCCAGCCCGTCCGGCCTGCTCGGCGGCCTGCTGCACTGACCTGTAGCACGGACCTTCGCTGCACCTGTGGGCCCTGCAGCCCTGCCTGTGACACCTGTCATAGTGAGCTGACGACGGCGCACACTGACGCCGGTCGGCTGAGACCCGCTTGTATGTACTCAGCACGAGCGGGACGTCTGTGTGCTCAGCACGAGCGCGGCGTCCGGCGGGGACATTCAGAGCGTCATACACGACGACGGGATGAGCAGGAAACATGACTACGGGCGAGACACGAGGCGGACCGGGTTCCGCCGCGGTGACGTTCCAGGACGTCTCCAAGCACTACGGGGAGGTGAAGGCGGTGAACAACCTCACCCTCGAGATCCCCCAGGGCCGCTCGATCGCGTTCCTCGGACCCAACGGGGCGGGCAAGTCCACCTCCATCGACATGCTGCTGGGGCTGCGCAAGCCCACCCACGGCACCGTCCGGGTCTACGGCAAGGCGCCGCGCGACGCGATCCTGGCCGGGCACGTCGGCGCGATGCTCCAGTCCGGCGGACTGCTGAGCGACGTCACCGTGCGCGAGCTGATCGGCCTCATGACCAAGCTGCACCCGCGGCCGCTCAACGTCGAGGACGTGCTCAAGCGGGCCAACGTCGAGGAGTTCGCCGACCGCAAGGCGAACAAGCTGTCCGGCGGGCAGACCCAGCGGGTGCGCTTCGCCATAGCGATCGCCGGCGACAGCGATCTGATCGTGCTGGACGAGCCCACCACCGGCATGGACGTGGAGAACCGGCAGATCTTCTGGCACGCGATGAAGTCCGAGGCCGAGCGCGGCAAGACGATTCTGTTCGCCACCCACTACCTGGAGGAGGCCGACCAGATCGCCGACCAGGTGATCGTGATCAACAAGGGCCGGCTGCTGGCCAACGGCACCGCCGCGCAGATCAAGGCGCAGGCCGGCTTCCAGCGCATCGCGTTCAAGCTGCCCGGGGTGACCCGCGACCAGCTGCTCATGCTGCCGAACGTGGTGTCGCTCGAGGTGATCAGGGACCGGGTGCAGATCCAGACCTCCGACTCGGACAAGACCTTCTACGCGCTGCTCGACGCCGGGCTGCGGCCGGAGGAGATCGAGATCAGCGCGCTCGGGCTCGAGCAGGCCTTCGTGGCCATCACCCAGCAGGACAACGGCCACGACGAGGCTGCGTTCGACAAGACGGCGTTCGACAAGGCTGCGTACGACAACACAGGGGAGGCGGCCCGATGACCGGCGTGATCGCGCTGACCCGGCTGGAGATCCTGCGCGCGCTGCGCAACCGCCGGGTGATGTTCTTCACCATCCTCTATCCGACCGTGCTGTTCCTGCTGAGCGCGAGCAGCAGCTCGTCGACCAAGCCGGTGCCCGGGACGGACATCTCCTACCGGACCTACTACCTGATCGCCTACGCGTCGTTCGGCGCGCTCGGCGCCGCGCTCACCACCAACGCGCAGAAGATCGCCACCGAGCGCAAGGAGGGATGGATCCGCCAGCTGCGGCTGACCGCGCTGCCCGGCAACGGCTACGTGATCAGCAAGATCGTTTCGGCGACGCTGGTCACCGTCCCGGCGATCGTGATCGTCTTCCTGGTCGGCAGCGGGATGGGGGTGCACCTGACCGCCGCCAAGTGGCTGGGCGCGTTCCTGGTGCTCTGGCTCGGCTCGCTGGCGTTCACCGCGCTGGGCATCGCGATCGGGTACGGGGTGCCGCAGGACTCCGTGCAGATGGTCAACATCCTGGTCTACGTCGGCGGCTCGTTCCTGGGCGGCCAGTTCTTCCCGCTCAGCGGCGCGCTTGAGAACGTCGGCAAGGCGCTGCCCACCTACTGGGTTCGGCAGCTTTCCACCGACCTGATCAGCGGCACGCCGACCTCCGGCAAGGGGATCGCGATCCTCGCGGCGTGGGTCGTCGGAGCCTCCATCCTGGCCGCCCGCATGTACCGTCGCGGCGTCGACGGCGGCTGACCCGGCTCAGGCTCGCGAAATGGCCGACGACGAGCTGTCCACCCGCCCGATCATCGCCGGGAATCGGGTCGGGTGGATCTTCGCCGCGATCTGGCTGATCTATCTCGCCTACCCGGTGGGTGCGATGTTCGACGGCACCCACCGGACGGGCGAGATAGTCGGCGTCCTGACGCTCGTCGCGGTGTACTGCCTGGCGTACATAGCCCTGGCGAAGCGCAACCGGACATTGATGTTCGTGGCGTCGAACACCGCGCTGGACCGGCCGCGGGCGATCTTGATCGGCGCCATCGCGGCGATCGCCACCCTGACGCCGATCGTGTCCACGAACACCTGGATCGTGCTGTGGGTGTACGTCTCCTCGGCGTGCGGCTCGACCCTGCCGATCGGTAAGCGGAACTACGCGTTGCTGGGCAGTGCCGTGTCGACCGGCTGCATGACCGTCGAGGCGGTGGTGCTGGGCGCCGACGCGGGTTTGTGGACCACGATGCTCCTGCCGAGCCTCTTCTCGGGCCTGGGCACGATCGGCATCCGGCGGATGCAGCGGCTCATCGCGGAGCTGCGCCAAGCCCGCGACGAGGTTAAGCACCTGGCCGCGAACGAGGAGCGGCTGCGGCTGGCCCGCGACCTGCACGACGTGGCCGGCCACTCGTTGGCCACCGTCACGCTCAAGGCGGAGCTGGCCCGCCGCCTGGTGAAGCTCGATCCGGACGGCGCGGAGAAGCAGGTCGCCGATATCGAACAGGTCTCCCGCCAGGCGCTGGCGGACATCCGCGAGGCGGTGTCCGGGTACCGCCGCCCCACGCTCGCGGTGGAGACCGCCTCGGCCCGCACCGCGCTCGAGGCGGCTGGCATCACCTTCGACCTCGATCCGGCCCTCGCGGCGGGCGCGCGCGTCCCGGGCCTCGACCCGGAGGCGGAGGCCGCGCTCGCCTGGTGTCTACGCGAAGCGGTCACCAACGTCGTCCGGCACTCGGGCGCGACCCGCTGCTCGGTGCAGCTGATCGAGGCGCGCGTCGACGGCGACACCACTCTCACCCTCGAAGTCACCGACGACGGCGACGGCGGCTCGGCCGCCCGTTTGCACACACCGGTCTGGGGCAACGGTCTGACCGGCCTGCGCGAGCGGCTCGAGCCCTTCCAGGCGACTCTTCGCGCGGCACCCGTGTCCCCTCGTGGGTTCAAGCTCACCGCGACGCTCTCCGTCGGCTAGCCCGCAGACACGCGCTAGGGTGGCCCCGTGGAAACGGGGCAAGATCAAAGACGGATCAGGGTATTGCTGGCGGAGGACCAGGTCATGATCCGCGAGGCGCTGGCCACCCTGCTCGGACTGGAGCCGGACATCGCGGTGGTGGGCCAGGTCGGCCGCGGGGACGAGGTGGTCGGCGCGGTCGCCGCGGCGGTCGCGGGCGAGGCGGGCGGCGTGGACGTGGTGCTGCTCGACATCGAGATGCCCGGCCTCGACGGTCTGACCACCGCCGCCCGGCTGCGCGTCAGCCACCCGGACGTGAAGATCGTGATCCTGACGACGTTCGGCCGCCCCGGCTTCCTGCGCCGCGCGATGGAGGCGGGCGCCGCGGCCTTCATGGTGAAGGACGCGCCCGCGGCCAAGCTGGCCGAGGCGGTGCGCCGGGTCCTGGCCGGCGAGCGGGTCATCGACCCGGACCTGGCCGTCGCCGCACTCGCCGATGGGGTCAACCCGCTCACCCCGCGCGAGCGCGACGTGCTCGAGGCGTCCGCGGACGGCCGGACCATCGCCGAGATCGCCGCCCGGCTCTACCTTTCCGAGGGCACGGTGCGGAACTACCTATCGGCGTGCATCCAGAAGACCGGGGCCAGGAACCGCGCCGAGGCACGCCGCATCGCCTCCGAACGCGGCTGGCTCTAGACCCGTAGACCATAGGATGCGGCTGGCTCTAGACCCGTAGACCATAGGATGAAGCGCGTGACTTCGTCTGGATACTTGCGCTACCCGCACATTCACGGTGATCTCCTCGCCTTCGCCGCCGAGGACGACATCTGGCTCGCCCCCGCCGACGGCGGCCGCGCCTGGCGGCTAACCTCCGACCGCGCCCAGGTGAGCTACCCGCGCTTCTCCCGCGACGGCGCCAGGATCGCCTGGACCAGTTGGCGGGACGGCAACCCGGAGGTCTACACGGCCGATCCGGAAGGCGGCGACGCGAGCCGGCTCACCTACTGGAGCGACAGCAGGACCCGCGTGGCCGGCTGGACCAGGGGCGGCGAGGTGCTTGCGATCTCCGCCACCGGCCAGGCCGAGACGTACCTGACTTGGGCCTACGCGGTTCCGATCGAGGGCTCGCCGCCGCGGCGGCTGCCGTTCGGCCCGGTGGGCGATCTGGCCCTGGAGGAGGTGGGCAGCGCCCTGCTCACCGGCCGGGCAGACAGCGAGCTTGCTTACTGGAAGCGCTACCGCGGCGGCACCAGCGGCAGGCTGTGGACGGCCAACGCCGACGACCCCCCACTCACCTCCCCATCCCCCTTCATCCGGGTGCTCGCCGACCTCGACGGCCAGCTCGGTGCCCCGATGCTGATCGGCGGGCGGTTGTTCTTCCTGTCCGATCATGAGGGCACCGGCAACATCTACTCCTGCGCGCTGGACGGCAGCGACCTACGCCGGCATACCGATCACGACGGCCGGTACGCCAGGAACCCGTCTACCGACGGGCAGCGGATCGTGTACCACGTGGCGGGTGACATCTGGATCCTGGACGACCCGGACGCGGCGGAGCCCCGCGAGCTCGATATCGTCCTCGGCTCGCCAGCCGCCGGCCGTGCACCCAAGCTGATCTCGGCGAAAGACCATCTGGGCAGCCTCAACCCCGACAAGACCGGTCAGGCCAGCGTGGTCGAGGTGCGCGGCACGGTGCACTGGCTGACGCACAAGGACGGCCCGGCCCGGGCGCTGCACGTCGACCCGGCGGCCCGCGCGAGGCTGCCGCAGGTGCTCGGCGACACCGGCCAGGCGGTCTGGGTCACCGACGCTGCCGGCGATGACGCGCTCGAGATCGATTCGGTGATAGATGAGCCGGAGACCGAGACCGTCCGGCTCGCCGAAGGCCTAATCGGCAACGTGCTCAGCCTGGCTGCCTCCCCGGACGGGGCCACCGTGGCTGCCGCCGCCCACGACGGCAGGCTACTGACCGTGGACGTGACCTCCGGGCAGGTCACCGAGCTGGCCGCGTCCCACGACGGGGCCATAAACGGGCTGGCCTGGTCACCCGACTCGGCCTGGCTGGCCTGGTCCCAGCCCGGCACGCAGCCGCTGCGCCGCATCCGTATAGCGAGAATCGCTCGCCCCGCGGGGGGGTCTGGGGGGGTCGTCCCCCCGGGCCAGCACCGCGAGGTCGTCAACGTGACCGACGGGCGGTTCACCGACACCGACCCGGTGTTCTCGCTCGACGGCCTCTACCTCGCGTTCATCTCCCGGCGCAGCTTCGACCCGGTGTACGACGCGCAGACCTTCGACATGTCGTTCCCCTTCGGCAGCCGCCCCTACCTGGTGCCGCTGGCCGCGCAGACCCCGTCGCCGTTTGGCCCGCTGCCCGGTGGCCGTCCGGTGGGCCAGGATCCGCTCGAGCCGGACAAGGACACATCAGATTCTGCCGAACGGACCGAGGTTTCCGTGGACGCCGAAGGTCTCCCTGGCCGCGTGGTGGGCGTGCCGGTGATCGAGGCCAGGTACTCCCGGCTGCGTGCCACCAAGGGCGGGCTGGCCTGGCTGCGCGAGCCGGTGTCCGGCGTGCTCGGCGAGGGCAGTGCCAGCACCGAGGACGACGCGCCACGGCCGGTCCTGGAGCGGTTCGACCTGCGCAAGCGCGAGCTCACCGAGCTGGACGGCGAGTTCGACTGGTTCGACGTCAGCGGCGACGGCACCCGGTTGGTGGTCAGGGACCGGGACGACCTGCGGGTCCTGCCGGCCGAGCACAAGGAGGACCGCGGCTCGGGCGAGTCGGTCACCGTCGACCTGTCCCGGGCCAGGTTCCAGGCCGATCCGGCCGCGCTGTGGCGGCACGCCTTCGACGAGGCCGGCCGGCTGATGCGCCGCAACTTCTGGACCCCGGACATGTCCGGGGTGGACTGGGACGGCGTGCTCGACACCTACCGGCCGCTGCTCGACCGGGTTCGCAGCGCGGATGATTTCGCCGACCTGATGTGGGAGGTGGTGGCCGAGCTCGGCACGTCGCACTCCTATATCGGCAAGGCCGGCGCGGGCCCGGATTCTTTGGCTCGAGCCACCGCGGCCGTCGGCCTGCTCGGCGCGGACCTGTCTCGCGACTCCTCCGGCCGCTGGCTGGTGGACCGGGTGCTGCCGGGCGAGTCATCCGACCCGCGGGCGCGCTCACCGCTCGAGGCGCCTGGCGTGGGGGTCCGGGCGGGGGACGAGCTGGTCGCGGTGGACGGGCGGCCGGTCGACCCGGTACGCGGCCCGGCGCCGCTGCTGGCCGGGACGGTCGGCAAGCCGGTCGAGCTCACCATCCGGCCGCAGGCCGCCGATCCGGAAGTCCGCCGCCGGGTGGCGGTCGTGCCGCTGCGCGACGAGCGGCGGCTGCGGTACCAGGACTGGGTGCTCGGCCGGCGCCGCCTGGTGCGCGAGCTCGGCGACGGACGGCTCGGCTACCTGCACATCCCGAACATGATCGGCGAGGGCTGGGCCGACTTCCACCGCGACCTGCACACCGAGATGCGGTTCGACGCCCTGGTCATGGACGTGCGCGGGAACGGCGGCGGGCACATCTCCCAGCTGGTGGTGGAGAAGCTGGCCCGCCGCGTCATCGGCTGGGACCAGGGGCGCTGGATCCA
>NZ_DASZGI010000170.1:0-4538 GCF_035938995.1 Actinocrinis sp.
TCAACTTATAACACGACCGGGGTCTTGCGGCAAGGCCCCGGTCGTGGCGCACAATCGTCGACCGAGGCCAGTACCTGCGGAAATCAGCGATTCGCGAAGTGCGCGTGCCTCTCTCGATCGGAGTCACAGGATTCATGGGGGCTTTCATGTTCGACGTGATCGTGGCCGGCGGCGGACCGACCGGCTGCATGCTGGCCGGCGAGTTGCGGCTGCACGGGCTGCGCGTGCTCGTGTTGGAGAAGGAGGCGGAGCCGACCAAGTTCGTCCGCGCGCTCGGTCTGCACGTGCGCAGTATCGAGGTGATGGACCAGCGCGGCCTGTTGGAGCGGTTCCTGGCGCTCGGCACGCAGTACCCGCTGCGCGGTTTCTTCGCCGGCATCGCCAAGCCGGTGCCCGAGCGGCTGGACACTGCACACGGCTACGTTCTCGGCATCACGCAGACCACCATCGACCGACTGCTCGAAGAGCACGCCGTCGAGGCCGGCGCCGAGATCCGGCGCGGATGCGAACTGGTCGGGCTGAGCCAGGACGACGACGAGGTGACCGCCGAACTGTCCGACGGCACACGCCTGCGCTCGCGCTACCTCGTCGGGTGCGACGGTGGCCGCAGCACGGTCCGCAAACTGCTCGGGGTCGGCTTTCCCGGCGAACCATCCAGAACCGAAACACTGCTGGGCGAGATGGCGGTGGCCGCGACGCAGGACGAACTGACCGCCGTGATGACCGAAGTCCGCAAGACCCAGCTGCGGTTCGGCGCCATGCCCCTCGGGGACGGGGTGTACCGCGTCATAGTGCCCGCTGAGGGAGTGGCCGAGGACCGCTCGGTCCCGCCGACGCTGGAGGAGTTCAAGCGGCAGTTGCAGGCGGTCGCCGGCACCGACTTCGGCGTGCACTCGCCGCGCTGGCTCTCCCGCTTCGGCGACGCCACTCGGCTGGCCGAGCGCTACCGGGTCGGCCGGGTGCTCCTGGCGGGCGACGCGGCGCACATCCACCCGCCGACCGGGGGCCAGGGCCTCAACCTCGGCGTCCAGGACGCGTTCAACCTCGGCTGGAAGCTGGCCGCCGCGGTCGCCGGCTGGGCGCCGGAAGGGCTGCTGGACAGTTATGAGACCGAACGCCGCCCGGTGGCCGCCGACGTGCTGGACAACACCCGCGCGCAGATAGAGCTGATGTCCACCGCGCCCGGCGCCCAGGCCGTGCGGCGGCTGGTGTCGGAGCTGATGGACTTCGAGGAGGTGAACCGGTACCTGACCGAGAAGATCATCGCGATCGGGGTCCGCTACGACTTCGGCGAGGGGCACGAGTTGCTCGGCCGCCGGATGCGGGACGTGGGGTTGAAGCGGGGTCGCCTGTACGCGCTGATGCACGAGGGCCGCGGGCTGCTGCTCGACCAGACCGGCCGGCTTTCGGTCGCGGGCTGGGCGGACCGGGTCGACCACGTCGTCGATGTCAGCGAGGAACTGGATGTGCCCGCCGTGCTGCTGCGGCCGGACGGTCACGTGGCCTGGGTCGGTGACGATCAGCAGGACCTGCTCGGCCACCTGCCCAGGTGGTTCGGCGCGCCCATCAGTTGATCTTGCTGCGCGGCGGTCAGGTCCGGATCGGGCCTGGCCACTGCCATGGCAGGGCCATGCCTCAGCGTTCAGTGAGCGGTGCCAAGCTCACGAGCAGGCGCCGGTCCGGTCAGTGGAAGGCACCGCTGTAGGCGTTGAGGGCGGGCTGGCCGCCGAGGTGGGCGTAAAGGACGTTGGAGTCCTTGGGGATCTCGCCGCCGCGGATAAGGTCGATCAGGGCGGCCATGGACTTGCCCTCGTAGACCGGGTCGAGGATCACGCCCTCGAGGCGGGCGGTCAGCCGGATCGCGTCGACGGTCGACTTGACGGGGATGCCGTAGTAGCCGCCGGCCCAGCCTTCGAGGACGGTGATCTCGTCGTCGCGCAGCTCCCGGCCCAGGCCGATCAGTTGTGCGGTGGCGCGGGCGATCTTCTCCACCTGGGCGTGGGTCTCGGCTCGTTTCGCCGAGGCGTCGACGCCCAGCACGCGGCGCGGCCGGTCCTGGCCCGCGAAGCCGACGATCATGCCGGCCTGGGTGCTTCCGGTGACGCTGCACACCACGATCGTGTCGAAGAACACGCCGAGCTGCCGTTCTTGTTCTCGCACTTCATCGGCCCAGTTGGCGAAGCCGAGGCCGCCGAGCGGATGGTCGGAGGCGCCGGCGGGGATCGCGTAGGGGGTGCCGCCCGCCGACCGCACGTCTTCGAGGGCGTTCTGCCAGCTGTCCTTGAAGCCGATGCCGAAGCCTGCCTGGACCAGCCGCACGTCGGCGCCCATGATCCGGGAGAGCAGGATGTTGCCGACCTTGTCGTTGACCGCGTCGGGCCAGTCCACCCAGCTTTCCTGGACCAGCACCGCCTTCAGCCCGCATCGGGCGGCGACGGCGGCGACCTGCCTGGTGTGGTTGGACTGCACGCTGCCGATGCTGACCAGGGTGTCAGCTCCCTGCTTGAGCGCGTCGGGAACCAGGTACTCGAGTTTGCGGGTCTTGTTGCCGCCGAAGGCGAGGCCGCTGTTGCAGTCCTCGCGTTTGGCCCAGATGCGGGCTCCGCCGAGGTGCGCGGTGAGCCGGTCGAGCGGGTGGACGGGGCTCGGGCCGAACAAGAGGGGGTAGCGCTCGAAGTCGTCGAGGGACATGGTGACTCCCCGGGGTGAGGCTGCGGCTTGGCTTTTGTCAGTGCGGGGACGGTGGGACCTGGTCGTCTACGTCCGCTGCGTGACGAGAGGGCGACGCGGTGTCCAGTAGCGGGAGCAGGGTCTGCCAGTTGGCGCGAGTGGCGGCGACCGCGCCCTCGACGTCTTTCGCCTCGCACAGCGCGATGATCCGCTCGTGCTGGGCGACCGAATCGCGGCCGCTCAATGACGAGAAGCGCAGTCGCTCCAGACGGCGCAGCATCGGTGTGAACTGCTCGAGCACGGTGCGGATGGCGTAGTTGGCGCTGGCGGCGACCGGCACGCCATGGAAGTCGTCGTCGGCGGCGATCGCCGCGTCGGGGTCGGCTGCGCGTAAGGCTTCTGCGAAGCGTGCGTTCGCCGCGCGCATGGCGTCCAGATCGGCGGCGGACAGGAGCGGCAGCGATTCCCGGACGGCAAGCTCGTGCATCGCGGCGGTCACCGACTGCGCGCCACGCATCGCGCGCACGTCCAAGGGGCTGACCATCGTGTATCGGCCGGGCTTCGTCATCACCAGACCGGCATGCTCGAGCCGGGCAATCGCCTCGCGCAGAGGGGTGCGGCTCACGCCCAGCCATTCCGCCAGAGCGTTGTCGTTCAGGCGCTCTGCCGGAGCGAGGGTGCCGTCGACGATGGCGTCCCGGATCGCCCGATAGGCGTCTTCTCGCAGGAGCGACCTGGCGACGACATCTCGACCTTGCGGAACCGGCATGCAATATATTGCACGCTGCACGCCGGGCGTTGTCAATGGTGAGAGCGGAACCGGCCAGCTCGCGAAATCGCGTTGTAGGGGTATGGGCGCCGGGTTACCGTCCCTGCGGCGTGCGTCGGGTGTATCGCTGCCTGGATGTGACAGCACCCGCGTGGCCGCGGGCATGGCTGTTGTGTCATGCCGGAGCGCTGGGCTGCGGGTCGTGGTTGAGACGGGCTGAACCCTCTATCCCGTCAGCTGCCGAGAGCGCCGACCCACTGCGGATGTGCGGCATCAGACGCAGACGGCTTCACGCCCAGGTTGAGCCAGTAGAACGCGTATCCGCCCAAGGTGAGGAGGTAGGGAAGCTCACCGATCTCGGGGAACCGCACTGACCCCAGCATCTCAATGGGCTGCCGCCCCTCATACTCGCGCAGGTCCAACACGGTCGCCTGGGGGAAGCGGGACAGGTTCATGACACACAGCGCGACCTCCGGATGCTCGCCGTCTTCTGTCCACTCCCTGACGAACCCCAGCACGCTCGGATTGGTGGACGCCAGCTCCCGGTATGCGCCCATGCCGAACGCAGGATGCTGCTTGCGCGCGGCGAGCAGCCTTCTCGTCCAGTGCAGCAGCGAGGAGCCGCTTGCCATCTGCGCTTCGACGTTCGTCGACTGATACCCGTAGATCGCATCCATGATGACGGGCAGGTAGAGCCGCCCTGGATCTGCTGCCGAGAATCCGGCGTTGCGGTCGGGGGTCCACTGCATGGGGGTGCGTACGCCGTCGCGGTCGCCGAGCCAGATGTTGTCGCCCATGCCGATCTCGTCGCCGTAGTACAGCACCGGGGAGCCGGGCAGCGAGAGCAACAGGGCGGTGAACAGTTCGATCTGGCGGCGGTCGTTCTCCAGCAGGGGGGCCAGGCGGCGGCGGATGCCGACGTTGGCCTTCATCCTCGGGTCTTTGGCGTACTCGCTCCACATGTAGTCGCGGTCTTCGTCGGTGACCATCTCGAGGGTCAGCTCGTCGTGGTTGCGCAGGAAGATGCCCCATTGGCAGCCGGTGGGGATCTGCGGGGTCTGCGCCATGATCTCGGAGATGGGGTAGCGCGACTCGCGGC
>NZ_DASZGI010000171.1:0-5993 GCF_035938995.1 Actinocrinis sp.
GGCCTCGCCACGCTGCGCATCAAGGCGTTCGAGCACGTACACGACCTGTCCGTGCTCCACCAGCAGGTCGAGCAGCGCGGCGCCCTGGTCTCCAGGGTCACCTCCGACGTGGACACCATCACCACCTTCATCCAGGAGGGCGGGCTGACGCTGTTCGTCAGCATCGCGCAGATGTTCCTGGCCACCATCGTGATGGGGGTCTACTCCTGGCAGCTGACCGTCCTGGTCTGGCTCTGCTTCTTCCCGCTGTTCGCCACCATGCGCCTGGTGCAGCGGCGGACCGGCGAGCGCTACGGACAGGTGCGCCGCTCAATCGGCCGGATGCTCGGCGCGGTCAGCGAATCGCTGGTCGGCGCGTCGGTCGTGCGCGCGTACGGCATCGAGGAGCGCACCGGCCGCCGCATCGAGGACTCGATCACCGGGCTGCGGCGCGACCAGGTGCGGGCGCAGCGCGTCATCGTGACCACGTTCAGCGCCGGAGAGGTCGCGGCGGGGCTGGCGAACGCCGGGGTCGTGGTCGTCGGTGTGCTGCTCGGCGTCGGCGGGCACGTCACCGTCGGCCAGCTGGTCGCGATGCTGTTCCTGGTCTCGCTGTTCATCACCCCGGTGCAGTGGGGCGTCGAAGTCCTCAACGAGGCGCAGAACGCGATCTCCGGCTGGCGCCGGGTCATCGGGCTGCTCGAAGCCGTCCCGGACGTGCGCGACCCGGGCCCGGAGGGAACTGCGCTGCCCGCGGGCGCGATCGGCGTCGACTTCGAGCACGTCGGCTTCGCCTACCCGGCCGGTCCGCCCGTCCTGCACGACGTCGACGTCTCGATCCCGCCGCGCGCCCGCATCGCGGTCGTCGGCGAGACCGGCTCGGGCAAGACCACCTTCGCCAAGCTGCTGACCCGGCTGATGGACCCGGCCACCGGGCGCGTCACCGTGGGCGGCGTCGACCTGCGCCGCGTCCCCTTCGACGACCTGCGCCGCCGCGTCGTCATGGTGCCGCAGGACGGATTCCTCTTCGACGGCACCATCGCCGACAACGTCCGCTACGGCGCGCCCGATGCCGACGACCTGGCCGTTTCCCAGGCCCTCGCCAGCTTGGGCCTGGGCGACTGGCTCGCCGCGCTGCCGGACGGCATCGCGACCCGGGTCGGCCAGCGCGGCGAATCGCTGTCGGCGGGGGAGCGGCAGCTGGTCGCCCTGGCTCGCGCCTACATGGCCGACCCGGACCTGCTGCTGCTCGACGAGGCGACCTCGGCCGTGGACCCCGCCACCGAGGTGCGGCTCCAGCGAGCGCTCGACGCCCTGACCCGCGGCCGTACCACCGTTGCCATCGCGCACCGGCTCTCCACCGCCGAGGCCGCCGACGAGGTGCTGGTCTTCGACGCCGGGCTTCTGGTCGAGCGCGGTCCACACGCCGATCTGGTGGCACTCGGCGGTGTCTACGCGCACTTGTACGCCTCATGGATCAGGCAGGCGCGCACCGGCTGAACGCCCCTCGAGCAGCGCAGGGCCCTGAGAGTCGACGGGAATCAGGCCGCAGTGAATCAGGCCACGGCGAAGCCGGCCATGGCGAAGAACGCCGTCCAGATCAGCAGCGCGCCGCTGACGGTCAGCGTCAGCGCCCACTGCCATGGTCTGCGGGCCAGCAGCGCTGCCCCGATCAGCGCTGGGAAAAGCGCGCCGAGGTAGCGGGGGAGCGAGGTGAAGTCCTGCGACCCGATCGCGAGCACGAACGACGGCGCCGTCCAGGCCAGATACGAGACCGGCAGGCGCCGCCAGACCACCACGAGCAGCACCGCGAAAATCGTGATCAGCAGCGCCGACATCACCGCCAGCGCGTGTCCGTGCCCCCGCCAATCGTGGTACCAGACGTGCACGAGCGACCTGAGCGGGTTGTTCATCACCGCCGCCCGGTTCGCCTCGTTCACCTGCTCGGTGAACGGCAGCATCCAGCTGCCATAGCGCAGCCGCGAATACGCGAGGAAAGACGCGAGCCCGGCCCCCGGCGCGGCCGCGATCAGTACGGCGCGCGCAACGACGGAGGGACGCCAGCCGGATGCGTGCGCCGCCCGAATTCCTTCCACCGCACCGGGAATCGCCAGCAGCACTCCCGTCGGCCGCGCGACGCCGCTGAGAAACCCGAGCGGCACCGCGGTCCACGCCGCGCGCGGCCGACCCGCCATCGGCGCCCGCACGGTCAGGAAGTAACCGACCGCCAGCACTCCGGCCAGGGGCTCGGTGTAGCCCATGACCAGGACGAATGCGCCCGGCGTGAGCTGCGTAAGCCAGGCGGCGCGCATCGCGGCCCTCCGGTCACCGGTCTCGCGCGTAGTCAGCCGGTACACCAGCGCGCCGAACAGCAGCGACATGGCCCAGCAAAATGCGAACAGCGCGATGCTCACCGGAAGCCGAGTGACCGCCGCAACCCCCGCCGCGAAGATCGATGTCAGCGGGAAGAAGTGGATCAGCCCGCCGGCCGGGTCGTATCCGTAGCGCGCGATCGACGAGTACCACTCGGTATCCCAGACGAAGAGCCCGTGCAGCGGCTGGCGCCGGTAAATGTCCCACGAGACCCAGAACACCAGCACGTGCGCCGCCAGCCACGCGGGGAACGTCGCGACGATGCCTTCGCGCAACCACTCCCACCGCAGCGACCAGCTGCTTCGCCGCACCGGCGGCGCGGCGGCGCCCGGTCGCGCAGACCCCGCGTCGACCGGCTCGAACTCGTCAATCACGGCACGTAGATCCCGATGAAGGACTGGTAGGCGAAGTACCCGCACAGCGCGGCCGACGAGCACACGACCCAGCCCCAGCGCCGC
The DNA here is from genome assembly GCF_035938995.1 of Actinocrinis sp. Lineage (GTDB taxonomy): Bacteria > Actinomycetota > Actinomycetes > Streptomycetales > Catenulisporaceae > DASZGI01. The sequence continues at coordinate 2,811 of NZ_DASZGI010000171.1, forward strand.
CAGTCGCGGACCAGGAGGGCCCCCGCCAACAGCAACGGCAGCACACCCGAAGCGTAGCGTGCGAAAGATGAGAAATGCGGTGCGGTGATCACCGAGGCGAGGGTCACCGCAGCCCACGCCGTGTACGACAGCGGAAGTCGGCGTACGCACAGCCACAGCAAGCCGAGCGAGACCACGACCAGGATCAGGGTGAACGCCCCGGCACCGTTGCCCACCTGGTTCAGCGAGTCGAGCGCGGCCTGGAACGGGTTCGAGGCGACCGTCCCGCGCAGGTTCACCAAGCGCTGGATCGAGTACGGCAGCATCAGGTCGCCGTATACGGTCCGGCTCCAGTTCAGGAACAGCAGGGTGCCCAGCACCGGCGAGACGGTCACCGCGACCCGCGCGAGCACGTTCAGCGCCGGCTCGCGCCACTGCCGCACCAACTCGACCGCACCGGCGACCGCGAGCAGGAAGCCCGTCGGCCGGACCAGGCCCGAGCCGAGTCCGGCGATGATCGCGGCGGCGTGCCAGGCCCAGATCCAGCGTCCCCGAGGCGCCACGTCCGAGGGAACCGCGCCACCCCACAGGCCCGGGCGGGTCGCCGTGCAGCGGATCGCGATCAGGTAGATCGCCGCGAGCATCCCGGCCAGCGCCTCGGTGTATCCCATGACCAGCACGAACGCCCCGGGCGCCAGCTGGCTCAGCCAGGCCGCGCGCCGCGCTGTCAGTGTGTCCAGCCCGGCCGTCAGCGCAAGCCGGTACATCAGAACGCCGAGCAGCAGCGCCGCCACCCAGCACACCGCCAGCACCGCCGTCGCCACCGGGATCCCGACCGCCGACACCCCGCGCGTCACCAGGGGGAACAGCGGCCAGAAGCGCACCCCGTCGCTCGGCATCCCGCTGTACCCGGTCTGCGCCAAGCCGAGATACCAGGCGGTGTCCCAGGTGTAGAGCTGGTTGAAGATGTGATGCAGCTCGGGACGGTCGTGGACCTGCGCCGGGAACAGCGGCACCGCGCGCTGCGCGAGGTCCTGCACGAAGATCACCACGACGTGCGCGATGATCCAGGCCGGCAGCGCCGCCCGGAATCCGTCGAACCACACGCCGCGCAGCGATCTCGCCGCACTGCCGGGGCCGTCGTCCGAGAGCCGCGCCGCCGGGACGTGCGCCGCGGCTTCGTCGCCGGCCGCGGTCGCCGGGTCGTCGAGCGAGTGCTGATCGCCTACCAGCTCGGTCACGCTGCCGTCTCTCTCGCCAGTTCACCGTTCGAAGAGCCCGGGTTCACCGTGTGGTCGCCGCGCGCTTCGCCCCGGAAACCGTATCGGCCGATGGACAATGGCGCCATGACCGATCACCCGACCGGAGTCCTCGACCCCGCCATCGCCGACCGCCTCAGGCGCACCGCCGACGGCCTCGTCCCGGCGATCGCACAGCAGCATGACACCGGCGAGGTGCTGATGCTCGCGTGGATGGACGACGAGGCGCTACGCCGCACCCTGGCCACCGGACGGGCGACTTACTGGTCCCGGTCCCGCCGCGAATACTGGGTCAAAGGGGACACCTCCGGCCATGTGCAACGGGTCGTCTCGGTCGCGCTCGACTGCGACGGCGACACGATCCTGCTCAAGGTGGACCAGACCGGGCCGGCCTGCCACACCGGCACCCGCACCTGCTTCGACGGCAGGACCCTGCCGTTCAGTCCGGAATCGTCGCGCCCCGAATCGGCCAGCACGGAAGCGTCCGACGCTGTTTCGTCGGCTGCCGGCGCCTGATGCAAGAATGTCCGCCATGATCGCAGGCGCGTCGACCATGACGACAGGAGCGACGGTCCCGGACCTGGAGGCTTTCCGCGTGCTGGCCGCGGACCGGCGTGTCGTGCCGGTCACCCGCCGGTTCCTCGCCGACGGCGAGACGCCGATCGGGCTGTACCGCAAGCTGGCCGGGGAACGGCCGGGCACCTTCCTGTTGGAGTCGGCCGAGCAGGGCGTGTGGTCGCGCTACTCCTTCATCGGGGTGCGCGGGGACCTGGCGCTCACCGAACGGGACGGCGAAGCGCTGTGGATCGGCGAGCCGCCGGCCGGAATCCCCCGCGAGGGCGCGCCGCTCGACGTGCTCGCGGCGGCCCTCGATGCGCTGCGCACCCCCCGTGACGCGAGCCGCGCCGACCTGCCGCCGCTGACCGGCGGATTCGTCGGCTACCTCGGCTACGACACGGTGCGCCGGCTCGAGCGGATCGGCGACCACGCGAAGGACGACCTCGGCCTGCCCGAGCTCACCCTGCTGCTCGCGGACGACCTCGCCGTGCTCGACCACAGCGACGGCTCGGTCACCCTGATCGCCAACGCCGTCAACCACAACGGCACCCCCGATGGCGTGGACGGTGCGTACGCCCGCGCGGTCGCCCGCCTCGACGCGATGACCGCCGACCTGGCCCGGCCGGTCGGCCAGCAGACCTCGACGATCGCCCCCGTCCCGATCGGCCCCGGCTCCCGTTTCACCGCGAATCGGACCAGTGAGGACTATCGCGAGGTGGTCGAGCGGGCCAAGGAGGAGATCCGCGCGGGCGAGGCGTTCCAGATCGTGCTCTCCCAGCGGTTCGAGGCCCCGACCGAGGCGTCCGCGCTCGACATCTATCGCGTTTTGCGCGCGACGAACCCGAGCCCGTATATGTACCTTTTCCGGTTCCCCGCGGCCGAAGGCGCGCAAGGCTTCGACGTCGTCGGTTCCTCCCCAGAGGCGCTGGTCAAGGTGACCGACGGCGAGGCGATGCTCCATCCGATCGCGGGCACCCGTCCGCGCGGGGCGACCCCGGAGCGGGACGCCGCTCTCGCCGCTGAGCTGCTCGCCGACCCCAAAGAGCGCGCCGAGCACCTGATGCTGGTCGACCTCGGCCGCAACGACCTCGGCCGGGTCAGCGCGCCCGGCACGGTGGAAGTGCTCGATTTCATGCAGATCGAGCGGTACAGCCACGTGATGCACATCGTGTCCACGGTGGTCGGGCGCGTCGCCGAGGACCGCGCCGCGCTCGACGTGCTGCTCGCGACCTTCCCCGCCGGGACGCTCTCCGGCGCGCCCAAGCCCCGCGCCATGCAGATCATCGACGAGCTCGAGCCCACCCGCCGCGGCCTGTACGGCGGCTGCGTCGGCTATCTGGACTTCGCCGGGAACTGCGACACCGCGATCGCGATCCGCACCGCGCTG
>NZ_DASZGI010000172.1:0-3564 GCF_035938995.1 Actinocrinis sp.
TCGCGGGCGAAGCCGTCACCCTCGCCAACCTCGGCGCCGCGCACGCGGACCGCGGCCGGGAGCCGAACCCGGGTCCGCGCGAGCGAGAAAGCCTCGAGCTGGCGATCCGATACCTGAGCCAAGCGCTGGACCTGCACCGGCGGATCGGCGACCGGCGCAACGAGGGCGACACCCTCAGAGCCCTGGCGGAGGCGCACCGGGACCTGGGCGACCTCGACGAAGCACTGAAAGCCGCGACCCAGGCGCTCGAACTGGCCCTCGCGAACGAGGAGCCCCGCTTCACGAGCAGCGCGCTGATCGCGCTCGGCACCGTGCACGTGCGCAGCGGCGCGGGCAGCCAAGGCTTGGACGAGCTGTCCCGGGCACTGGAGGTCGCCCGCTCGATCCAAGACCCCCGGCTGATCGCGGAAACGCACCTCGCCCTCGCCGACTCGCACCGGCGCCTGCACACCTTCGACGAGGCGCTCCTGCACCTCGACGACGCACGCGACCTGGCACGTCAACTCAGGTCCGGAATGCTGGACAGGCAGTGCCTCCGGGCGACCGCGGGCATCGAGGCGAGCCTGGCCCTGGCCCGGGATACCGAGCAGGCGGAACCGCCGCCGAAGGCCGCCGCTTCGTAGTCCCGGTTTCGCTGCCGCCTCGCCCACTCCCGACGCCGTAGCAGTCCGTCAGCCAGGTTCTCGCGCCGCTGCGCGAGCAGCACGGCCATCAAGGCGCCGTCGCTACGAGCCGCCATCGCCGGCAGTCGCAGTGTCCGCCAGCCCGCCTTTGTTGTAAGGCACAACGATGGTGACGCTGCGAACGAAAAGTGTACTGTGGCGGCGCGGCAAGATCCGTGCACGTTTCCGGCCGCGTACGCACGGCCGTGTGGATTGAAATACCATGTCGGAGCTCGATAACCCATCGAGCGTCATCGCACCCTGTTTCATTACGAACATTTTAACGGGGCGTACGCGTCACGGCTTGTCCAGCTCTGGCGGTCCGCCTCCCCCGGCAATACGTTGCCCGTCACAACAATGCGGTGCGCAGGCGGATGCACCGCAGGCAAGCGACGGCACGGACCAAGCGGCGCCGTCGCACGCGTCCGGGGCTACACCCGGTCACGTCCTGCTCGCCACTATCCGAAGGGTTCAAGGAAGAACCTATGCATGCGCGCAGATCCGCACGTCGACGTCGTCTGACGGCCGTCGTGGCAGCGACCGCGACACTCGCCACCATCGCACTGGGCACGTCGGCGGTTCCGGCCGCCGCCGCGACCGCCGGCGGGGGTCCGGGCTCGAACGCGTTCTGGGACGAGCCGCACACCCAGGGCTTCGCCGACGCGCTCTCCCCCAGCTCGAAGATCTGGTACACCCTCGGCGACGGCCAGCTGCAGAACGTCATGTATCCGCAGGTTGACAACACCGACACCTTTGGGCTCCAGTTCTACGTCTCGGACGGCTCGTCGTTCACCGACAACGAGGTCGCCAACACCTCGCACGCGATCGCGCTGGCCGACCCGACCTCGCTCGAGTGGCGGCAGACGAACACGGCGGCGAGCGGCGAGTACACGATCACCAAAACGTACGTGGCCGACCCGTCCCGCTCGGTGGTCCTGGTCCAGACGACGTTCACCAACCAGTCCCCCACCGCGCTGTACCTCTATGCGCAGTACAGCCCGGCGCTCAACAACGACGGGATGGGCAACATCGGCGGCGCGGACGCGAGCGGGGACTTGACCGCGTCCAACGGCTCGGTCTCCAGCGCGATGGCCGCGTCCACCGGTTTCGTCGCGACCAACACCGGATTCGCCGGCACCAGCAGCGACGGCGCCAGTCTGCTCGCGACGAACCACAATCTCTTTACCAGCTACAGCGGCGTGTCCACCTCGGGGCACATCACCCAGACCGGCCAGATCCCCGTCGCCGCCAGCGGTTCGACCACCTTCACCCTCGCGCTGGCCTTCGACGCGAGCACGGCGGCGGCGGTTTCGGACGCCTCGGCCTCGCTCGGCGCCGGCTTCGCCACAGCCGAATCCTCGTTCCGGTCCGGATGGCACTCCTGGATGTCCGGACTGAACGCCGCGCCGTCCTCGGTGACCGGCAACGCGAAACTGCTCCAGCAGTACTACGTCTCGCTGATGGAGGTGAAGGCGGACGAGGACAAGACCTACGTCGGCGGCTTCGTCGCGGCGCCCAACACCCCGTGGGGCGCAAGCGTGAGCGCGAACAGCGGCGGGCAGCACGGCTACCACCTGGTGTGGACCCGCGACGAGTACCAGATGGCCACCGCACTGCTCGCGGCCGGGGACACCGCGGACGCGAACGACGCCTTGACGTACATCCTCAACTACGAGGAGACCTCGTCGGGCTACGTGAAGCAGAACTCGTGGCTCAACGGCACCCAGGTCTGGGGCGGCACCCAGATGGACCAGGTCGCCTTCCCGATCATCCTGGCCTACCAGCTCGGCCGCACCGACTCCACCACCTGGGGCAAGCTCAAGACCCTGGCAGGCTACCTGGTCGCCAACGGACCGAGGACCGGGCAGGAGCGCTGGGAGGAGAACGGCGGATACTCGCCCTCCACCATGGCCGCCGAGATCGCCGGGCTGGTCTGCGCCTCCAGCATCGCCACCGCCAACGGCGACAGCACGGACTCCTCGACGTACCTGTCCACCGCCGACACGTTCGAGGCTGCCGTGGACGCCGACACCTACACCACCACCGGATCGATCGGCAACGGCTCGTATTACGTGCGCATCACCCCGAACGGCAACCCGAACAACGGCGACAGCGTCTCGATCTCCAACGGCGGCGGGACCTGGGACGAGCGGGCGATCGTGGACCAGGGCTTCCTGGAGCTGACCCGGCTCGGCATCAAGTCACCGACCTCCGCACAGATCACCAACTCACTCGCCGCGGTCGACGCCACCATAAAGACGGTGATCCCCAGCTACGGCACCTACTGGGGCCGCTACGACCACGACGGCTACGGTGAAACGTCCAGCGGCGCGGACTACACCGGGGCCGGGGTCGGCCGCCCCTGGCCGGTCCTGTCCGGCGAGCGCGGCGAATACGACGTGCAGATCGGCGACACCGCCGACGCGAACGCGATGCTGGGCAGCATGGCCAACGCCGCGAACGCCGGCTATCAGATCTCCGAGCAGATCTGGCCCACCTCGAGCGCCGACGGCTTCACCCAAGGCCAGCCGGACAACTCCTCCACACCGCTGATGTGGGCCATGGCCCAGTACGTCCGCCTGGCCATCGACATCAGCGCGGGCAGAACCGTAGACACCCCCGCGATCGTCGCCCAGCGCTACGCCGACGCCACCCAGATCCAGACCACCTTCGACGTGAACGCCACGACCTACTGGGGACAGAACGTCTACGTCGTCGGCTCGATCCCGGCCCTGGGCAGCTGGAATACGAACAACGCGATCCCGCTGTCCGCGGCGACCTACCCCGTCTGGTCGGCCGCCGTCTCGCTGCCGGCCAGCACCTACTTCGAATACAAGTACATCAAGAAGAACCCCGACGGCTCGATCACGTGGGAGAGCGACCCCAACAACAACTACACCAC
>NZ_DASZGI010000173.1:0-20092 GCF_035938995.1 Actinocrinis sp.
CGGATCAAGCCGGAGGGCGTGATCTGGGACTACCAGGACCTGGTCGAGTTCGCCACCGGCAGCATCGCGAAGGTGTTCGGGCCCGAATTCGCCGAGATCGACGGCTACGGAAAGCGGGTGCGGCTGCCCGCCGAGCCGTACCACTTCGTCACCCGGGTCACCGCCCTGGAGGGCAAGACCGGGGTCTACGAGAAGTCCTTCATCCGGACCGAGTACGACGTGCCCGTCGACGCCTGGTACGCGGTCGACGGCGGCGTCCCGCCGGCGGTCGCGATCGAGGCCGGCCAGTGCGACCTGCTGCTGATCAGCTACCTGGGCATCGACTTCCGCAACAAGGGCAAGCGGGTTTACCGGCTGCTCGACAGCACCCTGGTCTTCATCGGCGACCTGCCCAAGACCGGCCAGACCCTGCGCTACGACATCTCCATCAACAAGTTCGTGCGCCAAGGCGACACCACCCTGTTCTTCTTCTCCTACTACTGCTACGCCGACGGCGAGCTCATCCTCGAGCTCAAGGACGCCTGCGCCGGCTTCTTCAGCGACCAGGAGCTCCACACCCCGCTCGGCGTCGTCATGACCGAGAAGCAGAAGGCCGAGCGCGCCGCGCTCACCAAGACCTGGTTCAAGCCGCTGGCCTACACCGACAAGAACCACCTCGACGCCGCGGACCTCGAACTGCTCGCCGCCGGCCGGCCCGGCGACGTCTTCGGCCCGCACCACGCCCAGGACCCCGGCCTCAACCCGGCGCTGCGGCTCCCGGTCGCGAAGCTGCGCATGGTCGACGAGATCGACATCGACCGCAAGGGCGGCCCGCGCGGCATCGGCGCCATCAGCGCCGTGAAGCGGCTCGAGCCGGACGCCTGGTACTTCGAGTGCCACTTCCCGGACGACCCGGTGCTGGCCGGCTCGATGGTGGCCGAGGGCGCAGTGCAGATCCTCCAGACCTACCTGCTGCACCAGGGTATGCACCTGGTCCTGCCGGACGCCCGGTTCCAGACCATCATCGGCCTGCAGACCGAGGTCCAGGTGCGCGGCCAGATCACCCCGCAGCACTCGGAGATCCGCTATGAGATCGAGGTCATGGAGCTGACGCTCCTGCCGCGCCCGTCGGTGATCGCGGACGTCCTGGTCTACCTCGGCGACAAGCCGGTGATCCGGATGCACAACTTCGGCATCCAGATCCGCGAGAAGGACGGCGCCCCGTACCGCCCCGGCCCCGGCGGCATCCCCGAGTTCCTCGGCCGGCGCAACCGCAACGGCGAGCCGGCGATGATCAACGAGCTGCACCTGGCGCACGCCGCGAAGGGCGACCTGGGCACCGCGATGGGCCCCGAGTTCGACGTCTACGCCGAAAGCCGCGCCCCCTACATCCCCAACGGCGACTTCCAGTTCGTCGACCGCATCATGTCCCTGGACGGCACCCGCGGCGACCTGAAGCGCGGGGAGATGGTCACCGAGTACGACTCCCCGGCGGACGCGTGGTACTTCGAGAAGAACTCGTACCCGCACATGCCGAACTGCGTCTACATGGAGAGCTCGCTGCAGGCCGCCATCCTGCTCGGCTACTACCTGGGCGCGACGCTCAAGAAGACCGGCACCCAGTACTCGATCCGCAACCTCGACGGCCGGGCCACCCTGGTCAAGGACGTCGACCTGCGCGGCAAGACCATCCGGCACCACTCCAAGCTGCTGATGACCAGCGCGGTCACCGGCGCGGTGCTGCAGAACTTCTCCTACGAGCTGTCCGCCGACGGAGAGGTCTTCTACACCGGCGAGTCGCTGTTCGGCTACTTCAGCGAGGCCGCGCTGGCCAACCAGGTCGGCATGGACAACGGCAAGTACATCCCCACCTGGCTCGAGCAGCAGGGCGGCGCGGTCACCCCGCGGCGCATCGAACTGCCCGACGACGCCCCCGCGTTCACCGACCCGGCCGGCGGCAACCTGCACCTGCCCGGCGAGCACTTCCACCTGGTCGACTGGGTCGACCTGGTCGCCGACGGCGGCAAGCACGGCCGCGGCTACCTGCACGGGCACCGCGTCGTCCGCCCGGACGAGTGGTACTTCTCCTGCCACTTCCACCGCGACCCGGTCATGCCCGGCTCCCTCGGCGTCGAGGCGATCCTCCAGGCGATGCGCCTGTTCGTCCTCGAACACAACCTCGCCGAGGGCATGGTGCGGCCGCGCTTCGCGATGGCCACCGGCGTCGAGATGAGCTGGAAGTACCGCGGCCAGATCCTGCGCAACGACGGCGAGCTCTTCTTCGACGTGCACATCAAGGAGGTGCGCCGGGAGGCCGACCGCCTGCTGGTCATCGGCGACGCGGATCTGTGGAAGCCGGGCCTGCGCATCTACGAGCTGATCGACGTCGCCATCGAGGTCCGCCCCGAAGGGGCCTGACAGGCAAGTCCGCCCGCAGCAGCACCCCCGAGGAGAGTGTGCCCACCCATGGACACCCGACAGACCCCGCTCCACTGGTATGGGGAGCAGTACCCGAGCACCGACGCGGCCGGGATCTACCAGGCGCTGGCCGACATCGAGCGTCCCTGCTACGTCGTGCACACCCCGAAGGGGATCGGCGCGGTCGCCGGCGGGGCTCCGGGGCCGGCGGGCTCCGGGCTGCCGCTGCTGGCCGCGGTCGCGCCGCTGCCCCCCGAGCGTCTGGGCTCCGCGGCGTTCCGCGCGGCCCACGGGGTGCGCTACGCGTACTACGCCGGGGCGATGGCCGGGGGCATCGCCTCCGCCGACATGGTCATCGCCCTGGCCCGCGAAGGCTTTCTCGCCTCCTACGGCGCGGCCGGCCTGCTGCCGGAGACCATCGAGAAGGCCCTGGCCCGGTTCGCCGCGGAGATCCCCGGACTGCCCTACGCGGTCAACCTGATCCACAGCCCGAGCGAGGAGCGCCTGGAGCGCGAGGCGGTCGAGCTGTTCCTGCGGCACGGCGTTACCTGCGTCGAGGCCTCCGCGTTCATGGGCCTGACACCGCACGTGGTGCGCTACCGGGTGTCCGGCCTGCGCCGGGACCCCGACGGGCGCGTCGTGGCGGGGCACCGGCTGATCGCCAAGATCTCCCGGCCGGAGACCGCCGAGAAGTTCATGCGCCCGGCCCCCGAACAGATGGTCACCGGGCTGCTGCAGCAGGGCCTGATCACCGCGGCGCAGGCCGAACTGGCCAGGATCGTGCCGCTGGCCGACGACGTCACGGTCGAGGCCGACTCCGGCGGCCACACCGACCGGCGCCCGCTGCCCGCCCTGCTGCCCACGATCCTGCGGCTGCGCGACACCGTGCAGTACGAGCAGCACTACCCGAGCCCGATCCGGGTCGGCGCGGCCGGGGGCCTCGGCACCCCGGTCGCGGTGGCCGCCGCGTTCGCGATGGGCGCCGCCTACGTGGTCACCGGCTCGGTCAACCAGTCCTGCCTGGAGTCCGGCGCGTCCAAGGCCACCCGGGCGCTGCTGGCCGAGGCCGGGATCGCCGACTGCGAGATGGCGCCGGCCGCGGACATGTTCGAGATGGGCGTCGAGCTCCAGGTGCTCAAGAAGGGCACGCTGTTCCCGATGCGGGCCAAGCGGCTGTACGAGCTCTACCAGGCATATGACGGCCTCGAGGCGATCCCCGACTCCGAGCGGGTCCGCCTCGAGACGCAGATCTTCCGCCGGCCGCTCGACGACGTCTGGCAGGACTGCGTCGGCTACTTCGAGCGGCGCGACCCGGAGCAGCTGGCCCGCGCCGCCGGCAACCCCAAGCGCCGGATGGCGCTGGTCTTCCGCTGGTACCTGGGGATGTCCTCGCGCTGGTCGACCGTCGGTGAGGCCGACCGCATCCTGGACTACCAGGTCTGGTGCGGCCCGGCGATGGGCAGCTTCAACGACTGGGTGACCGCCAGCTACCTCAAGCCCTCGGGCAATCGGCGGGTCGCTGATGTGGCGCAGCACCTCATGCGCGGCGCCGCGTTCCACACCCGCGTCGCCCAGTTGCGCTCGGCCGGCGTCAACTTCCCGCCGACCGCCGCCGACTACCGGCCCGTCCCGCTGGAATCCGCGGCGGACGCCGTACTGGAAGGCGCGCTGTGAACGCCCGTGCGGTGACGTCCACTGCGCTCCCCGGAGCCGAGGCGGCGGCGCGGCTCGAAACGCTGCTGGGCGATCCGCGCCGGGCCGACAACCCCTACGGATTCGCCGCCGCCGTCGCCCGCGACGAGCGCGACGAGTACCCGGAGCAGCTGACGGCCGCGCTGCGCGAGACCGGCTTCCACCTGAACTACGTGCCCGCCGAATGGGGCGGCGCCTTCCGCTCCTTCTACGACAGCATGATCCTGGTGCGCACGGCCGCCCGGCGCGACCTGAACGTCATGCCCGCCACGATGTTCAGTATCACCGCCGCCACCTGCCTGATCCTGCACGGCTCGGCCGAGCAGCAGCAGCACGCGGCGCGAATTCTGGCCCGCGGCGGCGCCGTCGGCTTCGCCCTGTCCGAGGCCGAGCACGGCAGCGACCTGCTAGCGAACTCCGCGCGCCTGGAACCGGCCGCGGACGGCGGCTGGCTGCTGAGCGGCGAGAAGTGGCTCGTAGGGCGTGGCGCCTCGGCCGACGCGGTCTACGTGGTCGCCCGCACCGGCGAGCGCGGCCCCGGCGCGTTCTCCGCCGTGCTGCTCGACCTGACCGGCCGTGATGCGGAACACGTGGACTCGGAGCACCTGCGGCGCGACACCGCAGTGCGCGCCGGCGGCATGCGCGGCATCGACTTCGCGCACTTCACCTTCGACGCCCTGCCGGTCCCCGCCGACGCCCTCGTCGGCCGCACCGGCGAGGCGCTCGAATCGGCCGTCAAGGCGCAGCAGGTCATCAGGGTCATGAGCATGGCGGGCAGCCTCGGCTGCGCCGACACCGCGCTGCGCCTCACCCTGGACTTCGCCTCGACGCGCACGATCGGCCGCGCGACCCTCATCGACGCGCCCTACCCGCGCCGCGAACTGGCGGCGGCCTCGGCTGCGGTCATCGCCGCCGACATCGCGGCGCTCGCTGCGGTCCGCGGCATCCACGTCGCCCCCGAAGTCTTCAGCGTGTGGGGGTGCGCGGCCAAGCACGTCGTCGCCGAGGCCACCGCCGACCTGATGACGCACTGCGGGACCGTGCTCGCCACCCGCTCGGTGCTGCGCACCGAAGGCCCGGGCGGCGGGATGTACCAAAAGCTGCTGCGCGATTCGGCGCTCTGCCGCGTGGTCGACACCAGCACGGTCGCGAATCTGCGTTCTTACACCGGCCAACTGCCCGCGCTGGCGTTGGCACTGGCCCCGTCCGCGGACGGCCTCACCCCCTCCGGCGACGCCGACGCGCTACGCACCGTCTTCCGCCTCGACGCGCCGCTTCCGGCCTACCAGCCCGAGCGCCTCGACCTGAACGCCCGCGGCAAGGACCCGGCGACCGCCGGGCTCGCCGCCGTCGCCGAGGAGGCCGGCAAGGAACTGGCCGAGTCCGGCGCCGACGACGCCGCCGCGCTGGTCGGCCGGCTCGCCGACGCCGTCTCGGGGCTCGACCGCGAGATCGCCGCGGCCCGCGCCTCCGCCGCGAAGGACAACGCCCTGGTCGACCTAGCCGAGCGGTTCGCCTGGCTGCACACCGCCGCCTGCGCGGTGCACCTGTGGTGGGCGAACCGGGACACCGCCCTGTACGGGGCCGAACCCGGCGCGCCCGGCTGGCTCGAGGCCGCCCTGGCCTACCTGCTCGCCAAGGCCGACGGCACCGACCCCCGGCGCGCCGCCGGGCCGGAGCTGGAGCCCGCCCTCGCCGCCGTCGCCGCCCTGCACGGCGCGGACCGGCTCTTCTGCGCCGTACCCGTCCAGCTGGCCCGCCCCGGCGAGCCGCCCGTCCGACCGGACGACCGGTCATAGGAGATCTGGGAGGACTCGTGTCGAAGAAGGCACACCTGGTGGACTTGGCGGGCGAGCTGGAGCGCCACCTCGGTGACCCGCACGACCCGGCCAGCCGCATGTCGTTCAAGGACGTCCTGGAGTTCGACGAACGGGAAGAGTATCCGTACCCGCTCCTCAACATGCTCCAGCGCCGCCACCTGCCCGAGTACGCCCTGCCGGGCTCGCACGGCGGTATGGCCACCGACGTCGAGGTCGGATTCAACCTGATGCGGATGGTCGCCCGGCGCGACCCGACCAGTGCGGCCGCGCTCATGCTCACCAGCCTGGCCTTCATGCCGACCTGGATCGCGGGCACCGACGAGCAGAAGCGCCACTTGATCTCCGCGATCAAGAACGGCGGCGTCTACGCCTGGGGCCTGTCCGAGCGCGATCACGGCAGCGACCTGCTCAACAACGGCATGCGCGCGGTGAAGGTCGACGGCGGATACCTGCTGGGCGGCGAGAAGTGGCTGATCGGCAACGCCACCGTCGCCGACGGCCTGGCCATCTTCGCCCGCACCGATCCGAAGGGCGGCCCGGCCGGGTACTCGATCTTCATGCTCGAGAAGCGCAAGGCGCCGGCGGGCACCGTCGACGAACTGCCCAACGAGCGCCTGCACGGCCTGCGCGCCATCGACATGAGCGGCGTGCGCCTCGACGGCGTCTTCGTGCCCGACTCCGCGCTCGTCGGACGCGAGGGCCAGGGGCTGGAGCTGGCCCTGAAGACCGCCCAGACCGCCAGGACCGTGATCGGCTGCCTGGCGCTGTCCGCGGCCGACACCAGCATGCGCGTGGTGATGGACTTCGCCGAGAACCGGATCATCTTCGGCAAGGCCGTCGCCGACATCCCTTACTCGCGCCGCCAGCTCGTCGAGTGCTTCGCGGACCTGTTCATCGGCGACGCGGTCGCACTCGGCGCCGTGCGCGCCCTCCAGGTGGCGCCCCAGCAGACCAGCGTGTGGTCCTCCGTCTCCAAGTACTTCCTACCCACGCTGTTCGAGGGGACCGTGTCCCAGCTCAACGTCGTCATCGGCGCCCGGTTCTACCTGCGCGCCCACCCGCACTACGGCATCCAGCAGAAGATGGGGCGCGACCTGGTCGTGGCGAACTTCGCCGACGGCAACACCGTGGTCAATCTCAAGAACATCGCGCTGCAACTCGACCAGCTGGTCGCCACGATGGGCGACGCCGGCGAAGAGCTCAGGGCCGAGTCGATCGAGCGCGTCGGCGTGCTCTACGACATGGACGCCGAGATGCCGCCCTACCAGCCGTGGCGCCAGGAGCTGTTCAGCCGCGGCAAGGACGACGCGCTGCTGGCCTTCCCCGACTCGCTGGCGAAGCTGCGCGTCCTCGCCGCCGACGCCAAGCCGCAGGAGCGCGACTGGCTGCTGCGCGCCGCCGACGCCGCCGAGACCCTGGTCGGCCAGGCGCCCCGGCTGCGCGAGGAGTGCGCCGCGCTGCGCGAGCAGTTCGGCAAGGAGTACGCCCAGTCGGCCGAGCTGTTCGACCTCGCCAAGCAGTACAGCCTCATGCACGCCGCGGCCGCGTGCGTGCACACGCACGTGTACTCGCACGGCCTCATGGAGGACCCGCTGCCCAGCGGCGCCCTGCTGCTGCTCCAGATGGAGCGGCTGCACCGGCACTTCCGGCCGCACGAGGCGATCACCGACGTCGCGGTGGTCGACGAGGTCATGCGGATCCTGCGGCACATGTACCGGGAGAACCGGCTGTTCTCGTACTGGCAGTTCCAGCTCGCGGACCGCGGCGACGTGGCGAGCGCGCACAACTGACGGCTGACCTGGCCGCGAGGAAACACGACTACTGGAGGACACGCAATGCCTGCAACGCCAGACAAGCCGAGCGTCGCGGTCGTCGGCGCCGGGGTCTCCGGCCTCTCCGCGGCCTACCAGCTGCGCGGGCACGCCGCGATCACGCTGTACGAGGCCGAGGACCGGCTCGGCGGCCACGCCAACACCATCGAGGTCCAGGACGCCGGGCGCACCGTCGGCATCGACACCGCCTTCGTGGTCTTCAACAAGCCGAGCTACCCGAACGTCAGCAAGTTCTTCGAGGAGCTCGGCGTCGAGACCGTCCAGCACCTCGGCGGCTTCAACTTCTTCGACCTGGACACCGGCACCCAGTACGGCACCGCCGAGCTGAACCTGTCCGAGGAGGAGGTCACGGCCAACTACGCGGAGGACTTCCAGAACCTGTGGCGGGAGGCGCGGCGCTTCCACGACGAGGGCCGCCGCGACTTCTTCCGCAAGCGCACCGACATGCCGCTGGGCGAGTACCTCGACCGCGGCGGCTACAGCCAGGACTTCCGCTACGGCTACGTGATCCTGCTGTGCACCGCCGTGTGGTCGGTCCCGGCCGAGCTGATCTGGGAGATGCCGGCCACCACCGTCATCGCGTTCTTCATGGCCCACGACGAGGGCGGCCTCGGCGGCCAGCGGGTCGAGTGGAACACGGTCAAGGGCGGCTCGATCAACTACGTGCGCAAGGCGGTCGCGGCGATCGACCCGAAGCTGCGGGTGGGCGAGCCGGTCACCGCGATCCGCCAGGACCCGGACGGGGTGACCGTGGTCACCGCCGAGGGCGAGGACAAGTACGACTACGCGATCGTCGCCTGCCACGGCGACCAGGCGCGCGAGCTGCTGGTCAACCCCAACGCGGTGCAGCGCGAGACGCTGGCCAAGATCCGCTACAACGCCTCCAAGGTCGTCCTGCACACCGACGCCTCGTGCATGCCGGCCGACCGCAGCCGCTGGGAGAACTGGAACTACGGCAAGGTCACCGTCGACGGCGCGGTGAAGCCGTTCGTGGCCTACTACATGAACAAGCTGCACCGGTTCGAGTCGGAGCTGGACTACTTCGCCACCCTCGACTACCCGCTGCCGATCCGCGAGGACCTGGTCATCCGGGAGATCGACTACACCCACCCGATCATCGACCTGGACCTGCGCAACCTCCAGGAGACCATCTACAAGGTCAACGAGGGCGGGCGGGTCAAGCTGTGCGGCTCGTACTTCCACTCCAAGCAGCTGCACTTCGACCAGATCGGGTCGCACGAGGCCGGCTTCTCCTCGGGCCGGGACGCCGCGCTCCAGCTCCTGCGCGAGATCTCCGCGTCCTGACACGGCCGGGCCGGGGCGCGGCGGATCCCGCCGGTCGGCGTGCACAGCGCGGACCGGCGGGATTAAGGCGGGCTTTAGCGGTTCTCGATATCTGGTTCCGGACCCGTGTCGGCGATGGTGCGCGCGGGAACCGGTCCCTACGATGACCACCGACAACCGATAGCAGCACCCTCCCACGCCGCGGCGGGCAGTTCCGGTCCGCCGCGCCCCGCCCCGCTGCACATCCCGAGGAAGGCCGCGATCGTGCCCACTCTGCCCTGGACCACTCCGAACAAGCCCGCGCCGGGAGTCACCCAGGCGTACGTCATGTCGTCGAAGTTCGAACTGCGCTCGCTGCTGGACGTGCCCCGTTTCTTCCTGAAGTCCATGGGCGCCTGGAACCAGGTGCGCAAAGCCCCGGGCTGCTTCGGCGCCTCGCTGATCGCGCAGCCGGCCAAGCGCACCTTCTTCACCCTGTCCGCTTGGGAGGACCGGGGCGCGCTCTACACCTACGCCAAGACGCAGCCGCACCAGGGGATCATGAACGGGCTGCGGTCCACCATGCGCCGCTCGACCTTCACCTTCTGGGAGGTCCCGATCGACCAGCTGCCGATCACCTGGGACGACGCCAAGCGCCGGCTGGCCGAGAAGGAGACCGAGGACACCGCGGCCGCCGCGAGCGGAACTCAGTCGTAGTGCACTGAGCTGAAGTGAACCGACTCGCGGCGCGCACGACCGCAGCGCCAACGGGCGCTGCGTCCACACGTACGTACCGTGAGGAGAGCTCTGCGATGCCGGAATCGGATGTGGGGGCCTCCGGGCCGGCCGAGCGGGGCGCTGCCCCGGCGCGGCAGGCCACCCCGTGGCGGGTGGCCGTCGTCGCCTGCAGCCTTCCCATGGCGATGGTCACGCTGTCCAACCTCGTCGTCTCGACGGCGCTGCGCACCCTCGCGCTCAAGCTGCACGCCTCGACCGCGCAGCTGCAGTGGTTCATCAACGCCTACGTCCTCGCCTTCGCCTGCCTGCTGCTGGCCGGCGCGGCTCTCGGCGACCGGTTCGGCCGCCGCAGGGTCTTCATTCAGGGCATCGTGCTGTTCACCGTGGCCTCGGTCGGCTGCGGCCTGTCGACCACCAGCGCCGAGCTGATCGCCACCCGGGCGGTCCAGGGGGTCGGCGCCGCGGCCGTGCTGCCGCTGTCCCTCTCGCTGCTGGCCCAGACCGTCCCGGCGAAGCAGCGCGCGCTGGCGCTGGGCCTCTGGTCGAGCCTGAACGGCGTGGCCGTCGCGCTCGGCCCGGTCGTCGGCGGCGCGGTACTCGGCGGCCTGGACTGGCACTGGATCTTCTGGCTCAACATCCCGGTCGGCGTCGTCTCGATCCCGCTGGTGCTCGCGCTGCTGCCGGAGAGCAAGCTCCCCGAGGTCGGCTTCGACGTGCCTGGCATGGTCTTGGCCGCGGCCGGGCTGGTCGCCGTGGTCTGGGGGATCGTGCACGCCCAGGCGGACGGATGGCTCTCGGCCGGGGTGCTCGGGGCGTTCGCGGCCGGAGTGGCGCTGCTCACCGTCTTCACCCTCTGGCAGCGCCGGGCCGCCCGGCCGCTGCTGCCGCTCTCCTTCTACCGGATCCGGGCGTTCACCCTCACCAACATCGTTTCCGCGGCGATGTACTTCGGGGTGTTCGGCTCGCTGTTCCTGATCGTCCAGTTCCTCCAGATCGCGCCGCCGCGCACCCCGCTTCAGGCCGGGGTGATGCTGCTGCCCTGGACCCTGATGCCGATGGTGGTCGCGCCGCTGGCCGGAGCACTGACCGACCGGCTCGGCGGCGGCCGGCTGATGGCGCTCGGCCTGTTTCTCCAGGCCGGCGGCCTGGCCTGGCTCATCCTCATCGCCACCGCGAACACCTCCTATGGCTTGGAAGCCGGCCCGATGCTCGTGTCTGGCATCGGGATGGGCTTCGTGTTCGCGCCCACCGCCGCCGTTGTGATCGGCTCGGTCGGCCCGCGGTTCGCCGGGAAGGCCTCCGGCGCGAACACCACCGTCCGGGAGATCGGCGGCGCGCTGGGCATCGCCGTGCTCAGCACCGTCTTCGTCGACTACGGCGGATCCGCCGGGGCCGGAGCCGCGCAGTTCCTCGGCGGACTGCGCCCGGCGATCTGGGTCGGCGTCGCCGTGGTGATGGCCGGCGGGCTGTGCGCACTGGCCATCCCGCGCGCGACCGCGCCGCTTCCCGCGCCCGCCGCCGAGGAACCGGTCGCTGTGTCCGTTTGAGTCGCGTCTGTCTGAGTCGCGTCCGTCTGAGCCGTGTCTTTCTTCTTTCTTACGGAGCGGCGGCCGTCCGAACCGGTGCCCGGGCGGCCGCCGTTTTTTCATTGAGGTCTGATCCACGTTCCCGCCACACGCAGCGCAACCATCGCAGTGCTCTTGGTTAAGCGCTGCTACAGGCTATGTCCGTAATGTCGTGGAACGGGTGATCAAAAACGCCTATGGCGGCCCGAGTTTCAGCCCCACGAACGTCTGCGGAAAGGAACCGACGATGAAGTCCGACCTCGCGATGTACGGCGGGCGCCCCGTCGTCCAGCCGGAGCACCGCCGCCTCGAGTGGCCGGTGGTGACGCAGGCGGACCGGGAGGCCGTGCTCAGCGTCCTGGACACCGGGAAGTTCACCGTCGGCGCCAAGGACGAGAAGGAGATCCACGGGCTGGAGCGCGAGTGGGCGGAGTTCTCCGGCACCCGCGAGGCGGTCGCCCTCAACAGCGGCACCGTCGCCCTGCACCTGGCGCTGGCCGCGCTCGACATCCAGCCGGGCGACGAGGTCATCGTGCCCGCGCTCAGCTACGTCGCCACCGC
Source organism: Actinocrinis sp. (assembly GCF_035938995.1). Taxonomy (GTDB): domain Bacteria; phylum Actinomycetota; class Actinomycetes; order Streptomycetales; family Catenulisporaceae; genus DASZGI01. Next base: position 11,869 of record NZ_DASZGI010000173.1, read on the forward strand.
GATGGCGCCGCTCTACCAGCTGGCGATCCCGGTCTTCGTGGACATCGACCCGCTCACCTTCAACATCGACGTCAACCAGATCGAGGCCAAGATCACCGAGCGGACCCGGGCGATCATCCCGGTGCACCTCGGCGGCCTGCCGGCCGACATGGACGAGATCAGGGCCCTGGCGCGCAAGTACAACCTGCTGGTGATCGAGGACACCGTCCAGGCCCAGGGCGGCAAGTACCGCGGCGAGACCTGCGGCTCGATCGGCGACATCGGCTGCTTCAGCCTGAACGTCGAGAAGAGCATCCCCACCTGCGGCGAGGGCGGCCTGGTCACCACGAACGACCCGGAGGTCGCCGCGAAAATCCGGAGCCTGCGCGTCCTCGGCGAGGACCTGAGCGGCCCGAACCGGCTCTACATCTCGGACTGCATGGGCAGCAACCTCAAGCTCAGCTCGGTCCTGGCCGCGTTCACCCGCAGCCAGCTCGCCCGGTTCTGGGAGTACCAGCACAAGCGGGACGCGAACGTGCCGGTCTTCCTGGACAAGCTGGCCGAGCTGCCCGGCATCGTCGTGCCGAAGCTCCCGACCGACCGCACGCACAGCTGGCACATGCTGCGCTTCCGCTTCGACCCGCGGGCCGCCGGGCTCGACGGCGTCGAGGCCGGACCGTTCCGCCAGGCGCTGCGGCGCGCGCTGCTGTCCGAGGGCGTCCCGCTGACCTTCTACCAGATCGTCCCGCTGCCCGGACAGCCGGTCTTCCAAGAGCGCAGGGCGTACGGCAAGGGCTACCCCTGGACGCTGCCCGAGTCGCGGCCGCAGATCTACGACCTGGCCGACTACCCGGTGACCTCGCAGGTGATCGAGGACTCCCTGGTGCTGCGCCGGATGCATCTGAACCCCGACGCGGGCCCCGCGCTGGCCGAGTACGCCGAGGCGTTCCACAAGGTCTGGGCGAACCTGGACACCATCGCGCACCTGGCCCGCACGATGCCGTACGCGCCGCCGTGGGACGCGATGAAGACGCTGCGCTCCGGTCAGCAGCTCGTCGAGGCCGGCGTCCTGGCATGACCGCATGGGACGACGAGTTGGCGGCGCTGCGCTCCCGGGCGCTCGCGGTCCGGGAGCACATCCTCGCGATCGGCGCCACGCCGCTCGGCACGCACCTCGGCGGGTCGCTCTCCGCGGCCGACATCCTCGTCGCGCTGTACTTCCACACGCTGCGCGTGCGCCCCGACGAGCCGGACTGGCCGGACCGCGACCACTTCGTGCTCAGCAAGGGCCACGCCAGCGCCGCCCTCTACGCGACCCTGGCCGAGCGCGGGTTCTTCGACCCGGCCGAGCTGGCGACCTACGGGCGGGCCGGCGGGCGGCTGCTCTCGCACCCCACCACCAAGGTGCCGGGCGTGGAGTTCGCCACGGGCTCGCTCGGCCACGGCCTGTCGCTGGCGGTCGGACTCGCCCTGGCCGCCCGCCGCGCCGGGCGGCCGAACCGGGCCTTCGTCCTGCTCGGCGACGGCGAGCTGCAGGAGGGCTCGGTCTGGGAGGCGGCCATGTCGGGCGCGCACTTCGAACTGGACAACCTGACCGCGATCGTGGACCGCAACCGGCTGCAGATCAACGGCTCGACCGAGAAGCGGATGCGGCTGGAGCCGCTGGCCGACCGGTGGACCGCCTTCGGCTGGCGCGCGGTCCCGGTCTCAGGGCACGACCTCAGGCAACTCGTCGAGGCGCTGGACTCGGTCCCCGCTGAGACCGGGCGGCCGACCGTGCTGATCGCCGACACCGTGAAGGGGCGCGGCGTGAGCTTCCTGGAGAACCGCAAGCAGAGCCACTACGCGGCGCTCGGCCGGGACACCCACGCACGGGCGCTGGCCTCACTGCGAGGTGCGCCATGAGCGCGGCGTTCGCGTCCGCGCGGGCCGTCGCTGCCAAGAGCGGTACTGCTCCTGCAAGCACGGCCACGGCAAGCACTGCTCCTGCAAGCACTGCCACGGCAAGTACGGCTGGTGCGATACCAGACTCGGACCGAGCCGCGTATCGGGCGGCACTGCTGGAGCTGGCCCGCGCGGACCGGCGGATCTGGTGCCTGGACACCGACATGGGCGGCCTCGAGCGCGAGTTCGAGGCCGAACTCCCGGACCAGTACGTCGACCTGGGCATCGCCGAGGCGAACCTGATGACGGTCGGGGCCGCGCTCGCCCGCACCGGCCTGATCCCGTTTGTCAACACGATGGCCGCGTTCGCCTCCGCGCGGGCGCTGGAGCAGGTCAAGATCGACATCGCCTACCACAACCTGCCGGTCCGCATCGTCGCGACGCACGCCGGTCTCTCCGGCGCGACGTACGGCCCGACCCACCACGCCCAGCAGGACCTGGCGGTCATGCGGTCGATGCCCAACATGACCGTCATGACGCCGGCCGACCCGGCTGAGACCGTCCGCATGGTCAGAGCCGCCGCGTACCTGCCCGGACCGGTCTACATCCGGATGGGCCGGGCCGCGACCCCGCCGGTGTACGAGGGCGAGCAGCTGTTCGCCGTCGGCCAGTCGGTCGAGCTGCGGCAGGGAGACGACGTGGCCATCATCGCCGCGGGCGCCTATCCGGTGCTGTTCGCGCTGGAGGCTGCGCAGCAGCTGTCGCTGCTGGGCGTCGAGGCGCGGGTGCTCAACATGCACACCCTCAAGCCGCTGGACGAGGACGCGGTCCTCGCGGCCGCGGTCAACACCCGCGGCATCGTGACCGTCGAGGACCACACCGCGTACGGCGGTCTCGGCGGCGCGGTGGCTGAGCTGGTCGGCTCCCGCCACCCGGTGCGGATCGAGCGCGTCGGCATCGAGGACGTGTTCTGCGACCGCCCCGGCACCCACCGCGAACAGCTGGCCCACTACGGCGTCTCGCCCGCCCACGTCGTCGCGGCGGCCAGACGCGTGGCGGGTGCCGCGGGACCGTGGTCGCCCTTCGTCGGATGAGCCGCAAACGGGCGGCCCGGCACCAGGAAGAAACGAGAGGTTGAAATGGCCATCAATACCGTGATCAACACCGCCTGCCCGGAGTGCGGCAAGTCCGTGCCGGTCGCCGCGGACGCGCGGGTGTCGTCGATCGTCGGCTGCCCGGACTGCGGGGTCGAGCTCGAGGTGCTCAGCGTCGACCCGATCGAGCTGGCGCTGGCTCCGGAGATCGAAGAGGACTTCGGGGAGTAACCGTGATCGACGGACACGACGGTCGGCTCGCCGTTCTGACTTCGCGCGTCCGGCTCGAGGAGAACCTCATCTTCACCGCGCTCGAACGGCGCCGCGTGCCGTATCTGCAGGTGGACGAGCGCGACCTGATGGCCGAGCTGCGCCCGGCCGAGACCCGGTTCCGCGGCGTGCTCAACCGGATCATGTCGCACACCCGCAGCGTCTACGCGGCGCGGCTGTTCGAGGCCGGCGGCGTGACCGTGTTCAACTCGGCGCACGTCACCGCCACCTGCGGCGACAAGATCCTCACCACGACGGCGCTGGCCTGCGCCGGCGTGCCGACCCCGCGCACCATCGTGGCGCTGACCCCGCGCGCGGCCCTGGAGGCGATCGAGCGCATCGGCTACCCGGCGGTGGTCAAGCCGGCGGTCGGCTCCTGGGGCCGGCTGATGGCGAAGGTCAACGACCGGGACGCGGCCGAGGCGCTGATCGAGCACAAGGAGGCGCTCAAGTCGCCGATCCACACGGTGTTCTACGTCCAGGAGTACATCGACAAGCCCGGCCGCGACATCCGCGTCGCGATCATCGGCGACGAGGTGGTCGCGGCGATCTACCGCGGCTCCGACCACTGGATCACCAACACCGCGCGCGGCGGCAAGCCGGAGCCGTGCCCGCTGACCGACGAGCTGGTCAAGCTCACCCGGCTGGCGTCCGACGCGGTCGGCGGCGGCCTGCTCGCCGTGGACCTGCTCGAGCGCCCGGACGGCGAGCTGCTGGTCAACGAGATCAACCACACCATGGAGTTCCACGGCCTGGTGGAGGCGACCGGCATCGACCTGGCCGACCGGCTGGTCGACTACATCGAGGAGACCTTGTGCGAGTGAAGGCTTCGGTGGTCGGGGCCGGCGGCTACATAGGCGGCGAGGCGGTCCGGCTGCTGGCCCAGCATCCGATGGTCGAGCTGGCCCAGGTCACCTCGAACCGAAACGCCGGGCGGCCGGTGCACACCGCACACCCGAACCTGCGCGGGCAGACCGGCCTCGCCTTCGCCGGCCAGGACGACCTCGAGGCCTGCGACGTGCTGTTCCTGGCCACGCCGCACGGGGTGTCCGGGGAGTCGATCGAGCGGTGGTCCGCGCTGGCGCCGGTGGTCATCGACCTCAGCGCGGACTTCCGGGTGCGCGACCCGGCCGTGCGCGCCCGCTACTACCGCGGCCCCGGGCCCGACCCGGGATGGCTGTCCCGGTTCGAGGCCGGAATCCCGGAGCTGAACCGGGAGGGGCTGCGCGGCGCGAAGCACGTCGCGGTCGCCGGCTGCATGGCCAACGCCGCGATCCTCGCGCTGTACCCGCTCGCCGCGGCAGGGCTCGTCGACGGCTCGGTGATCGTCGACGCGCGCACCGGGTCGAGCGGCGGCGGCACCACCCCCGACGAGGGCAGCCACCACCCCGAGCGCAGCGGAGCCCTGCGGATGTACAAGCCGCACGGCCACCGCCACACCGCGGAGATCGAGCAGGCGTGCGGCGTGCCGGTGCGCATGTCGGTCACCGGCGTGGAGGCGGTGCGCGGAGTCCAGGTCGTCTGCCATGTCACGCCCGCCCGGCCGGTCACCGAGCGGGACCTGTGGGCGGTCTACCGCGACGCGTACGGGGACGAACCGTTCGTCCGCCTGATCCGCGAGCGCTCCCCGCTTCGGCGCCTTCCCGAGCCGAAGATCCTCAGCGGCACCAACTTCTGTGACATCGGGCTGGCGCTCGACCCCGGCGGCGAGCGCGTCGTGGTCGTCTCCGCGCTCGACAACCTCGTGAAGGGGGGAGCAGGAAATGCCGTCCAGTGTCTCAACCTCGCCTTCGGCTGGGACGAGCGAACGGGCCTGGGGTTCGCCGGACTCCATCCGGTCTGAGCTGCACGTGGTCAAGATCGGCGGCTCGCTGGACGACCGGATGCGCGGGGCTTGCGCAGACGTCGCTGAGCTGCGCCGCCGGGGCCACCGGGTCGTGGTCGCGCACGGCGGCGGCGCCGAGGCCGACCGGCTCGGCGCGCAGCTCGGCCGGACCACTCGCCACCTCACCTCGCGCAGCGGCGTGCACAGCCGCTACACCGACGCCGAGGCTCTGGACACCCTGAGCACCGCGATCCTGGGCCGAGTGAAGCCGGCTCTGGTGGCGGCGCTTCTGGCGCAGGGCGTGCCCGCGATCGGTTTGTCCGGCATCGACGCGGGCGTGGTCACGGCAGTCAAGACCGCGCCGGCGCGGGTCCTGGTCGACGGGGCCGAGCGCGTCGTGCGCGACGACCTGACCGGGCGGATCGCCGCAGTGGATGTCAGGCTACTGAACCTGCTGCTCGACGCCGGATACACCCCGGTCCTCTCGCCGCCTGCGCTCGACCCGGCCGCGGGTCCGCTGAACGTGGACGCCGACCGCCTCGCCGCCGCCGTGGCCGGGGCGCTGCGCGCCGACTGGCTGATCGTGCTGTCCAACGTCCCCGGGCTGCTGCGCGACCCGGCCGACCCCGACAGCCTGATCGAGAAGGTGCGCCACAGCGACCTCGCCGACCACGTGGCGGCCGTCGGCGGGCGCATGCGGGTGAAGCTGCGCACCGCCGGAGAGGCGCTGGCCGCCGGCGTCGCGCGCGTCGTACTGGCGGACGGCCGCAACCCGTCGCCGATCCTGGCCGCGCGGGAGGGCCAGGGCACTGTTTTTGAGTCAGATGCTGTTTTTGAATCAGACACTGTTTTCGAATCAGCTGCCGTATTCGATGCGGACGGGGTCGCGGGGAGGGAACGAGGGTGACGACCGAGCCGTACACGGCGTCTGATTCGAACACGGCGTCTGATCCGAACACCGCCGAGGAGCGGCTGCTGCGCGACCTGGTGGAGATCCCGTCCGTCTCGGGCTCCGAACAGGACATCGCCGCCCATCTGGTGCGGGTGCTGCCGCGGTGGGGCTTCGAGAGCCACCTGGACGAGGCCGGCAACGCGATCGGCCGGCGCGGCGACCCCGACGCGCCGATGATCATGCTCACCAGTCACATGGACACCGTCCCCGGCGACATCCCGGTGCGGCAGGAGGGATCCATCCTGCACGGGCGCGGCACCGTGGACTGTAAGGGGCCGCTCGCCGCGATGATCTGCGCGGCGTCCCGCTGGGAGGCGCGCGGCGCGCAGGTCGTGGTCGCCGGAGTCGTCGAGGAGGAGACCTTCGGGCGCGGCGCGCACCAACTGGCCCGGGACTTCTCCCCGGACCTGGCCATCGTGGGCGAGCCCAACGGCTGGGCCGGCATCGGCATCGGCTACAAGGGCCGGTTCCTGGCCCGCTACGAGGTCTCGCGCCCGGCCGCGCACACGGCGCATCCGGGGGAGCGGGCCACCGAGGCCGCGATCGCGTTCTGGAACCGGATGACCGCGTACCTCGACGGCTTCGCCCCCGCCGGGCGCGCCTTCGACCGGCCGATCCCGACCCTGAACGAGATGGCCGGCACGCTCGAGAACGCCGCGCTGACTCTCTCCTGCCGCACGCCGCCCGGATTCGACCTGGCGGCGTTCGAGGACTTCCTCGAGGCGAGCCGCGCCGACGGCGTGCTCACGATCGAAGACCGCACCCCGGCCGCGCTCGTCGACACCTCTGGCGGCGCCGTGCGCGCGCTGTCCGCCGGCATCCGCGCACAGCAGGGCCGGCCGAAGCTCAAGCTCAAGACCGGCACCGCGGACCTGAACATCGTCAACCAGTTCTGGCCGGTGTCCCTGGCCGTCTACGGCCCCGGCGACTCGAGCCTCGACCACACCGACCACGAGCACATCGACCTGCGCGAGTACGCCGCCTCGATCGACGTGCTCACCGTCGCGCTCGAGCACGCGGCGCGGGAACTGGCCGGGGCGCGGCTCGCGGCGCTGCGATGACGGACAGCGTGATGACAGACAGCGTGACGACCGACGTCGCCGAGCGGGTCGCACCGGAGCAGCACACGCGCGCGGAGTCCGGTGCGCTGCCCGCGTACATCGCGATCACGATCGCCGTGGTGCTCTGGGGCCTCGCCCCGGTGGCCACCCGCTATCTCGTGTTGCGCGCCGACCCGCTCGGCGTGCTCGGGCTCAGGTTCGCATTGTGTTCCGTGCTCTATCTTCCGGTTCTGCCACGGCTGCACGCGCACGGCTACCGCCAGCCCGGGGCGGCACGCTGGACCCGCCGCGACGTGCTGCTGCTCGTCGGCTGCGGACTTGCCGGGATCGTCGGCTACAACGTTCCGGTCACCTACGGCACGCAACACGTCCAAGCAGCATTGGCGGGCATCCTGCTGTCCACCGAATCGCTGTGGATCGCCGGATTCAGCGTTCTGCTGCTCAAGGAGCGGCCGACGCCCCGGCTGCTCGGCGCGCTCGCGGTGGGCGCGGCCGGGGTCGCGACGCTGCTGATCGCCGGCGGTGGCCTGGACGTGCGCGCCTCGATGCTCGTCGGCTGCTTGCTGATCCTGCTCGGCGCGTCCATGTGGGGGTTGTACTCGGTCTGCGTCGGGCCGCTGATCCGCCGGATGGGCACCCTCCCTGTCAGCGCCCTGACGCTGTGGATCGGCACCGTCCCGCTCGTCGCCGTCGGCGGCCCCGCGATGGCCTCCGCGGCGGGACACCTGACGGCTGGAAGCTGGACTGTTCTAGTCCTGTACGGCCTCGGCCCCAACATCATCGGCATGCTGCTGTGGAACTACGGCGTGTCCCGAGTGGCGCCTTCCCGGGCGGCTGTGTTCCTCTACCTCTACCCGGCCGTCGGCGTCGCGGGAGGCGTGCTCCTCCTCGGCGAGCGCGCGACGGCGGGCATGGCCGTCGGCGGCCTGCTCGTGGTGTCGGCGCTGGTGCTCACGACTCGGGCGCAGCGGAAACGGGACAGTGTTTCAGCTCGTCGAGGCTAGCCGCGACGGATCCCCCTCGGCGGGAGACTGCTGAGGAACCCGCCGACGGCTTCGCGCGCCCGCAGCACCGCGAGTGCGGTGTTCGCGATGCGCAGCACCCGGGCGTTGGTCCCCTGCGTGCTCAGCATGGAGCGGATGATCCACATCCTCAGCAG
>NZ_DASZGI010000174.1:0-30495 GCF_035938995.1 Actinocrinis sp.
GCGCCCGGCGACCGGGGTGGCGCCGTCCTCGGTCAGCGTGCCCGACAGGGTCAGCGGCGCCCCGTTGGCGGCCTTGGCCGGCCCGGTGTAGACCAGCGTCGCCTCCTCGTGGGTGACCGTATAGGTGCCCGACGCCGAGGAACCCAGATCACCGGTGTCACCCGCGAAACTCGCGGTCAACGGATAGGAGCCCGCGGCCTCCCCCGGGGTGAGCGCGCACGACGCCGCACCGGACGCATCGGTGGTCCCCGTGCACGACTCGCTGCCGTCCAGGGTGAACACCACCGGCTGACCCGCGATCGGCCCGGCACCGTCACTCAACACCGCCGACACCGTACCCGGATCATGAAAATCACTCGCCGGCGCCGCACCGGTAAATGTCAGGGTGGAGGGCCGTTGAATCCAATTCACCGTGACATCGTTCGAGCCGAACGTGCCGGCGGGATTGGTGGCCAGTGCCTGGAGAGTGTCGGTTCCCGTCTTCGAACTGGTATAGGAGAACGACGCATTACCGTTGGCGTCCGACGTCACGGTTTGCTGGGTTCCCGCGTTCGGCCCGGAAACGACGGCGAATGTGATCGGCACACCCTGCAGCGGCGTGCCACAGGAGTTGGCGATCGTCGCCTCTGTCGTCGCCTCGCTGCCGAGCGCCTGCGTCTGCGTGTTCGGCGTGAGGCTGATCGAGGCGCCCGGGCACCGGGTGCCGACCAGCGACCACTGCTGCGACTCGTTGGTGCCGCCCGGGCAGGAGGCCAGGTCGATCCCGCCGGTGTTGAGCACCTGCTTGCTGTCGGTGAAGGTGTTCAGCGTGCCGTCGATCGTCGCGTCGATCTCAGGGATGACCCCGGACTGACTGCAGTTGCCGGCCCAGTTCGCGTTGTTCGGGCCGATGTCCGACGTGTCGAAAAGCCCTGAGGTGTTGTCGCAGCCCCCCGACGCGCCGCTGACGGTCTGGGTGATGATGTACTGCTGGCCGGGCTGGAGCACCACGTTGTGCTGCCACATGCTCCAGGTACAGGTGTCGAACTTCACCTGGACCGAGTCGACGGTCTCGACGAGGTTCGTGTTGTTGACGATGCGCACCGCGCCCGCGTCGAACGAGCAGGTCCCGGCGCAGCCGGAGTACGTCACCCCGGGCGAGCCCGCCCACGGGGTCGGGAAATTGGTCGGATTGGCGCGCAGCGTGTCGGCATAGCCGACATACACGTCGACGCTCGAAGCCGCGGAGGCCGGGGCGGCGGTCGCCGCGACGACTCCCGAAGCCGCCATCGCCGCAGTGGTGAGCACGACGAGCCATCTGGGCAGCGTCGTACGGAGCATGCGAATCGTTCGATTCATCGAGAAACCCCCTGCGCAGCGGCCGCAGCCGCCGCACCTATGGCCGCTCGGGCCGGATTTGCCGGGCCCAGAAGGTGGGCCCGGCCCCGATGACGTTATGGAAACGACCATGAAATGACCAGGCTGGAAAGGGGCGCGAAAGGAGTATGCGCATGCGGCGATTGTGCAGAGAGCGCTGGAAACGCGCTTTCGAGGAGTCGTCGGAACACGTATTCGAGAAACGTATTTGCGAAAAACGAGGATCCGATAAGGGTCGACGCAGCGCACTGAGAGGCGCTCGGCGCGGCCTGGTGCGCGGAATCTGAGCAAATCATTAATTTTGGCGCGACCACGGCGAATCGCGCAGCCGCGCGCGGCGATCTCGGCGTCGTCCCAGATACGCGCCCGTGGAAGCCGCCCCGCGTGGGCCGCGTGCCGCCGGACGGTCCGGCCGCGGGGCCCGGGGCGGCCACGGCACTGAACGGGATAGGCACCGAAGAGGAGTGGAACCGGCAGATGGCCCAGATGTACAGTCCGCCGACTCGCTCGTTCACCCTTCCGTACAACGACGACCCACCGCCCGGCATGGCTGGCCGACGCGGCGCGTACGGCGACACCCTTTCGTACGGCGCCGACGGCGCGCCGCCGACGCGGGTGGAACGCACGCTTATCGATCCAGACCGCCCGCACGAGGCCCCGCGCCCCGGCCCGCGCTCGCACCGTCGGCGCCGGTTCGGGATGCTCGGCGCCTGGACCTTCGCCTGGTTCTTGATCTTCAACGTGCACGGCGGCTACTCCTGGCACTACTTCGTGCAGGGCAGCACCCTGCTGTTCGACGGCGCCGATCCGGGAAGCGCCGCAGGCGGCTTGCACGTGTACTCCAACTACCCCCAGCTGCAGATCGGGCCGTTCACGTTCGCCGTGGCGCAGATCCTCCGCCAGGTCGGGCCGTCCGGCGGCCGGCTGTTCGCCGAACTGGTCATGACCGTGCTCGGCCTAGTGGTCCTCCACGTCGTCGAGCGGATCGCGCTGACCGTTCGTCCCGCGCTGGCCGCCGACGCCCGGCTGGAGCGCACGCTGCTCTTCGGCGGCGGCGCGTTCATGATCGGCTGGGTGGACCTGGCCGCCGCCTACGGCCATCTCGATGACGTGCTCGCGCTGCTGTGCGTGACGCTGTCCGTCTGGGCCCTGATATCGGACCTCCCGGCCATCGCCGGCATCTGCCTCGGCCTGTCGGTGGACGCGAAGCCGTGGGCGCTGGTGTTTCTGCCGCTGATCCTCGCGGTGCCCAGCCGCGTCCGGCGGCACGCGGCGCTCTGGACCGCCGCGACGGTTCTCGTCGCGTGGCTCCCTTTCGTCATCGCCGACCCGCACACGCTCACGGTGACCCAGTTCACCATCACCAACGAGCCGTCCTCCGCGCTGCGGGCGCTCGGTGTCACTTCGCCGAGCACCCCGTCCTGGGACCGCGTCGCGCAGATCGCGCTCGGGTGCGCGCTCGGTGCGCTCGCGGTCTACCGCCGCCGCTGGCCCGCGGTGATCCTCCTCGGCGTCGGCGCGCGCATCGCCCTCGACCCGGGCGTGTACGGGTACTACACAGCGGGCGTTTTGCTCGGCGCGCTGCTGTGGGACCTGCTCGGCCTACGGCGCACCGCGCCGATCTGGACCATCGCCTCGGGTGCGGCGCTGGCCGTCGCCCCGGTGCTGATCTCGGACGCCGGCCTGCTCGGTCATCTACGACTGTGGCTGGTGCTGGGCTTCACCCTCGCGCTGTTGCTGGCGCCGAGCCCTCGCTACAGCATCCGGGACCGATTGTGACCTCTTCATTGCGTTAATCGCGCTCATCGCGCGGCGCCAGCCGCTCCGGCTCGACCAGCGCTGCCTGCCCGGTGCTCTGCGCGAAGCCGATCAGCTGATCGAAGGTCCAGCTCAGCTTGCCGGAGCGCAGTTCGTCGGTCACGGACTTGATCCAGTCCAGCTCCGCCGCGGTCATCGCGCGCAGGTATTCGCCCTCGAGCATGGTGACTCGGGGCAGCCGGTACACCTCCGCCTGTTCGGCCAGGCCCTTGTCCTGCCCGGCCAGGCTCTCGGCGAGGGTCGCGGCGCGGCGCTCCAGGATTTCCAGCGCCTCTCGCGGCTCGAGCATGAGCACGAACGACAGCGCCGCGGGGAACTGCGGAAACTCCTGCTTGGGCTCGGCCAGCATCTCGGCCAGCCAGACCCCCATGGTCGCGCGCCCCTCGTCGGTCAGCTCGTACACCGTGCGCTCCGGGTACTGCTGGTCGCGGCCGGTCTCCCGGATCGCGATCAGACCGGCCGCGAGCAGGCTGAGGCGCAGGGCGTGCGGACCGTGTACGGCAAGCGCCTGACGGGGGTCGAAGAGGGGCCGGAGGGCATCACCGCCCGGTTCGCCGACGGCGACGCGGTGACCGCCGACATCCTCGTCGGCGCGGACGGCATCCGCTCGACGGTCAGGAGCCTGATCGACCGGAACGCGCCCGGACCGCAGTACACCGGCCTGCTCGGCTTCGGCGCGTTCTCGAAGGCGGACGTGCCCGGCGCGCGTCCGGACGCCATGTACTTCGCGTTCGGCAAGCACGCCTTCCTCGGCTACTGGGCGGCGCCCGGCGGCGGCACCGCCTGGTTCTGCAACCTGCCCTGGGAGAAGCAGCTCACCGCCGAGGAAACCCGGGCGACCCCGTCGGCGCAGTGGATGGAGATGCTGCGCCAGAAGTTCGCCGAGGACGTGCCCGGCCGCGACGTGCTGCGCCACACCGGCGACGACGACCTGCTCACCTTCGGCGGCATGGAGATCCTCCCGTCGGTGCCGACCTGGCACCGGGGCCGGATGGTGCTGGTCGGCGACTCGGCGCACGCTCCGTCGTCCAGCTCCGGCCAGGGCGCCTCGCTGGCGATCGAGAGCGCGATCCAGCTCGCCCGGTGCCTGCGCGACATCCCCGACGTGAGCGCGGCGTTCGCGGCGTACGAGCGGTTGCGTCGAGGGCGGGTGGAGAAGGTGGCCGCCCAGGCCGCGAAGACCAACAACCAGAAGGCCATGGGCCCGATCGCGACGACCGTCATGACGCTGCTCATGCCGGTGGCCACACACACGTTCATGAAGCCGGAGAAGATGTTCGGCTGGGTCCAGCGGTACGACATCGATTGGGGCGCGCCGGTCCTGGCCGGTTGACCGTCTTGAGCCGACGCGCTAATCCGCCACCTGTCGCATTCACCTGTTGCCGTGCTCTTGCTAGGCTCGCCGCTCATGCCGCCCAAGCCCACCAGCCGCGCTTTCGCGCCGGCGGTGACACATCCGGAGTGGCTGCGTGTCACCGCCGCGCTTCCCTGGCTCGCGTATCCGCTCGCTTATCTGGCCCTACGCGTTGCTTGACCCGCGCAAGGACGGATACGTCCACGTCACGACATGGTCACTGATCATCACCGGCGCGTTCGTGCTCTTCCTGCTGTTGATCGTGCTGGTGGCCAATCACCCGTTGCCGGCGAGGACGGCGGGCGCCGTGTCGCCGTTCGGCGGCCACTGGAGCCCGGCGAACCAGAACGAGCCGGTCGGCAGCGCCGCTCCGGACGTGATCGAGTCGATCCCGGCCGGGGCGGACGCCGTGGTCCAGGAGGAGCCGTTGTAGTGCGCGACGGAGAGCGTGCTGTTCACGAAGATCCCGCCGACCCACACGTCCGTCGCCGACACCGCGACCAGCGCCTTGCCGCCGTTGAACGCGGCGCTCACGCTCCAGGCCGAGCCGTTCCAATTCAGCACGCTGCCATCGCCGGTCAGCACCCACACCGAGGTCGGGGAGGCCGCCGCGACGTCCAGCACGCCGGAGTCGTCGGGCAGGGTGATGTCGCTCCACGCCGAGCCGTTGAAGTGCTCGAGCACCGAGTGCACGACCCGGTTGTGATAGCCGCTGCTCTGTTGCTTGCCGCCGATCCAGACGTCGCCCGGCGAGGTCGCGGAGATCGCGTTGATCGTCAGGCCCAGCGTGAAGGTGAACGGGGTCGCCGTCTGGGTCCACGCCGTCCCGTCCCAGTGCGTGACGACGGCGAAGTTTCCGCTGCTGCCCGAGCCGGCGCCGACAGCCAACGCGTTCGCCGCGGAGAACACCTTGACGTGCGCGAGGCTCATGTAGTTGATCGACGAGGGCACGGTCATCGCGTGCCAGGCACCCGCGCTCCACTGGTAGGCCAGCGCCGCCGGCACCCAGCCGTTGTCGTTCAGCACGGCGTTGCCCACGGCGACCGCGTCGCCCGCGGCGTCCGTGCTCACCCCGGTGAACTGGCATGAGCTCTCGAACACGTCGCACGGTCCGGCCGGAATGCCGACCTGCGTCCACGAGCTGCCGTTCCAGTGCTCGGTGAGCACCGAGCCGTCGTCGCGCCCGACCGCCCAGGCATTCGTCGCCGACGCCGCGGAGACGCCGGCGAGCGGTGCATAGGGGACGTTGCTGAGCACCGGGAACGACGGGTGCGCCACGGTCATCGTCGCGGCCTGGGCCGTGCCGAACCCGGCAGCGCAGGCCAGGGCCAGCGCGGCGCCCCCGGTCGCCCAGCGCGCAGTGGTAGCTGGTCTCATCATCGAAGTCTGCTTCCCCTCCAGGCTGTGGGCCTCGGCGGCCGCCGAGGCCCACCCCCAGAACGGATCCATCCGCCCGAGGCGTTCACCCCGCGCCGAGATCGAACTGAACCGAACCCCCTGACGATCCGTGGATGTTCCGGATTCTTCTGGCGTAGCTCCGACGAATCCGGCGCTGCGCCGCCATCGGAGGGGATCAGAATGCTCAGATATAGGCAAAGGCGGCATATCTATCTCGCAGGAGCGCTCGCTACCGTACTCGCGGCCTCCGGCCTGACCGCTGCTCAGGCCAACGCCGCCGCCTCAGGCCCCAAGCAGGCCGTCATCGTGGTGCTTCGCAATCAACACCCGGAGCTGCCCGTCAAGAGCGCCGGCACGGCCCGCCGGCAGACCACCGCACGCGACCAGGCCCCGCTCGTCTCCAACGCCAAGAGCGCCGGCGCTACCGGTGTCAAGACCTTCTCGATCATCAATGGATTCTCCGCCTCGATGACCGCGGCGGAAGCGGACAATCTGCGCGCCGACCCGTCGGTCGCCGAGGTGGTGCCCGACCGGATGGTCCCGATCTCGCCGCTGACCCCGGCGCAGACCGCCCAGATCAAGGCCGAGTCGACGCAGGCCAAGACGGTGGCCACGGTCACCGCCCCGCCGGACCACCTGATCCCGGGCACCTGCCCGTCCGACCCGGGCAAGCCGCTGCTCGAGCCCGAGGCGTTGCAGACCACGGACACGGCGTTCAGCAACCCGCAGCTGCCGCAGGCACAGAACCTGGTGGACGGCACCGGGGTCAAGGTCGGCTGGATCGCCGACGGCATCGACGTCAACAACCCCGACTTCATCCGGGCCGACGGCTCCCACGTGTTCGTCGACTACCAGGACTTCTCCGGCACCGACCCGAACCTGGGCGGCGCGGGCGGCGAGGCCTTCGGCGACGCCAGCTCGATCGCCGCGCAGGGCCGCCAGGTCTACGACCTGTCCAAGTTCGTCGACTCGGCGCACCCGCTGCCGGCCGGCTGCAACATCACCGTGCGCGGCATGGCGCCGGGCGCGTCGATGGTCGGGCTGAACGTGTTCGGCTCCTCCAACTTCGCCATCAACTCCTCGATCATCCAGGCCATCGACTACGCGGTGACCGTGGACAACGTGGACGTGCTCAACGAGTCCTTCGGCGGCAACGCCTACCCGACCGACGGCACCGACCCGACCGCGCTGGCCGACGACGCAGCCGTGGCCGCGGGCGTGACCGTGGTCAGCTCGACCGGCGACGCGGGCCCGACCAACACCCAGGGCACGCCCTCGGTGGACCCGAACGTCATCTCGGCCGGCGCCACCACCACCTTCCGCGTCATGGCGCAGACCGGATACGCCGGCACCCGCAACTTCGCCACCTCGTGGGTCAGCGACAACCCCTCGCCGATCTCCTCCGACGGGGTCAACGACCTCGGCCGCGTGATCGACCTGGTCGCGCCCGGGCAGGACGGCTGGGCGCTGTGCACCCCGGACCCGGTGCGGTTCGCGAGCTGCACCAACTTCAATGGACAGCCCTCGAACATCGAGGACTTCGGCGGGACCAGCGAATCCTCCCCGCTGATCGCGGGCGCCGCGGCGCTCGTGATCGAGGCGTACAAGAACACGCACCACGGCGTGAAGCCCAGCCCGGCGCTGGTGAAGCAGATCCTCACCTCGACGGCGACCGACCTCGGCCTGCCGGCGAGCGAGCAGGGCGCGGGCGAGGTGAACTCGCTGCGCGCGGTGCGCATGGCGATGTCGCTGCAGGACGCGAACGGCAGCCCGACGATGCAGGGCGACGGCCTGATGGTCACCGGCCCCGGCAGCGACACGCAGCTGACCGCGGTGGGCGGCGCCAACCGTAGCGTCGACATCCCGGTCACCGTCACCAACACCAGCCCCGACATCCAGACCGTCTCCGCGCACGGCCGGATCCTCGGCCAGACCCTGTCCGACGTGAAGGCCACCATCCCGCTGAACATCGCCTCGGCCTCGACGCCGTCCTTCCTCGACGGCATCGCGGGCGCAGGCGGCGTCCCGGTGACGCGCCGCTACGCGATGACCACGTTCACCGTCCCGGTCGGCGCCGACCATCTCGAGGGTCAGCTCACCTGGCCCGGCGGCGGATCGAACGGGCAGTCGCTCGTCCGGCTCGCCCTGATCGGCCCGAACGGCGAGTACGAGACGCACTCGCTGCCGCAGGGCGCGGGCAACCACGGACAGGTGGACGTGCGCTTCCCGGCGGCCGGCACCTGGACCGCGATCTTCTTCGCCTCGGCCAGCCCGTTCGGCTTCGACGGCACCGTGAACTACGAATTCACCACGACCAAGTACACGACCTTCGGCACCGTCTCCCCGGCCACCGCCGTCATCAAGCCGGGGCAGAGCGCGACCTTCCAGGTCCACACCCGGCTGCCGGAGGACGCGGGCGATCTGTCCGCGGCCGTCCAGTTCAGCACCCCGCTCGGAACGCAGACCGCGATCCCGCTGACCCTGCGCACCCTGCTGTCGACGAGCACCGACGGCGGCGCCTTCACCGGCACGCTCACCGGCGGCAACGGCCGGGGCAACCCGGGCGCGCAGACCCAGGCCTATTTCTTCGACGTGCCGAACGGCAAGAAGAGCCTCGGCATCGACCTGGCCCTGGCCGGCGACCCGAACCAGAACGTCTTCGCCGCGCTGGAGGGCCCGGACCGCCAGGTGCTGTCGCTGTCCACGAACCAGACCGTGGACGCGAGCGGCAACGTGGTTCCGATCGCCTCGCTCCAGGGCTTCGTGCGCGCCCCGGCGCCCGGGCGCTGGACGCTGTTCATCGACATCGACAATCCGGTCACCGGGACCGCGCTGACCGAGCAGTTCACCGGTCACCTGCGGTACGACCTGGTCCAGGTGCACGCCAGCGGCCTGCCGCACGGCACGATCGCGGCGGGCAGCACGAAGACGGCCACGATCACCGTGACCAACACCGGGAAGGCGCCGGAGCTGTTCTTCGCCGACCCGCGGTTGACCACGAGCACCGTCTATCCGCTGCTGGTCCAGGCGCCGTCGACGGCGACGATCCCGCTGCCGTTCCCGGCCACGGCCACCGGCACCACCTGGCTGGTGCCGACCGAGTCGACGGATCTGCTCGTGACGCAGTCCTCGACCATCCCGGCCGACTTCGACGCCTCGTATCTCGACAGCGGAGTGCCGGAGATCCTGGGCCTGCCCAACGGGCTCACGGCCAAGGCGGAACTGACCGCGCCGCGGATCACGCAAGGGCTGTTCGCGGCCGACCCGACGCCGCTCGGCCCGACCGACGGCCCGGTGAGCGGCAGCGCGACCCTGGCCGCGCAGGTCACCACGCAGACGTTCGACCCGAACGCCACGTCGAGCACCGGGGACTTCTGGCAGTTCGCGGTGAACCCGTCGGCTCCGAGCATCGCGCCGCTGGCTCTGAACCCGGGTCAGAGCGGAAGCATCACCGTGACGATCACCGCCGCCGGCTCGTCGGGCGCCACCGTCTCGGGCGTCGTCTACGTGGACGACCTGTCCGAGTTCCTGGCCAACGGCGACGACATCGCCGCGCTCCCGTACACCTACACCGTGAAGTAATCGAACACAGTGAAGTGATCCGAGTGGCCGCCCGCTGACGGGCGGCGAGTAGACCCGAGGCACGACCGGTCCGGGACCCGCAGCGGGTCCCGGGCCTCCTCATTCCGGACATCCCGGCTTCGTCCTGCCCGGGTCAGTGGTTGAACGGAAAGGAGGCCCGGGCCTCCAGCGTACAACTCAGCCCTCTGGCCCCGATCATTTGCACGGGCGCACATCGAAGCACCTGTATAGGCGCGGCTGGGTACGAGGCTCGACGTCCGGTCGCACGCGAGCTGTCTGCCAGAACTCGCGCATCGCCCACAACGCGGAGTCGAGTTACGCTCTGGCGCAGGAGCGCTGCGCGCCCGATGCGACAGGGGGAACCGCGGCGATGGCTGTGAGACGCCCGAAGCTGGCGCCCCTCTTGATGGGCGCGCTCGCGATCGGCCTGCTCGTCGTGCTCGGGGTGCAGCAGGCTCCGGAGGTCCGATCCAGCCTGCGGACGTTCGGCCACCTGCACTGGGGGTGGCTCGCGTGGGCGCTGGGTGCCCAAGCCGGATCGATGGCCGCTCTGGCGCACAGTCAGCGCCAATTGCTCCAGGTCAACGGGACCAAGGTGTCGGCGCGCTCGACGATGGCGGTCGCCTACGCCAGCAACGCCCTATCGGTGAGCCTGCCGCTGGCCGGGGCCAGCGTGGGCACCGCCTTCTCGTTCCGCCAGTTCCGCCGCCGCGGCGTCGACACGGCGACGGCCAGCTGGGCGCTGACCGTCTCCGGGGTGATGTCGTCGATCGCGTTCGCGCTGCTGATGACGGTGGGCGCGCTGCTCACGGACAGTCCGACCGGGGCGACCATCGGGCTGAGCGGAGCGGCGGCCACCGCGCTGCCGATGCTGGCGCTGCTTCTCTCGCTGCGCTTCGGCAACATCCGGCACTCCTTGAACGGGGCGGCGCGGTGGCTGGTCGGGCGGTCGCGGCGGTGGTTCGACCGTCCGGGCGAAGACGCCGCCGACGCCTTCGAGAAAATCCTCAACCAGGCCGCCGCGCTGCGCGCCACGCCCCGGCAGTACGGCATCGCCTTCTTCATGTCGCTGCGGAACTGGACCGCGGACTGCGTCTGCCTGGGCGCCTCGATCGCGGCGACCGGCGCCCACGTGCCGCTTCGCGGACTGCTGCTCGCCTACTGCCTCGCGATGGCGGCGGGCAGCTTCGGGATCACCCCGGGCGGCGTGGGGGTGGTCGAACTCGCCCTCACCGCGTCGCTGGTCGCCGCCCACATGCCGGCGGACCAGGCTCTGGCGGCGGTGGTGATCTACCGCCTCATCAGCTTCTGGCTGGTGATGGTGATCGGCTGGATCCTGGTCGCCAGGCTGTCGAGCCGTGGGCGCGCCACCGCGGACGAGGCCGCCGTCCCGCTGCGGGAGGCGGTCGGCGAGGCCCCGGCGTCCTCGCAGTCCTCCCCTCCCGAGACGTCGGTCCCGCTCGGCTGACCGGCTACTCCCCCGCTGAGCCCCTTAGACCCCTGCGCGCACCGTGCGCATGGCACTTCGCCCGGTCTCGACCAGCAGCATCGCGTCCGAGGCGATCCCGACGAAGCGGAACCCCTCGTCGGCGTAGCGGCGCGCGGCGTGCGCGTCGGGGGCCAGGATGCCGCAGGCGACGCCCGCGACGTCGGCCGCCGCGAGCACCCGCTTGACCGCCTCGACGAAGACCGGCGCGGAGGTGTCCCCGGGCACGCCGAGGTCGTGGGAGAGGTCGCGCGGTCCGATGAACACCACGTCGAGCCCGCGGAGGGTGGCGATCCGGTCGATCTGGTCGACCGCGCGCCGGTTCTCGATCTGCACGACACTGACCACACGGTCGTTGGCGGTGTCGAGGGCCTGCGGCCGGGTGCCGAAGCCGCCGGCCCGGTTGTAGGTCGCCACACCGCGGTCGCCCTCGGGTGGGTAGCGCAGGTGCCGCAGCGTCAGCGCGGCCTCCTCGGCCGATTCCAGACGCGGGAACATGACCCCGGTGGCGCCGAGGTCGAGCACCCGGCCGGCCCGGATGCGGTCCGACGACTCGACCCGCACCAGCATCGGGACGCCGTGCGCGTCGGCGGCGAGCAGTTGGCCGGTCAGCGCCTCCTCCCCGCCGCCGCCGTGCTCGAGGTCGGCGAGCAGCCAGTCGAAGCCGGCGAGCGCGCAAGCCTCGGCGGCCAGAGCGGATCCGAGCCCGAGGAAGGTGCCGAACAGCGTCTCGCCGTCCGCCAGCCGACGCCGAAGCCCCGGCTTCGCCGCGCGGTTCTCAGCGGTCGCAGTGTTTTCAGCAGTCGCAGCGTTCTCAGTCACGGCGCCGCCCGGAGAGGCGTTCGACCACTTTGAGCAGCGCGCCGTGGTCGAGCGATCCGTCGCCCTCGGCGCGCAGGGCGGACATCAGTTGGGCCACCGCCGCGCCGAGCGGGATCACCGCGCCCGCGTCTCTGGCCACGTCGAGGCAGATTCCCAGGTCCTTGTGATGCAGGTCCACCCGGAAGCCGGGGGCGAAGGACCGGGCGAGCATCGCAGCGCCCTTGCGGTCGATGACCCGGCTTCCGGCCAGGCCGCCGCCGAGCACGCGCAGCCCCGCGGCGGCGTCCACCCCGCTGGCCTCCATGAGCACGATGGCCTCGGCGACCAGCTCGATGGTCCCGGCGACGACGAGTTGGTTGGCGGCCTTGACGGTCTGTCCGGCTCCGGCCGGCCCGACGTGCACGAGGGTGCCGCCGACCGCGCGCAGTACCGGGAGCGCGGCTTCGAAGTCCGCCTCCTCGCCGCCGCACATGATCGAGAGCGTGCCTTCGACGGCGCCCTGTTCGCCGCCGGAGACGGGGGCGTCGAGCACGCGGATCCCCTTGTCGGCGGCGGCCCGCGCGACGGCGACCGAGGTCTGGGGGCGCACCGTGCTCATGTCGATGTAGAGCAGGTCGGGGGCGGCGGAGGCGAGGATGCCGTCCGGGCCGAGCGCGACCGCCTCGACGTCCGGGGAGTCGGGCAGCATGGTGACGACCACGTCGCTGCGGCGGGTGACGTCGGCGACGCTCTCACCCGCCTGTCCCCCGGCGGCGACCAGGCGGTCGACCGCGGACCTGCTCCGGTTGTGCCCGACGACCGGGAATCCCGCCTTGATCAGATTCACCGCCATCGGGGCGCCCATGATGCCCAACCCGATGAATCCGATCCTGGGTCTGTCTGCCACGAATCCTCCTACACGGCGGGTTGGCCGGGCGAGGTGCCGACGGCCTCACGGTCACACGGCTCGACGGCGAGGGCAAGACATCTCGCGAGAGTTTTTTCAGAACCGTGACTTTTGTTCCTATCCGTGAACAATCCTTTGGCTCTGGCGGGCCGCGCGCGTCGGCGGCTCGAGGACGCGGGACTCGCCCACACGCAGCTTGCGGCACGCACATCCGTTCGCCCACGACAGGATCCTGATAGTGCTGAACTCGCGAGCGTCACTCGGTTTTCACGGGGTACCAATCCGTCGCCGCGTGTTTACGCGTTCGGGTGGCGCCCCGGAGTCACCGGGTGGAGAGTGGTCGCATCAAGGGTTCCGGTTCAGGAGGCGAATCATGCCCGAAGTGACCGCTCCATACGCCGAAGGCACCCCGTGTTGGGTCGACCTGATGGCGGAGGACCAGCGCGCCGCGCTGGACTTCTACAAAGACCTGTTCGGCTGGTCCGGCGAGCCCGGCCCGGCCGAGTTCGGCGGCTACGCCATGATGGAGATGGCCGGCCGCGCGGTGTGCGGCATCGGCCCGGCCATGCCCGCCGCCGAGGGAATGCCCGCGCCGCCACACGTCTGGACGACATACCTCTCCAGTGACGACGCGGACGGCTCGGCCAAGCGCATCACCGACGCCGGCGGGACGATCATGGTGCCGCCCATGGACGTCGGCACCCAGGGCCGGATGATGATCGCCGTGGATCCGACCGGCGCCGTCTTCGGGGTCTGGGGGCACCGCGACTTCTACGGCGCCCAGCTCGTCAACGACCCCGGCACGCTGACGTGGAACGAGTGCAACACCCGCGACGTGCCCGCCGCCTCCGCCTTCTACGAGGCGGCGTTCGGCATCACCACCACGCCGATGGAGGGCATGGAGGGCTACTACGCCATCAACGTCGGCGACAAGAACGTCGGCGGCATGCAGAACATCACCGGGCAGATGCCGGACGACGTGCCCGCGCACTGGATGACCTGGTTCGCGGTCGACGACGTCGACTCCACCGCCGACGCGGCGGTCAAGGCGGGCGCCACCCTCGTCGTCCCGCCGACCGACATGGGCGGCATGCTCCGGATGGCCGGGATCCAGGACCCGTGGGGCGCAGTCTTCTGCGTCATGAAGATGATCGCCCCTCCGTCCGCCTGATCGGACGGCTCATGCGGACCCGGCGCCACCGTGCGCCGGGTCCGCGCGCGTGACGTCCGCGCTACGATGCGGCTGTGCGCATCCGGCGCCCGAGACTCAGACGGCTGACATTCCTGGTGTCGGCTCTGCTCGCCGTAGCCGCGCTCGTGGCGGCGGCGTCGTGCAGCGCCACCGCGCAGGACCAGAGCCCGGCGGCCGCGCAGCGGACCACGGACCCACCGACGGCGATCTGCGGCGCGCCCCCCTGTGACAAGTACCTGACCCGCGGCGAGACCCGCACCGTCGACCACGCGATCAGCGGCCACCCGATCGCCACCGCCATCGCTCTGCATCTCGTCGTCAGCGCCTTCTGCGGCGGCGTCCTGTGCATCTGGGGCGAGGGCTTCAGCTTCGTCTACGTCCAGCACGAGGCGCACGTCGCCGCCCAGAACGACGAGTGCCTGCGGGTGCACGTCCTGCCGCAGGGCCACCAGTGGCAGTTGGTCAACCTGGACGCGTCGAATCAAAGTCCTTACTGCACAGGATGATGTCCCTGCTCAACCGCCGTTGGACGTCACATAGGTCGACACCAGCGGCGCGCAGTCCGCTTTCGCCTGCCCGGCCGTCATCTCCCCGTTCAGATACTCGAGCATGATCAGCCGCGTCAGAGTCATGATCCCGTGGGCGACCAGGTCGTCGTGCCCCTTGTTCACGAGTGTGGCCATCCCCGCCTGGTCTTGGGTGCACTTGGTCGCCAGGGAGTCCAGCGCCGTCTGGTAATCGACCGGAAGCGCCACGCCGCCGTCCGCGTTCGCCAGCTGAATGGCCAGCGCCGACGGCACGGGTGCCCGCGGGGTGGTCTCCGGGCTGGGCGTGATCAGCACCTTCCCGACCCCCCACCCCACCAGGCAGGCGATGGCGAGCACCGCGAGAATCAGCAGGCCGTACGCGCGCAGCCTGCTCCCGCCGCCCTGCTTTCGGCGTGTGGCCATCGTCGCCTGACCCCTTTTTTCTCAAAGGCACGATCACCGGAATCCGGAGCGCGCCCCCCAGAAAAGCGCACCGGCCGCTCGCTGTCCATATCCCGCGGCCAACTTCTTCGGTAACGAACCATACTCCCGCAGATGGTTCCCTGTCCGCGTTCCGCCCATCATGCCGATTTAACATTCACTTGAGTCCGAATCCCTTTGGCCGCTACCGGAATAACGTTCTCCGCGTCAACCGCCAGATGCACATTCTTCACAGCCGTCCCGCGCCGAAACCGAGGGACCGCGGGCCGCACCGTCTGGCATCCTTGGTCGCGGTCCGCCCGTACGTCCGCCGGAATCGAGGCCCGCGTGACCGCGACGCTCGTCGCCAAAGACCTGGCCGCCGGACACGGCGACCGGGCCCTGTTCGCGCACCTGGACCTCGTCGTGGGCCCGCAGGACGTGTTGGGCGTGGTCGGGGCCAACGGCGCGGGGAAGTCGACGCTGCTGCGCATCCTGGCCGGGATGCTCAAGCCGGAAGAGGGCTCGATCCAGCTGAGCCCGCCCACCGCGACCGTCGGGCACCTGCCGCAGGAGCCGCACCGCCGCCCTCGGGAGACCGTCCGCGCCTTCCTCGAGCGCCGCACCGGGGTCGCCGACGCCCAGCGCGAGCTGGACATGGGCACGCAGGCTCTCGTGGACGGCACCGCCGGAGCCGACGACGCATACGCGACGGCGCTCGAGCACTGGCTCGCACTCGGGGGCGCCGACCTGGCCGAGCGGTCCGAGCAGGTCGCCGCGGAACTCGGCCTCGCGGTGGATCTGGACCAGCCGATGACGTCGCTGTCCGGCGGCCAGGCCGCGCGCGCCGGACTCGCCTCGCTGCTGCTGAGCCGGTACGACCTGTTCCTGCTCGACGAGCCGACGAACGACCTCGACCTGGACGGCCTGGACCGGCTCGAGTCCTTCGTCACCGGGCTGCGCGCGGGCACGGTGGTGGTCAGCCACGACCGGGAGTTCCTGACCCGGACGGTCACCCGGGTCCTCGAACTCGACCTCGCCCAGCACCAGGTGAACACGTATGGCGGCGGCTACGCGTCCTACCTGGAGGAGCGGGAGGTGGCCCGCCGCCACGCCCGCGCGGACTACGAGGAGTTCGCCGACACGAAGGCGGCCCTCGAGTCCAGGGCCCGCACCCAGCGCGCCTGGATGGAACACGGCGTGCGCAACGCCCGGCGCAAGTCCACCGACAACGACAAGATCGGGCGCAAGTTCCGCGCCGAGACCACGGAGAAGCAGGCGGCGAAGGCCCGGCAGACGGAGCGGCTGATCGAGCGGCTGGACGTCGTCGAGGAGCCGCGCAAGGAGTGGGAACTGCGGATGTCCATCGCCGCCGCCCCGCGGGCCGGAGCGGTCGTGGCGACGATGCGCGGGGCGGTCGTGCGGCGCGGCGGGTTCGTCCTCGGGCCGGTGGACCTGGAGATCGGCTGGGCCGACCGGGTGGCGATCACCGGCCCGAACGGCGGCGGGAAGACGACGCTGCTCGGCGCCCTGCTCGGGCGGATGCCCCTGGACGCCGGGAACGCGGCACTGGGCCCCGGCGTCGTGGTCGGCGAGGTCGACCAGGCGCGCGGGCTTTTCGTGGGGGACCAGGCCCTGCTGGAGGCGTTCCGCGAGCAGGTGCCGGACCTGTCGCCGGCCGACTGCCGCACACTGCTGGCGAAGTTCGGTCTAAAGGCCGATCAAGTGCTGCGCTCCGCGGCGACGCTCTCGCCCGGCGAGCGCACCCGGGCGGCGCTGGCGCTGCTCCAGGCCCGCGGCGTCAACCTGCTGGTGCTGGACGAGCCGACGAACCATCTGGACCTGCCGGCGATCGAGCAGCTCGAGTCGGCGCTCGACTCCTACAACGGCACGCTGCTCCTGGTCACGCACGACCGACGCATGCTCGAAGCGGTCCAGGTCACCCGGCGTCTGGAGGTGGCGGCCGGAAGGGTCGTCGAGCACGAATAAGGCTCGACCTCGAAGAACGATGAAGCGGTGTGAAGCGACGTGAAGCGTCGCTGGCCGGGGCGGCGGCGAAAGAGCTCGCGGCGGGGGCGCCTTTCTCCCCGCCGCGAGCTCTACAGCCGCCCTGAAGCCCCGGTCAGCGACGCTGAACAATCAAACACAGTGAACAATCAAGCACAGCGAAGGAAGTGCCCCGGTTCCGGGGGGTGGGAACCGGGGCGACCGAGGGGAAACCGTCACCCTCGGTGGGGTGGATCAGGCTGGGGGGAGCCTGATCGGGAGACATTTTTGCACGCCTGGTGGTGTGAGCGCTATCAGGGGTCCGATGAACGGTAGGTCCTTGTCGCCGTAGGGCACGCCGGCGCGGCTACTGCCAGTTCCAGTCCTGGTTGGGCTGGCCGTTGGGGTCGCAGCCCCACAGCTGGATCGGGGTGCCGTCGGCGGTGCCCATGTTCTGGACGTCGAGGCAGAGGTTTGTCGCCCCCTGCAACTCGCTGGTGATCTCGCCGTTCCGGTGCATGATCCACTGCTGATTCGGTTGCTGCCGACCGCCGGAGCAGGCCCAGATCTGCACCAGGGTGCCGTTCGAGGTGCCGTAGGCGGTGTCGTCGAGACAGTACTGCCCGCCGTCCTGCGTCAGTTCGCCGTTGCGGTCGTAGTTCCAGACCTCGCCGGCGCTGCCGTCGCAGGTGGCCAGCACTACCTTCGTGCCGCTGGCGAACTGGTCTCCCGGCGTGTCGAGGCACTTGCCGGACTGGGCGCTGACGAGTACCGGTCCGTTGAACGTGGGAGGCCGACCCGGGGGCGGCTGCGGCACGGAGGTGGACGTCGTCGGTGGCGCCGTGGACGGCGCCGGAGGCTGTCCGGCGCTTGTGGACGTGGGCCCGGACGCGGGCGCTGAACTGGAACCGGCCGAGGCGTCAGGGCTCGCACTGACCGAGGGCGTCGCGGAGAGCGAAGGCGAGGCGGAGCCGGAGCCCGAAGCTCCCGCGGTGCCCGGCAACTGCACGACGCGCGCGGGCTCGGTCTGCCCGACGCCCAGCACGGTGGAGTTCGGGCTCTGATTGCCGCCGGTTCCGGCGATCGCGAGCGTGATCCCGGCGACGACGCCGACGACGGCCGCCGTCACCTCCGCGATCCGGGCTATCCGGCGCCTGCGCGCGGCCCGCGCGGTCCGTGTCTCGTGGGCGGCAGCGGCGGCGGCCTGCGCGGCAGTCAACGCGAGGGGCGCGGCCAGGGCGATCGCCATCGTGTCGCCCGCGCGCCGAGCGGCGTCCGAGAGCTGCGGCACGCCCTCCGCGGCGAACATCGGCCCGGTCTCCGCTCCGGCGGCCGTCGGCTCGGTCTCGATCAGCCCGGCGATGTCGCGCAGCAGCCCGGCCAGTTCCGCCGCCGCGGGCCGCGACTCCGGCCGCTTCTCCAGGCAGGCCGCGAGCGGCGGCCACAGCAGTTCAGGCAATCCGGGGATCCACGGCGGCCGGACGTCGCGGTGCAGGTCGGCCACGGTCTCGGGCTGATCGGCGGTGAACGGCGGGCGGCCGGCCAACGTCTCGTAGAGCAGGATTCCGAGCGCGTACACGTCCCCGGCCGGGGTTCCCGGGTCGCCGGCGGCGAGTTCGGGGGCGAGGTACTCGGGCGGCGGAAGCTCGCCCGCGACGGCCGGATCGGCGGCGGCGACCACCAGCGCGGTGCCGAAGTCGGTGAGCCGCGCCGCGTACAGGCCGTTCTCGCCCGGCTCGCACAGCACGTTCGCGGGCTTGAGGTCGCCGTGCGCGACGCCGATCGCGTGCGCCGCCGCCAGCCCGTCGGCCAGCTGGGCGGCCATCAGCGCCGCCTGCACCGGCTGCGGACGGCCCTTGGTGGCGACCAGGACGCGCAGGTCCCCGCCGGGCACCAGCCGCATCGCCAGCGCGATCCGCCCTTCGAGGGCGACCACCTCGTCGGCCGCGACGATGTGCGGATGGGCCAGCCGGGCCACCGCGCCGAGCAGCGCGTAGAACGCGGAGACCGCCTCGTTGTCGCCGGTCAGCCCCGGTTCGAGCACCTTGACCGCGTGCTCGGCGCCGTTGCGCAGGTCGCGCCCGTACCAGACGGCGCCGCAGGGGCCCGTGCCGATTTCGTGAAAGAGCTCGTAGCGGTCGCCGATCCGCCATTGGGCACGGGACATGGGCCGACTCAGCATCCTTCCATCACGGGGTGAAGCGTGGAGCATTCTATGGAGGGAGGTAAGCGGATGTGAACCGCCGTTCGGAATCGTTACCGAACAGAGTGCGGGATTGTCGAGTGGTGGGTGAACCGGGGGTACCACCGGCGCCTAAAGCAGCACTCGATAATGCGCGTTCGACGGCTCGGCGCCGGAAATTCGCCCGCCCGTGCGGCTGGTGTTCACGTATGCGTACGGTGTGAATCAGGGTTCCCGGTAAACCGTGCAATCCGGGGCGCGGTTGATTGGGCGCCACACCTGATTCGAGGCCGTGTCAGATTCACCGTTCTGTGCGAGCCGACCTGCTGAATTCGGGCTCAGTCTGCCTCGTCGCCGTCCTCGAGCGCGACCGGACGCCCGTTGTGCTTCGTCGGGCGGCGGGTGCGGACGGCTGTGCGGATGCGCCAGGCCGTGTCGGTCAGGTCCTGGCGGCTGCCCTCGTGCCAGTCCCAGTGCGTGCGGGCCGTCACGCCGATGTGCACGTGCTGCCCGACCTCGAAGACGGTCTCGGCCTGCGCCCTGCCGTCCTCACGCAGCCGCACCACCAGCCGGAACCCGGGCTCGGCCGCGAACTCGACCGCGCCGGCCTCCTGCGTGGCGAGCGCGTCGAGCCGGTCGGCGAAGCGCAGCAGCTCCTCCCACGGCACGAACCCGGTGTGCGAGCGCCAGCGGCGGTCCTCGACGATCCCGGCGACGACGATCGACTCGCCCGCGACGTCGACGTGCACATGCGCCGTCACCGGGTCGCCGGCCGGCGTCTCCACCCAGCTGCGGCCGCTGCCGGCGGCGATCGTCAGGCCGATCCCGTACCCCGGGTCGAAGAACATCACCCGTTCCTGCACATCTGGAGTATGGCCGATTCGGGGGCACGCCGCGCCGGGCTCCACCCGCGCTCGCCCCGCGCTCTGCCGCTCCCTGGTCAACTGGACGGGGATGACCGTGTTCCGCCCCACCCCACCTGGAGTCGATCATGGACTGGCTCGACGGTACCCACCTCCCGCTCGACGAGCAGCCACATCACCCGCGCGCCGCACGCCGTCCACGGCTCGCGGCGCCGAACGTCGAGAACGTCGACTTCGAGTCGATCGGCGCGCGCATCCCTGCCGCGCTGGTCGCCGCGTCGCCGACGCTCATGATGGTCGCCGCGGAGGATGTCTGCTGGCGCATCGCGCGGGACGCCCTGCGCGCGGCGCGGCCGAGCCGCCTGCGCCGGCGCGCGTACGCCGCCTGGTACGCCAAGATGCGCAGTCTGGATGAGAAGTGTGAGCGGTTGCGCATTCTCGTAGACGAGTCGCTCGCCGCTTTCTGAACCCGAACGCTTCCGGCTCGGCGCTCAGACCACCGCGAGCGCGTCGATCTCGACGAGCATGCTCTCGTTCGGCAGTCCCACGAACACGGTGGTGCGGCACGGCAGCACCCCGTCCGCGGAGTGCTCGCGGAGGAACTCGCCGTACGCCTCGTTCATCGCGGCGAAGTCGTCGCGGGTGGTCAGGTAGACCCGGAACATGATGACGTCGTTCACGGTGGCGCCGCCCGCCTCCAGCACCGCCCTCACGTTCTCGAGGGTGCGCCGGGTCTGCGCCCGCACGTCTCCCGGGTGGACGTACGCCCCGGTCGCAGGGTCCTGCGGTCCCTGGCCGGAGACCTGAAGCAGCGGCCCCTTGCGCACCCCTTGCGAGAAGACCCAGGCGGGCGCGGGCGCGCCACTTGTGCGGATCTCGGTCTTGTCGGACCCAGCCTTCTCGGACCCAGCCTTTTCTGACACCGCGGCCGTCTCCTGAATCTGATCGCTGGGCATGATCGGACGTTGACCGTCCGGCGGCCCCGATGCTAGAACCGATCATGCGGACCGCGCAACGCCCGACCCGTCGTCCGCCGCACCCCCGGCCGCGGGCTGGACGTGAGAAAAGATGGCTGACCTGGTCCTGCGCGGGGCCACGGTGATCGACGGCACCGGCGCTCCGGGCGCGCGCGCCGACGTCGCCCTCGACGGTGGCCGGATCGCCGCGATCGGGCCCGGGCTCACCGGCCGCCGGGTACTCGACGCCGACGGCCTCGCCCTGTGCCCCGGCTTCATCGACATGCACGCGCACTCGGATCTGGCGCTGCTGGCCGAGCCCGCGCACGCGGCCAAGACCACTCAGGGCGTCACCTGCGAGGTGCTGGGCCAGGACGGCCTGTCCTACGCCCCGGTCGACGACGTCACACTGGAGCAGACACGGCAGGCGATCGCCGGCTGGAACGGCGACCCGCCCGGCTTCTCGTGGTCGTGGCGCGGCGTCGGCGAGTACCTGGACCGCCTCGACACCGGAATCGCGGTCAACGCGTGCTACCTCGTCCCGCAGGGCTCCGTGCGGATGCTCGCGATGGGGTGGGAGCCGCGGCCAGCCAATGCGGACGACATAAATCGTCAGCGCGCCCTGGTGGCTGAGGCAATGGAGCAGGGCGCGGTCGGCATGTCCAGCGGTCTGACCTACGCACCCGGCATGTACGCCTCTGACGACGAACTGGTCGAACTCTGCCGTGTCGTGGCCGGGTACGGCGGCTACTACTCCCCGCACCACCGTTCGTACGGTGCGGGCGCGCTCACCGCCTACGCGGAGATGATCGAGGTCTCGCGCCGCGCCGGCTGCCCGCTGCACCTCGCGCACGCCACCATGAACTTCCCCGAGAACGCCGGGCGGGCGCCGGAACTGCTCAAGCTCCTGGACCACGCGATCGCCGACGGCTGTGACATCAGCCTCGACACCTACCCCTACCTGCCCGGCTCGACCACGCTGGTCGCGCTGGTGCCGAGCTGGGCCTCCGCGGGCGGGCCCGAGGTCATCGTGCGCAGGCTGCGCGACCAGGGCGCGCTGCTGCGCATGCGGCGCGATCTCGAGCAACTCGGCTCGGACGGCTGCCACGGAGTCCCGGCGGACTGGCGCACCGTCGAGATCTCCGGTTCGCGCGATCCGCGGGCGGTCGGGCGCACGATCGCCGATCTGGCCGCCGAGCAGGGCCGGCCGCCGTTCGAGGTCTTCCGCACGCTCCTGCTCGACGACGATCTCGGCACCACGATCCTCCACCACGTCGGCAACGAGGAGAACGTGCGCACGATCATGGGCCACCCGGCGCACACGGGCGGCAGCGACGGCATCCTCGGACCGGCGCGACCGCACCCGCGCGCGTGGGGCACCTTCCCCCGCTTCCTCGGCCGCTATGTGCGGGACGAAGGCGTGCTCGGGCTCGAAGAGTGCGTCGCGCATCTGACCGGGCGGGCTGCGCGGCGGCTGCGTCTGAGCGATCGAGGCCTGATCCGGACCGGATACCACGCCGACCTCGTGCTCTTCGATCCGGCAACGGTCCGCGACACGGCGACTTTCGAGGACCCGTGCCGCCAGGCCGACGGCATTCCATACGTGTTCGTGAACGGCGTCGCAGTCGTCGACGGCGGGCGTCCGACCGGCGCTCTTCCCGGCCACGCGCTGCGCCGCGGCGCGGCGACCGGCCCGGTCAGCCGACGATCTTGATGGCGCTGCTCCAGTTCGTGCCGAGCTGCGGTTGCAGCGTCATGTGCAGGAACTGGAAGCCCTCGAGCTCGCGGGCGCGCCGCAGCGGCCCGGCGTCGATCGGCCGCAGGCCGGCCGACTTGGCCAGCTCGGCCACCGTCTCCTTCGCCGCCGGGTCGTCGCCCGCGATGAACACGTCCAGCGGCATGCCCCCGGCGTGGCCCTCGGCGAGGTTGCCGGCGAACGTGGTGTTGAAGGCCTTGACGACGTGCGCGCGCGGCGCGGCGGCGGCGATCTGCTCGGCCGCGGAGCTGCCCGGCGGCACGACCAGCGCGTCGAAAGTGGTGAAGTCGACCGGATTGGAGAGGTCGACGACGGCGCGCCCGGCCAGCGCGTCCGCGTGCTCGGCCGCGATCCGTTCGGCCGCGTCGAACGGCACCGCGAGCACGACGACGTCCGCGGTGTCGAGCCCGGAGCGGCCTGCGGCCTGGACATCCGCGTGCGGAACGCTTCCGCGCAGATCGGTGGCGAGCTTGTCCGCCCGGTCCCGGTCGCGGTCGATGATGCGCACCGTGTGCCGCCCGAACAGCGCGCGGGTGGCGACGGCGCGGGCCATGTTCCCGGCGCCGAAGATCGTGACCTGCATGAGGGCTTCCTCCCGAACAGCATTCGGCGTGCGAGGCGCCCCTCCAGTCTCCGCTCCGCGGCGGCCAGCGGCAACGCGTTGAGCCGTTTGGATGTTGACAGCGCCTGCCACTTCGCCCAGGAAAAGACAGGATGAATCAACCCACCGATCTTCCCACCACGCGTGAGCTTTCTTCAATCGCGCCAGTTTTCCGTGATACATCCGACCGCCGAGCAGGTCGCGCAGACGCTCGTCGACATCGTGGTGCCTTGGTGCAGCTGATCGGCACTTAATCCGTAGTCGATGACAAGCCCTCGGCCCGGCCGCGACGGACAAGTCGCGGCCGGGCCGAGGGCTTGCGGATCGCGGCGTTCCTGGAGCTCAGGGTTTCCTGGATCGCAGCGTCCTTGCTCTCAGTGCGCCACTGTCTCCTGAAGCGCCGCGGCGAGGATCGCGCTGCCGGTCATGTCGAGCGCGGGCTCGTCGGTCTGCCAGGAGCGCACGTCGTCCACGAACTCGCTGCCGTGGCCGGTGAACGCGGTGCCGGAGTCCTTCTCGCACTTCTTCATGCCGGTCTGCAGCGAGCCGAGCCCGCCCTGGAAGTTGCCCGTGCCGTTCGGGCCGTTGACCACCGCTCCGGTGTCGATCGGGGCCTGGCCGGTCAGCGAGCCGGACAGGTTCGGGATCTGCGACTGCATGCAGTCCGGGAAGGTGGTGCCGAAGCCGACCATGAAGCTCGAGCCCCACGGGTTGCCGCCGAGCAGCCAGTCCCGTTGCTCTCCGGCGAAGGCGGCGTATTCGGTGTCTCCGCTGGCCTTCTCGTACAGCGCCTCGGTGGAGATGAAGCCGAAGGTGTGCGAGTCGACGTCGAAGTTCGCGTAGTCGCCGCCCTCTCGGAAGATGTCGGCGGCCGACTTGGTCGCGGCAGAGGCGACCTGGGCCTTGAGGTTCGCGATCAACTGGGCGCTGGTGACGGCCAGACCGCTGGGGTCGCCCGCGTCGGCGATGGCGGTCACCAGGTCGGCGTGGGCAAGGGCGCTGACGTCGTAGAGGTTGAGCGTGTCGTTGCCGGAGTCGCTCGCGATGTAGTCCGACGCCCAGGTCGCGGCCTGCTTCACGTAGCCGGACGCGGACGCCGATTGGCCGAGGTCCTGCTCGGCCAGCGCGATTTCGGTGGCACCGAGTTCCATCGCGTCGTGCCAGATCGACTCGGGGTAGTAGGCGGTGGGCAGGGCCGAGCCGAGGGTGCCGGACGGGCTGGTGTTGGCCATCGCGTAGAGCGAGGTGGCGTCTACCAGGTCAGCGGCTGCCTGCGTCCGGTTGCTCGAGGCGTCGGCCTGGGCGGCGAGAGCGAATGCCGCGGCGACGCGGCCGACGATGTCCGGGTCGATCTTGGCGCCCGGCGCCGCGGCCTCGAAGACGGGCCGGTGCGCGGCGGCGTACCGGTCCCCGGAAGCGGTGTCCGAGTCGTCGGCCTGCGGCAGCCGCCACAGGTCGTGGTCGCCGAAGAACGTCGTCTCGTTGCCGCTGCCGATGCCGACCTGGAGATAGAGCGTCTTCGTGGTCGGATTCCACATCTTGTTCAGCCAGGAAGTGCCGTACGCCGCCTCGGCGGTGAGCGAGGCCGGGGCGGAGGCGCCGAGGCTGCGCGCCGCCGAGTAGAGCAGGGAGTCCGCGTAGGCGGTGGTGAAGGTGAACTTCAGATAGTCGCCCGCGTCGAACCAGCCGCCTGACACGTCGACCGGCCCGCCGATCTTGGTCAGCGAGGAGCCGACGATCACGTCGCTGCCGCCGGACTGGAACGTCGGGTCCTTATAGACGGTCGCGGACTTGTCGTTCAGGTGCGAGGGCTTGCGGTTCAGCGTGCCCGGGATGACGTCCGCGCCGTCGCGCTGGTTCTGGAAGAAGTTCACCCCACCGGCGACGAGCGGCGCGTAGAGCTCGGCCGCCGTCTCGACCTGGAAGGTGTCGGACTTGGCGCTGACCGCACCGCTGGCGACGACGTGATACATGCCGGGCGTGGACACGGTCGAGAAGTCGATCGGATAGACGTCCGGGTGGGCGGAGTTCCACGAGCCACGGCTCTTGGCGTTGACAGTGCCCTTAACCACTGCGGTACCCGACGCGTTGAGGACCTGGTAGCTCTCGCCGGTGATCGCCTTCGACGTCATGAGGTAGGCGACCTTGGTGTCGGTGGGGAGGTAACCGACCTGGTCGGTGCGCAGCTGCGCCGCAGACGACGCAGCGGAGCTCGCGGGCGGCGCGGCCATCGAGGGCGCGGCGACCCCGATCGCGAGGCCGGCGCAGACAACCAGCGTCAGCACCGCAAGGACCGGGACAGGCAGCCTCCCGACACCCCACGCCCGCCCTTCGGCGCCCCGTCTTTCCCTCCTGGCCGCACTGCGCGATCTCATGCCCGACTCCCGAGAATCTGGTAAATATTCTTTACTGTTTCGGGAAGGTACTGAGGTGCGGCGGGAACGTCAAGATGGCGGACGGTCGGGTCGGGCGGACCAGCAGGCAGCGGCTACGGCTGGAAGCGGTATCCCATCCCCGGCTCGGTGATCAGCTGCCGGGGATGCGACGGCTCGGGCTCGAGCTTCTGGCGCAGCTTGGCCAGGTAGAAGCGCAGATAGTTGGTCTGCGCGTCATAGGCCGGGCCCCAGACCTGCTGGAGGATGTGCTTGCCGGACACCAGGCGGCCGGGGTTGCGCACGAGGATCTCCAGCACCGCCCACTCGGTCTTGGTCAGGTGGATCTGCTCGGGCACGTCCTCCGGTGCGCCCGGCAGCCGGATGACCGTCTTCGCCGCCAGGTCGACCGTGTAGTAGCCGATCACGGCCGTCTGCTGCGCCGCCTGCTCGGATTCGAGCCTGCGCACCAGCACTCGGAGACGAGCCATCAGTTCGTCCATCGAGAAGGGCTTGGTCACGTAGTCGTCGGCGCCCGCGTCGAGGGCGTCCACTTTGTCGGCGGCGTCGGTGCGGCCGGAGAGCACCAGGATCGGCACCTTCGTCCACCCGCGCAGCCCGGCGATCACGTCGGTGCCGTCCATGTCCGGCAGGCCCAAGTCCAGCACGACGAGGTCCGGCACATGCCGGGCCGCCAGGTCCAGCGCGGTGGCCCCGTCGGCGGCGACCACGACTTCGTAGCGGCGGGCCGATAAGTTGATCCGCAGCGCGCGCAGCAACTGCGGTTCGTCGTCGACAACCAGGACCCTGATCACGCGAGCACCTCCTCCGCCGCGGCCGGCAGTGCCAGCACCATCGTCAGTCCGCCGCCCGGGGTGTCCTCGGGGGTGAGCGTCCCGTCCATCGCCTCGACCAGTCCGCGGGCCAACGCGAGGCCGAGGCCCACACCCGCGGTGTTGTCCCGGTCGCCGAGCCGCTGGAAGGGCAGGAACACCTGATCGCGGTCAGCCGCCGGAATGCCGGGGCCGCGGTCGATGACGCGGATCTCCACCTGCGTCCCGAGCGCGGAGACCGTGACGGTGACGGGCGAGTCGGTGTGCTTGACCGCGTTCCCCACGAGGTTGGCGATGGCGCGTTCGAGCAGCGCGCCGTCGGCGAGCACCGGCGGGACGAGGATGTCGGGCGGTGAGACGGTGACGCGTCCGGCGGCTTCCGGCACGTCGTCGACGGCGCGCGGCACGATCTCGTCCGCGGCCAGCGGTTCGAGGGTGAGTTTGAGCGCGCCCGCCTGCAGCCGGGACATGTCCAGCAGGTTCTCGACCAGCCGGGCGAGCCGGTCGAGCGACTGGTCGGCGGCTTCCAGCAGTTCGGCGCGGTCGTCAGCCGGCACATCGAGGTCGGGGTCGCGCAGGGTGCCGACGGCGGCCTTCGCGGCGGCCAGCGGGGTGCGCAGGTCGTGCGACACAGCGGCGAGCAGTGCGGTGCGCATCTTGTCCGCGGCGGCGATGCTCGCGGCGTCGGCGGCGGCGCGTACCAGCCTGCGGCGTTCGAGGGCTGCGGTGGCCTGCGCGGCGAACGCGGCCAGGACGCGCTGGTCGGCGGCCGGCAAGGTTCGTCCGCGCAGCGCGATCATCGCGTCGGGTCCGGCGTCGACGACGGTGTCCGCCTGGCCGGGGCACGCCGCGGGCTCGGCCCCAGTCGACGCGACGACGGTCCACCGGCCCGGTTCGTCGTATTCGGCGGGCAGCAGCGGGTCGCCCTGGCCGGCGGTGCGTTGGAGGAGCGCGACGGACGCCATGCCGAAGGTCTCGCGGAAGCGTTCGAGCAGGGCCGCGATGGCCGAGTCACCGCGCAGCACCGAGACGGCGAACGCGCCGAGGGTCTCGGCCTCGGCGGAGGCGTGGGCCGCGCGGCGGCTCTGTTTGATCGCCAGGTCCACCACGGAGGCGACGGTCAGCGCGACGACGATGAACGCGATCAGTGCTATGACGTTGTTCGCGTCGTAGATGGTGACCGAGTAGATCGGCGGGATGAAGTAGTAGTTGAGCAGCAGCGAGCCCCAGACCGCCGCGATGAGCGCGGACAGCAGGCCGCCGAGCCGCGCGATCGCCACGATGGCGACCAGGTAGATGAGCGCGTCGCTGGTCAGATTGAGATGGCCGCGCACCTGTGTGAGGATCGCGGCCAGGATCGGCGGGACGATGAGAGCCGCCAAGTGCCCGCGCCACCGGCCGTCGCCCCACGCGGCCTCGCGCAGCGGATTGGGCGGCAGCCACGCCGAAAGGCGCTGCGCCGCCCCGGGATCTCGGTGGGTGACCATGTGCACGTCGATGTCGCCGGACAGCTGGATCGTGGTCTCGCCGATGCCGCGCCCGGTCAGGAACCGGTTGACCCGGCTGCGCCGCGAGGTGCCCAGGACCAGCTGCGTGGCGTTCTTGGCGTGGGCGAATTCGAGCAGGGAGCGTGCGACGTTGTCCCCGACGATCGTGTGATACGTGCCGCCGAGCGATTCGACCAGGTGGCGCTGCGCGGCGAGGGCGGTGGGACTGGTCGTGCCGCTCAGGCCGTCGGACCGCGCGATGTGGACGGCGAGCAGTTCGGCGCCCGGGCCCCCGGCCGGCGACGAGCCCGCGCCTTTCATGGAACGCTGCGCGATCCGGGCGGCCCGGCGGATGAGCATGTCCCCTGATTCGTCGCCGGGAAGTGCGACGACGACGCGTTCCCGGGCCTCCCATACCCGCCCGATCTGATGGTCCTCGCGGTAGCGCTGCAGGACTTCGTCCACCCGGTCGGCGACCCAGAGCAGCGCGATCTCGCGCAGCGCGGTGAGGTTGCCGACCCGGAAATAGTTGCCGAGCGCCGCGTCGATCTTCTCGGCCGCGTAGACGTTGCCGTGCGCGAGACGCCGCCGCAGAGTCTCCGGCGACATGTCCACCAGCTCGATCTGATCAGCGGATCGCACCACGTCATCGGGCACTGTTTCGCGCTGCGGCACCCCGGTGATCCGCTGCACGACGTCGTTGAGCGACTCCAGATGCTGCACATTGACGGTCGTGATGACCTCGATCCCCGCGTCCAGCAGCTCCTGGACATCCTGCCAGCGCTTCTCGTGCCGCCCGCCGGGGATGTTGGTGTGCGGCAGCTCGTCCACCAGCGCGACCTGAGGGTGGCGCTCGAGGACGGCGTCGAGGTCCATCTCTCGGTACTGGCCGTCCCGATAGCTCCGGGTGTTCGTGGGGACGGCCGGCAGTCCCTCGAGCAGCGCCTCGGTGTTCACTCGGCCGTGGCACTCGACGAATGCGACCACGACGTCCGCGCCCCGCTCGATCCGGCGGTGCGCCTCCTCGAGCATCTTGTACGTCTTGCCCACACCGGGAGCCGCGCCCAGGTAGACCCGCAACTTGCCGCGCATGTTCCCGGTCCCTCACTCGGCGGATGGACGGTGCTCCTCCGGGCGGGCGCGTTCCGCCTGCGCCCGCCCGGAGATTCGACTCGGTTAAGGTCCTTACTTGCCCGAGTACGGGTACTGCGTGTCCAGCGCGATGTTCAGCTGCAGGACGTTGACGCCGGGCTCGCCGAGGAACCCGAGGTCGCGGCCACCGGTGTTCGCTTTGACCAGCGCGTCCACCTGAGCGGCCGAGATGCCGCGGGTGGCGGCGATCCGGTGCTCCTGCTGTTGCGCGTTCAGCACGCTGATGTCCGGGTCCAGACCCGAGCCGGAGGCGGTGACCGCGTCGGTGGCCACCTGGCCCGGGGTCACCGTGTATCCGCCGACCGAGTCGAACGCGGCCATGGAGTTGCGGTTGGTGTCGACGTCCTTGAGCAGCGTGTCGCTGTTCGGGCCGAGGTTGGACCCGGCGGACTGGGTCGGGTCGCAGCCGTAGTCGTTCTTGGCCCCGGACGGGATCGCGAACGACGGCCGCGGCTGGAAGTACTGGTTCAGCGCGTTGCCCTTGCTGTCCGTGAATTCCTGGCAGAGCAACTTGGAACCGACGATCTGACCCTTGCCGTTGGTGATCAGCGAGCCGTCGGCCTGGTTCTTGAAGGCGGCCTGGGCGATGCCGGTCACCAGCAGGGGGTAGGCGATGCCGCAGATGACCGTGAACACGAGCATCGCGCGCAGCGCGGCGAGGTGGCGCAGCACGGCGCCTGGGAGACGGTTCATGTCAGCGTCCCATTCCGGGGAGGTACTGGACGAACAGGTCCAGCAGCTTGATCCCGGCGAACGGGATCACCAGGCCGCCGAAACCGTAGATCCAGAGGTTGCGGCGCAGCAGCGTGCTGGAGGAGGACGGGGTGTAGCGCACCCCGCGCAGCGCCAGCGGGATCAGCGCCACGATGATCAGAGCGTTGAACACGATCGCCGAGGTGATCGCGGACTGCGGGCTGTACAGGTGCAGGACGTTCAGCTTCGACAGGCCGGGGAACACGCTGGCGAACATCGCCGGGAGCATCGCGAAGTACTTCGCCACGTCGTTGGCGATGGAGAAGGTGGTCAGCGCGCCACGGGTGATCAGCAGCTGCTTGCCGATCTCCACGATCTCGATCAGCTTGGTCGGGTTGGAGTCGAGGTCCACCATGTTCCCGGCCTCCTTGGCGGCCGAGGTACCGGTGTTCATCGCCACGCCGACGTCGGCCTGCGCGAGCGCGGGGGCGTCGTTGGTGCCGTCGCCGGTCATCGCGACCAGCTTGCCGCCCTCCTGCTCCTTCTTGATCAAGGCGAGCTTGTCCTCGGGCGTCGCCTCGGCCAGGAAGTCGTCCACCCCGGCCTCGTCGGCGATGGCCTTGGCCGTCAGCGGGTTGTCACCCGTGATCATGACGGTCTTGATGCCCATCTTGCGCAGCTCGGCGAAGCGCTCCCGGATGCCGTCCTTGACGATGTCCTTGAGGTGGATCACGCCGAGGACCTCGGCCTTGCCGGCCTTGACCTCGGCGACG
>NZ_DASZGI010000175.1:0-21777 GCF_035938995.1 Actinocrinis sp.
GCGGCCCGTCCTGCTGCGGGGCGAGTCGCTCGAGGCGTACCGGATGCGGTGCATGATGCTCGTTCTCGCTGATGCGCGCCGCAGACGTGATTACACCCAGGAGATGGTCGGGGACCGCCTGGGCGTCAGTGCGTGGACGATTCACATGTGGGAGACCGCGCATCGCAATCCCCGGCTGCTGCGCCTCATCGAGTGGTGCGCCGTCCTGGATTGCCGACTGACTCTCATTCCGGTCTGACGCACTGGAAATCCCAACTCGGATACTGCATCGTTTTGGAGATTCCCTTACGCAAACGTTGCCGAAAAGGGCAACAACGCGCCTCCCGGTATCTATGGCCTCTGCGTCGCTACGGGGAGACAATGCCGGTGTACGTACCGCCACCACTGGGGCGTGTGGCGCCCCGCGGAGGGGAACCGGGTGGAGTTCCGCGTACTGGGGCCTGTCGAGCTTTGGATCGGTGAACGTCCCGTTGACCTCGGGAGCCGCAAGGAGCTGTGCGTTCTCGCCGCGCTCCTGCTCGCGGTCGGCCGCACTGTGTCAGCGGACTGGCTCGCCGAATGTGTGTGGGGCGAAGAGCAGCCGCCGTCTGCGCGAGAGACGCTCCAGGTCTACATCTCGCGCATCCGCAAACGGCTCCGGGACGCCGGCGCCGACGCGACGGTGATCAGCTCGACTCTGACGCAGGGATATCGGATCGCGGTCCCGGCTGACAGCATCGATCTGCGCCGTTTCGAATCGCTCGTCAAACAGGCCGACGGGCTCGCCGCCGCCGCTCCCGAGGCTGCGGTAGAGCTGCTGCGCGAGGCGTGCGCACTCTTCCGCGGCGAGCCGCTGGCCGGGCTGTCCGGCGAATGGGCCCAGGCGACCCGGACCAGCCTGGTAGAACGCGAACGAGCGGTGTCGCTCAGGCGGATCGAGCTCGAGCTGCGCCTTGGCCGGCACGACGGGCTGATCAGCGAGTTGACCGGGCTGACGGCGCGCGGGCCGGTGGACCAGAAGACCGTCGGCCTGCTGATGACAGCGCTTTACAACGCGGGGCGGACCGCCGAGGCGCTGGCCGCCTATAGAGACACGCGCGCCCGGCTTCGGGGGTCGCTCGGCTTCGAGCCGAGCCGCGATCTGCAGGACCTGCACCAGCGGATGCTGAAGGGCGATCCAGGGCTCGGTCCGGCACGAGAGGAGACGTCGCAGTCGCAGCCCGCGAATATCGCGACGGCTTCGGGAGCGGCAGCCGCCTCGACCGCCACGACCGACACGCTTGGACCCGATCAACGGCGCTTCGTCGGCCGGGATGAGGACCTGCGGACGCTGCTCTCCCACCTCGAGCACGACGCGCGGGCCGGGTTCTCAGCGCCCGTCGTCGTCGTGGACGGCATGCCGGGCGTCGGGAAGACGACGCTCGCCCTGCACGCCGCGCATC
The DNA here is from genome assembly GCF_035938995.1 of Actinocrinis sp. Taxonomy (GTDB): domain Bacteria; phylum Actinomycetota; class Actinomycetes; order Streptomycetales; family Catenulisporaceae; genus DASZGI01. Next base: position 1,422 of record NZ_DASZGI010000175.1, read on the forward strand.
GACTGCGCGACAAGTACCCGGACGGAACTCTGCAACTGGGCCTTCGCGGGCACGACCCCCGCCAGGAACCGATGAAGCCCACCGAGGCTCTTGTCACACTGCTGAGCATGATCGGCCGGCAGTTGTCCGACCTCCAGCAGTTCAATGCGCAGGAGACGCTGTCGGCCCTGTGGCGCGCCCACACCGCGAGTCGGCGGATCCTGCTCCTGCTGGACGACGCGCACGACGCGGACCAGGTCAGACCCCTGCTGCCGACCTCACCCGGGTGCGCCGTCCTGGTTACCTCCCGCGCCCGGCTGTCGAGCTTGGACACCGCTCACGCGCACATGCTCGGCCCGATGCCCGCGGCCGAGGCGGCGCGCCTGTTCAGCGAGCACGTCGGAGCCGAGCGCGCCGACGATCCCGAGGCGGTCCAAGAAGTCGCGAAGCTGTGCGCGGATCTGCCCTTGGCCGTCGTGGTGGCGGCTGGGCATCTACGCTCGCGCCCGGCGTGGACAGTCCGCGACCTCGCGCAGCGGATGGCGTACACGCGCAACAACCCGGATGAGGGCGACCAACTCGGCCAGCCGGTGAACGCTGCCTTCGCGCTGTCCTATCGAGGTCTGGCTCCGGATCAGCAGCGGCTGTTCCGTGGCCTGGGTCTTCATCAGGGCACCGAGTTCAGTCTCCACGCGGCGGCCGCGCTGCACGGCGCCCCGGCCGCGGACACCGATCGCGCGCTCGACGTGCTCGTCGGCCAGAACTTGCTGGATGAGCCGGTGCGCAACCGCTATCGGATGCACGACCTCTTACGCGGATACGCCGGTCAGCGAGCGCACATCGAGGAGACCGACGAGGACCGGGATCTCGCGCAACGGCGGTTGTTCGACTACTACCTCTACGTCGCGGACCGAGCTGAACGCGTCATCCAACCCTGGCACCGCCGTAGCGCGCCGCTCGTGCACCACAAGCCGCGCGACATCCCTCGGCTCGCCGCCACCGACGAAGCGAATGCCTGGCTGGCCGCTGAGCACACCAATCTGCTCACCGCCATCCGGCACGCGGAGGCGCACGGCTTCCGGCGGCACGCGACCCAGCTGCCCGAAGTGCTCGGCCGGTACCTCGACCGGCAGGGCTACTGGAAGCAGGCTGTCGAAGCGCACGAGATCGCCCTCGGCGCCTGCTACGGACTCGGCAACCGGCCCGGACAGGCCAGGGCCCTGACAGACCTGGGCGGCGCGCACTGGCGGCTCGGCGATCTGGAGTCCGCCCGGGTCTGCGCCGAGACCGCGCTGGAGCTGTGGCGCGATCTCGGCGATCAGGCCGGCGAGGCGGACGCGCTGTTCCAGCTCGGGCGCATCCACTGGCACGCGCGGCGGCCGACCCAGGCCGAGAGCCGGTTCCGCGCCGCGGCCGTGCTCCGCGCCCGGCTGAACGACCAGCGGGGACGCGCCGTCGCCGATTACCACCTCGCGATCATCGTCTTCGAACTCGGTCGGCACGCGGAGGGCATCGTGCGCATGTCCGCCGCCCTCGAAACGGCGCGCGAGATCCATGACCTGGTATCCGAGCGCGACTGCCTGACGAATCTCGGCGAGATGCATCAGAGGCTCGGTCAGACCCGCGACGCCCGGCGCTGTTTCCAGCAGGCCATGACGCTAGCCCGGCTGCACGCTGACCCGCAGCGGTTGGCCGTCCTGGCGAACAACATCGGGGCCGTGTACAGCTCGACCGGAGACCACGCCGCCGCGCTCGATTGCTTTAACGAGGCGCTCGAGACGCACATGCGCATGGGAGACAGGCGCAACGAGTTCGACACTCTCGTCAACATCGCAGAGGTCTTCCGCGCGCTGGGACGGCTGACCGATGCGCTCGACCACCTGCAGCGCGCCAGCGCTCTGGCGGACAGCATCGGCGACCCGTTGCTGCACGCTCATGCCCGCCTTGCATCGGGCGCGGTGCTCGCACGGCAAGGCCGCCGGGACGAGGCATTGCAGTCGTACCGGACGGCGCTGGCCTTCGCGCGCAAAGCGGCCGCGCCGCTGGAGCGCGCGAAGGCTCACGAGCGGATCGGCGGTCTGCTCGCGGAGTCCGGTGAGGCCTCGATGGCGCGGACCCAATGGCGCAAGGCGCTCGCGTTGTACGAGGAGCTGGAGCTGCCGGAGGCAGACAGCCTCCGCGAGCGGCTGCGCGAGCCGAACTCGGACAAAGAACACTGACGCGGCCTCGTCTCGGGGCATTGCGCTCCGAGACGAGGCCGCGGTTCACAGAGGTTCAGCGGCTGGCGCCGGCTGCGTCAGCTCAGTTGATCGCGAAATCGTCCGCGTAGACGTTGCCCTGGGCGTACCAGCCGTGGCAGAACACTGTCACAGTTCCGGACGAGCCGGTGGTGAAGGGCACCGTGAGCTTCGTCCACGAGCCCGACGAGGTCCACGTGCTGGCGCTGGCGCCGCCGGTCACGCCGACGTACGCGTAGTTGCCCTGGACCCACGCGGTCAGCGTGTAGCTGTGGTTGGGCGACAGGTTGACCGCCTGGTCGATCTCACCGGTCTGGCTGTTGTTCGGGCTGATCTGCGCGGCGTGGCTGCCGGAGTGCACCGGGCTGCCGACCACGGCGTCACCCGGCTGGCTGGTCCACGGACTGAACGAACCGCTCTCGAAGCCGCCGTTGGTGAGCGACCCGCCGCCGGTGCCCGAGCCGTTCACGGTCAGGGTGAAGGTCGCGCTGTGGCTGCCGGACGCCGCCGAACCGGTCACCGTGATCGCGTACGTCCCGGCCGGCGTAGACGACGACGTGGTCACCTTCAGCGTCGACGAGCCGCCGGACGTGACCGACGCCGGACTCAGCGACACACTCGCGCCGGACGGGGCGCCGCTCGCCGACAGGCTCACGGTCTCAGCCGAGCCCGAGGTGACGGCGGTGCCGACCGTCGCAGAGGCCGACGATCCCGGGTTCACCGCCGCGGACGCGGGCGACACGGACAGCGAGAAGTCGTTGCCCGGGTTGCTGCTGCCGCCGGTGTAGGGCTCGAAGGTGTGGCTGAAGTACCACTGGCTCTGCGAGATCCCGGAGCAGTTGCCCTGGCCGCCGCTGCCCGGGCAGTTGCCGTTGTCGCGCTGAAGCGCCCAGAACGACAGCTCGTCGATTCCCTTGCCCACGGCCCAGTTGTAGACCGTGTTGGCGTCGGCGGTGGTGAAGGTCTCGGCGGCGCCGTAGTCGTCGATGCCGGGCATCTCGGTCACGCCGATCATGCCCCACAGCTGGGACGCGCTCTTCGACGGGTACAGCGAGGCGAGCTGGCTCTCCAGCCCGGCGGCCGCGGTCTCGGTGTCCGTCGCCATCTCGTGCGGCGTGCCGGTGTAGTAGTCGAACGTCATGATATTGACGACGTCGACGCGCGCGTTGTTGCTCACCGCGTTCTGCAGCACGGCGAGGCCGCTGGAGGCCAGGCCGGTCTGCGTGGTCGGCAGCGTGTACGAGAACTGGACGGTGTGCCCGGTGCTCGCGGCCCAGCTCTCCACTTGCGCGATCGCCTTGTTGCGCCGGTCGATGCCGGCGCTGTTGGTCAGCGAGTTCGCCTCGGTGTCCAGGTCGATCCGGGTGACGTTGTACGTGGTGACGAGGCTCTCATAGGCCGCCGCGATCGAGTTGACGTTGGTGCAGCTGTCCGCGATCTCGGTGTTCGTGGTGTCCGCGGTGTATCCGCCGAAGGACGGGATGACGTTGCCGCCCGCCGCCTGGATGCTGCTGATCGAGCTGCCGAAGGTGGAGGAGGAGACCGGCATGCTCGTGTCGCCGTTCCAGTCGACCGTGCACGAACCCGAGGACGGGGTCTGGAGGAACGCCATCGTCAGGTACTTGGCCCCGGACTCCTGGGAGAGCGTGGCCGGGTCGTCGCCGGTCCACGCCTCGAAGTAGGGGGCGAACACGTGCGTCGGCGTGACGCTCGCGGCGTGCGCGGCGCCGGCGCCTACGGCCAGCAGCCCGCAGGCGCCGGCGGCTGTGGCCAGCGCGGTCACTGCCGCGCGCAGCGGGCCGGCCGCGCGGAGGCTGCGTGAACCGGTGGCGGGCGATGTGCGTGTCGGGGCTGTGCGACGCTGCATATGCTGCTCCCGAGAGGCTGAATCGGCGAAATAGAGTGTGAAGATCCATGGGTAGGTAAACGCGATGTGGGTGGAACCTGGTCCGCCCGGCGTCGCCGTAGCCGTACGGAGTCAATGGTCCATGCCACTCCGCGCACCATAATTGGACTAGACCACACGGATGTCAAGAGGATTGGTAAAGCTAACTGACGAGCAACTTCGGGGCTGGCGAGCACGATTCCTGGGAGAGTGGAACGATGAAGCGGGGCTGGGAAAGCGGCAGCCGACGGCGCGGACGGACGGTCGCGACGACGGCCGGTGCGGTGCTGGGGATCGCCGCGCTGATCGGCGCATGCTCCGGTGGGAACCAGGGGGCTGCGTCCGCATCGCCGCCGGATCAGGGCGGCGCCACCGCGTCGGCGAATCAGCCCACGTCCACGCACTCGGTGACCCCACTCCCGGTCGATCCCGGCGACTGGACGACGTACAACCGCGATAACGCCCGTGACGGCGTCGCGGTCGGCCTTCGCCCGCCGGGCGCGCTGAGCGTGGCCTGGCGCACACCCCTGGACGGCGCAGTCTACGGACAACCGCTGGTGCTCGGCAGCCTGATCCTCGCGGCGACCGAGAACGACACCGTATACGGGCTCGACGCCACCACCGGGAAGGTGCTGTGGCACACCTCGCTCGGCAAGCCCACACCGAAGTCGACGCTTCCGTGCGGCGACATCTTCCCGCTCGGCATCACCTCCACCATGGCCTACGATCCCGCGAGCGGCGAGCTGTTCGCGGTGGGCGAGGTCGGCGGCCTCGGCCACCACACGCTGGCCGCACTGGATCCGTCGACCGGGTCGATTGTGTGGCAGACCGAGATCGAGGCGCCGCACGGATATCCTTCGGCGACCCAGCAACGCGGCGCGCTGACCGTTGCGTTCGGACGCGTGTACGTGCCCTTCGGCGGTCTCTACGGCGACTGCGGCTACTACAACGGGTCGGTCGTCTCATTCCCGGTTGCGGGTCCGGGCTCGAACGCCGCGGCGGTAGAGCGCTCCTACTCCGTGCCGACGCAGCGCGAGGCCGGTATCTGGACGCCGGGCGGTCTCGTGGTGAGCGGAAGCACGCTGTTCGCGTCCGTAGGCAACGGCGCGGCCGCGGGCGGCGCCTACGACGGAAGCGACTCCGTGCTGGCATTCACCGCGGATCTGACGCGCACCGGCTACTTCGCCCCGACCACCTGGGCCGCGGACAACGCCGGCGACTTCGATCTCGGCGCGATGTCGCCCGCGGTCGTCGGCGGCAACGTGCTGATCGTCGGGAAGAGCGGCACCGCGTATCTCCTGAGCGGCGACCACCTCGGCGGCGTCGGCGGCCAGATCGCGCAGAAGCAGGAGTGCCCGGCCTTCGGCTCGGCACCCGTGTCCGGCACCACGGTGTACGTGCCCTGTCCCACGGAGATCCGCGCGCTGTCGGTCGGCGCGAGCGGCATCACCGACCTGTGGCGTGCGTCCGTGAAGAACGCCTCGTCCCCGATGGTCGGCGGCGGGGCGGTCTGGGTCGTGGACTATGGAGACGGCATCCTGTACGAGCTCAGCCCGAGCGACGGCCATGTCGTGGCGCAGGTCTCGGTCGGGCCGACCACCCGGTTCACCGCGCCCACGCTGAGCGGCAGCAAGGCCTACATCGGCACGGTGGACTCCGTCGTGGCGGTGTCAGGGGTCTAAGGCGTACCGAACAGTCCCGGCGACCCGCGCGAATCTAGAGCGCGATCTCGGTCGCGCCGGTGACCCGGTCGAGGCGCAGGCGGCACAGCAGCTCGCCCTCGACTCCGTTGCGCCGCCCGTACTCCTCGGCGCGCCCGGCGGGCACGTAACGCTCGGCGATGCGCGTCGCCCAGTGCAGCAGGTCCGGCGCGTTCTCGGCGATGGTGACCGGGCCGCGCACCAGCACGAAGCCGTACGGGTATTCCTCGTCGTCGACACACAGCGCCGCGATCGGGTTGACCAGCAGCTGTCGGCCCTTGATGCTGTGGCGCGATGTGGTGAAGACCAGGTCGCGACCGTCGGCGACGAACCAGACGGGCGCGACGTGCGGGACGCCGGAGGTGGTCGAGGTGGCGAGCTTGCCGGTGCGGGTGCCGCGGGTCAGGAACGCGATCGCCTGGTCATCGTGCATACCTCCATGGTGGCGGGCGGCGGGGGTGGAGGCGCGCGCCATGGGCCGGGTGGGCGAACAATCCGTCGAAAGGATTGTCTGTGCGCCGTGTGGCGGGCGCCGTAGGCGCCGTGCGCGCGGCGCCCAACTGGCTCTTCGCTCCCCCACCGCCGCACCGAAAGATCGCATGGCCGGGACGCCTTAATCCAATCCCCGCCATGCGATCATTTGCTGCCGCCCGGTCAACCGAGTTGAGCCATCTCACTGCGGCTCGGGCGGGAAGCCGGTCGGGGCGGTGAAGTCCTCCACCGGCAGCGCGGACATCGCCTTGCGCATCGCCTGCTGCCAGATCGGCGCGGAGATCGTCGCGCCGAAGATCTGGCCGTAGTAGTACGTCCCGCCCACCGACATGTTGCCCATGTAGTCGCCCTTGAGGGTGTTCGGGTTGATGAAGCCGGTCCACACCGCCGTGGCCAGCTGCGGGGTGAAGCCGTCGAACCAGGTGGCGATCGAACTGGTGGTGGTGCCGGTCTTCCCGGCGGCCGGGCGGCCGATGCCGAGCCCGTCCGCCGTCGCGCCGGGCTGGGTGAGCACGCCGCGCAGGATGGCGGTCAGCTCGTTGGCGATGTTCGGGTCCAGCACCTGACGGCAGCTCTGGGCCTGGCCGGGGTACTGGCGCCCGGCGACGTCCGACACCCCGGTGATCACGTAGGGCTTGCAGTAGTTGCCCTGGGCGGCGATGGTCGCGTAGGCGGCGGCCATCTCGATCGGGGTGATCAGGTTCGTGCCGAGGGTGAAGGAGGGGAACTGGCCGAGCGGGGCGCCGGTGCCGTTGTCGTTGTCGATCGTCACGCCCATCGACTGGGCGATCTGCGCCGGGCGGCACACGCCGGTCTGCTCTTCCAGGGTCAGGAAGTAGGTGTTGACCGAGAACCAGAACGCCTGGTCGAGCGGCCCGCTGAAGCCCTGGTAGCTGTCGTTGTTCGGATGGTAGGTGTCGGGCCAGGTGACGTATTTCTGGCCGGGCGCGCAGGCGGCGATGCGGGTGCCGGCGTCGTCCATCGGGCTCGGAACGGAGATCACCTTGGACGGATCCCAGCCGCCGGTGAGGGCCGCGAGGCCGACGAATATCTTGAACGAGGAGCCGGCCTGGTAGCCGCCGCTGCCGTTGTGGGCGGGGTCGGCGGCCAGGTCGAGGTAGGTCTGTCCGGTGCCGTCGCCCATCGACTTGGACTGTGCGATCGCCTTTATCTGCCCGGTGCCCGGCTGGATCATCGCCAGCGCCGAGGCGACCCGGTCGGTCGGATACGTGTGCTGGGATATCGCGGTGTCGGCGGCGGTCTCGTCGGTCGGGTCCATGGTGGTGCGGATGGTCAGGCCGCCCATGTTCCACAGAGCGATCCGGTCCGCTTGGGTGGCGCCGTAGTCCGGATCGTTGACGAAGGTCTGGTAGACGTCGTTGCAGAAGAACGACGCCGATCCCTTCGCGACGATGCAGCCGTGCGCGGGGTTGGTCGGGTTCAGCCCGAGCGGCGTGGCCTTCAGGACCGCCGCCTGCTGCGGGGTGAGGTAGCCCAGAGTCGGGCTCGCCATGTCGTCGAGCACGATGTTGCGGCGGGCCAGGGCCTGCGCGGGATGCTGGAACGGGTCGTAGAGGGTCGGGCTGTTGACGATCGCGGCCAGCAGCGCCGCCTGGGTGACCGTGAGCTTGTCCGAGGTGGTGGAGAAGTACCGCTCGGCCGCCGCCTCCACGCCGTATGCGCCGTTGCCGAAGTACACCAGGTTCAGGTAGCGCTCGAGGATCTGGTCCTTGCTCAGCTGCTGCTCCAGCGCGACCGCGTATCTGAGCTCGGTGATCTTGCGGGAGAACGTGTCGGCGGTCGCGGCGTAGAGCTTCGACTTGTCCGTGCCGGCCTCGAGGATGAGCACGTTCTTGACGTACTGCTGGGTGATCGTCGAGCCGCCCTGGATGTTGCCGCCCTGGCTGTTGTGCAGCAGGGCCCTGATCGTACCCTTGAGGTCGACGCCGCCGTGCTGGTAGTAGCGGATGTCCTCGACGGCCACGAGCGCGTGCGGCATCACCGGGTTGATCTGCGACATGGGCACCACGACGCGGTTGCCGCCGAGGTCGTCGCTCCACGTGTAGGCGATCAGCGAACCGTCGTCGGCCAGGATCCGCGAGCGCTGCGGCAGGACCGGGGTCTGGAAGTCGGCGGGGAGGTCCTCGAAGTTGCCCGAGACGGTCTTCGCGGCGAGGCCCGCCGGGGCGAGCACGGGCATCGTCATCCCGGCGATCATCACCCCTGCGAGCGCGCTGACCACGACGAACGCTATGAGGTGCCAGACGAAGAGGGAGAAATTCCGGATTATGCCGCCACGCGCATTGCGCATGCGTGACCCTCCCACCGCATCGGTACGACCAGCCCTTGACCAGTATTCACCCGTGTGCGCTCCGTTGACCATGCGGGCTTACTACCCGGCGCCGTCGGTCCCGCACGGGGTGGTTTGCCTCCCTTGACGCCGTGATCGCGTTTTCGGTTCTTCGGTCGCGAAGCGAGGTGAAATCGGCCGCGGCGAAAGACTTCACACAGCCTGTTTTCGCAGCCCGCGGCGGCGGCCGGCGCTACTCCGCGGCGGCCTCTGACCGCCCGCCCGGCAGCAGCGCCCGGACGGTGTCGATCGTGTCCGCGTCGGCTGCGTCCTTGTCCGGGCGGTAGCGCAGCACCCTGGCGAAACGCAGCGCGACCCCGCCCGGGTAGCGCGGAGACACCTGCACCCCGTCCAGCTCGATCTCCACGACCAGCTCAGGGCGCAGGTAGACGGTCCAGTCGGTGCGGCGGGTCTCGTGCTTGGGGAACTCCTCGGTCTGCCAGGCCAGCAGCTCGTCGGTCAACCCCTTGAACGTCTTGCCGACCATGACCGGCGGCCCGCCGTCCGGGTCGCGCGCGCCCAGATGCAGGTTCGACAGCAGCCCGGTGCGTCGCCCGTGCCCCCACTCGGCGGCCAGCACGACCAGGTCGAGCGTGCGCACCGGCTTGACCTTCTGCCAGGCCCGTCCGCGTCGGCCCGCGGCGTATACGGAGCTGAGTGCCTTAACCATGACGCCCTCGTGCCCGGCCGCGAGCGCGTTCTTCAGCAGCGTCGAGGCGGCGTCCGCGTCGGGCCGTGTGACGCCCGGGATGACGTAGGGTCCGGCCACCCGGGCAAGCGCCTCCTGACGCTCGACGAGCGGCGCGTCAAGCAAGTCGACGCCGTCGAGGTGGAGGCAGTCGAAGAAGTACGGATGCAGTAGCAGGTCCCGCGCCGAAGCGGCCCCGAACCTGCTCATCGTCTCCTGGAACGGCCGCGGGCGGCCGTCGTCCGTCAGCGCCAACGTCTCGCCGTCGAAGACCGCGGACCGGCACGGCAGGGCGCGCACCAGGTCGACCAGCTCGGGGACGGCGGAGGTGATCTCCCGCAGGGTTCTGGTGTACACGCGCACGTCGTCGCCGTCGCGGTGGATCTGCACGCGCGCGCCGTCCAGCTTGTACTCGACGGACACCTCGCCCAGCTCCTCCAGCGCGTCCGCGAGGGATTCGGCGGGCGAGGCGAGCATGGGCCGCAGCGGCCGGCCGAGTTCGAGGCGGACGGCGGCCAGGGCTTCGGCGCCGCCGTGGATCGCGGCGACGGCGGTCTCGGGCAGCGAGCCGGAGAGCATGAACGCGCGCCGGACCTGTTCGCCAGGGACGTCGGCCGCCTTCGCTATCGCGTCCAGCATGACGCCCTCAAGCGCGCCCTGCCTCAGCTCTCCCGTCATCAGCCGGATCAGGAACTCCTGCTCGGCCTCGGTGCACCGGACGAACAGGGCGGCGAGCAACTCGCCGCGGCGGGCGGTCGACCCGGTGCCGCTGGTGTTCGCCACGGCGTCGAGCGTGGCGTCGACTTCGGCCACGCTGACCGTCGGCTCCGCCGCGGCGGGGGCGTCCAGCTTGACCAGGGTCCGCCAGCCCGCGCCGATCCGCCCCTGCAGCGGCAGCCCGACCAGGAACGCGGCCACGGCGCGCAGCTCCTGCGGCCCGGCGGCGCTGCGCACGAGGGCGGCGAGCAGGTCGACCTTCGCCAGCCGGGACCGGGTCGCGGTCACCGCGGCGGAGGCCTCCACGACTTCGGCGAGCAGCACAGTCTCCATGGTGGACCAGTGCACCGACAGCTGCGCGCCGGAAGTCGATTCCGGCCGGAGGCGCGGGCCTACGGCGTCTCGCGTCGCGGTCGCGGCGGGCGTGTCGGGTCGGGCCAGTGCCGACGACCCGCGGCGATCAGGCTGAGCTGGCGGCGCGCCGTCTCGGTCACCCGGCGCTCGGCCGCGGCGTCGTCCGGCCCGGCGTCGAGCAGCGCCGAAGCGGTGAGCAGCGCCAGATTGACATACAGCTCGCCGAGCATGCGCAGGTCGTCGTCGTTCCACTCGCTCAGCTCCGGCAGCGGTGCCAGGTCGCCGACGAGATCGCGCGTGAAGGCGTCGAGTTCCTCCGCGATGGCCGCGCGCACGGGCGCGACGCCGCCGTGGCGTTCGCGGGCGATGAACTGGAAATGGCCGCGCCGCTCGCGCACATGTGTGGCGATCACGTCCACCGTGCGGTCTATCACCTCGTCGGATCCGGCCGCCTCAGTCCGGACGGCGCCGATCATCGCGTGCAGGCTGCCGAAGGACTCGTGCACGAGCGCGACGCCGAGGTGGACGACGTCGAGGAAGTGCCGGTAGAAGGCCGCGGGCGCGATACCGGCTTCGCGGGTGACCTCACGCAGCCCGAGGCTGCTCAGGCTCTGTTGTTCGAGCAGCCGCAGCGCGGCGTCCAGCAGGGCTTGCCGGGTCTGCTGCTTGCGGGCGGCCCGGATGCCAGGAGTGTGGGCCATCTCACTCGGTAAACGACTGTTTGCTCATTCTGCGGAGTGTACTCTGGATTTCAGTGAACAAGTGTTACGGATTCCGGTTCGGCCGAGCGCACGGCGCCGCCGGACCGGTCGGGAGGAGGGTCCCGTGTTCGTCCTGTTGGCGGCGTTCGCCGTCCTCGCGTTCCTGATGGGCGCGGTCTCGTTCGTCACCGGTCCGGTCGCGCTCGCGATGCTAGCCGGGATCACCCTGTGGCTGGTCATCTTCGCCGGTCGAACCGCGATCGCCCGCCGGGGAGGTCACCATGGCTCCCGTTGAGGTCACCGCGCGAGCAGCAGACACTGTGCTAGCCGCAGGCAGTGCGCGCACTGACGCCGCTGCCCGGCGCGAGCGTGCGGACCGCGACGGCAAGGCGGTCGTCGGTTTCGTCTCCGGCCTGATCGGGCTGCTCGTCGGCAACCCGGTGCTCGGCCCGCTCGCGATCGTGCTCGCCGTGATGTCCCTGCGCGGCGGTACCCGGCGCCGCGGCCGCGCGCTGGTCGCCCTCGCGCTCGGCGTCGCCGACCTGGTCGTCTTCGTCGTGCTCGCGCTGCACTCCGCTTCCGGCCACGGCCTCAGCTGGCACTTCGCCGGGCTCTGAAGCCGAATGCAGTAGCGTCGTCGCGCAGGTAGTCCCACCGGCCAGGCAGGCGAGGCGCGCACGTGACGACAGCCGACTCCGCGAAGACGCTGAACTGGGCGCGGAACATCACCTTCAGCGCAGCACGCGTCCATCGACCCGAATCGCTGGACGAGCTGCGCCGGGCGGTGGCCGCGGCCCGTTCGGTGCGCGCACTCGGATCAGGGCACTCCTTCAATCGGATCGCGGACACGGCCGACACCCTGGTGAGCGTGGCCGGACTCCCGCGCGAGGTCACCGTGACCCCGGCGTCGCAGGCCGCGCCCGCCACCGCGCGGGTGTCGGCGGGTCTGCGCTATTCGGAGATCGCCGAGCCGATCCACGCCGCGGGCTACGCGCTCGCGAACATGGCGTCGCTCCCGCATATCTCCGTCGCCGGAGCGGTGGCCACCGGAACGCACGGCTCGGGAAACGCGCTGGGCAACCTCGCCACCGCTGTCAGTGCCCTGCGCATGGTCGGACCCGGGGGCGACGTGATCGAGCTCGGCCGCGCGTCCGATCCCGACCGCTTCGACGGCGCGGTCGTCGCCCTGGGTGCGCTCGGCGTCGTCACCGAGGTGGTTCTCGACCTGGTGCCGACCTTCGACCTCGCGCAGCACGTATACGTGGGCCTGCCGCTGGACGCTCTCGCGGCGCAGCCCGCTGCGATCTTCGCCGCGGCTTACAGTGTCAGCGTCTTCACGAACTGGCAGTCGGGCACCGCCGACGTCTGGGTGAAACAACGCGCTGACGCGACGCGGGAGCCCGCACCCGAACCGGCCATGCTCGGTGCCCTCCTCGCCGACCGGCCGCGGCACCCGGTCCCCGCGCAGCCGGCCGAGAACGTCACCGAGCTGGACGTGCCGGGCCCCTGGTTCGCGCGGCTCCCCCACTTCCGCCCCGAATTCACGCCGAGCAGCGGCGAGGAGCTCCAGTCGGAGTTCTTCCTCGACCGCGCCGCCGTGCCCACGGCGCTCGATGAGCTGCGGCGACTCGGCGACCGGCTCGCCCCGGTGCTTCAGATCTCCGAGCTGCGCACCATCGCCGCCGACGGCCTGTGGCTCAGCCCCGCGTACGGCCGTGACACCGCCTCGTTCCACTTCACCTGGATCGAGGACGCGGGCGCCGTCGACCCGGTGCTGGACGCCGTCGAGGAGCGGTTGCTGCCCCTGGGCGCCCGCCCGCACTGGGGCAAGGTCTTCCACGTGCCGCCCTCGCAGGTGTCCGCGATGTACGAGCACGCCGACGACTTTCGTGGCCTGATGCGTGCGTTCGACCCGGAGGGGAAGTTCCGCAATCCGTTCGTGGACGGCTTCTTCCCGCCGGAGGCTTGATCTCCGGCGGGCACGCCGACCGCTGGGGCGTGTCTAAAAAGAATCGCCGGTCAGCCGGTTCCCATCAGCTCGGACCGGCGCTCGGCCAGGTGGTAAGCCAGCGAGTGGCGGCCGACCTGGTGCAGCGCGGCGCTCAGGGCCTCGACGTCGTCGCGCGCGGCGCTCTGGGTGAGCATCGCCTCCACCTCGTCGACCGCGTCCTGGTCCGCGAGGCCGACGCAGAGCGCGATTATGCCGTCGATCGGCAGCGCCCGGGCCAGCCAGGCCACGTGGCGGTCGAGCGCGTCCCCGGCACCGAGCCGCCGGATCGCTTCGAGCACCGCGGCCGAGTCCGCGCGGCCGGTCAGCGCGGCCGTGGCCAGCACTCCCGTGCCGTCCCCGCCGGAGCGCCAGAGCTGGATGAACACCTGCGCGACGGCGTCCGGCGCGGCGCGCGTCCCGTAGTGGTCCAGCAGTGTGCCCGCGTCCTGCGGCAGCCGCGAGCGGGCCAGGCCGAGCGCCGCGGCGGCGACCAGATCGGGCGTGCCGTCGCATAGGGCTTCGATGAGGCGGTCCGCCTGCTCTGCTTGTCCGACCCCCCGCAGGTCCCTGATCGAGGTGACGAACTCGTGCGTCGGACGGTCGAGCAGCCGAACCGCGAACGGGTTGTGCGCGGCCGGTGCGAAAGCGGATCCGGTGCGGCCGGCCTGCGTGGCGAAGAACTTCGAGAAGGCGGTGATCGCGACGGCGACCTCGGTCAGCGGCCGGTTGATCAGGCCGCGTACGAGCAGGTCGACGTCATCGTGTCCGCCCGCCGCCCACAGCGCCGCCGCGACCGTCGCACAGAGCCCGGCATCGGCCGTGGCGGTCATGTCCAGCATCCGCGCCGCGTCGTTGTGCCGCTCCGCCGCGCGGAACTCGGCGAGCAGCTCGACCGCCATCGCGGGCCGTGCCGCGACCACCATGGCGAGCACCTTGCCCGCGTTCGCGGGCTGGCCGTGCCTGCGCAGGACGTCCATGTACGCCAGGGTGGCCTTCGCCGGGCGGCCGATCCCCGCGGCCGCGAACGCGCGCACCGACAGCGCGCTCTGGCGCCCGGCGTCCAGGTACGAGGTCAGCGCCTCGAGTTCGGGGTCCGAGAAGTTCGGCACGACGCGGTCGAGCAGCTGCCGGGCGGCGTCCGACAGCTCGACCAGCATGAGCGCGGTGGCCAGATACGCGATCATCGAGGGGAACGCGCCGGTCGTGTCGGCGGCGGCCACAAGGACGGCGGCCACACAGTCGTCCGCGCCGGCGTCGGCCATGCGGCGCATCAGGGCGGCGATCCGGTCGGCCGGCCAGTGCTCCGCGACCACGGGGCCGGCCTGCGCGTAGACCGCGTACGCGAACAGTCCGGCTCCGGCCGCGTCCAGCTCCTCGGCGAGGGCGAGGATCCGATCGGCCGACCACTGCCGGATCGCCGCCGTGAGCGCGGGCCGGCCCGGACCGGCCAGATCCGCCTCCAGCAGCGCGATCGCGAACGCGGGAATCGACGAGGACGCCGCGGCGCGCACTCCCGCCTCGGCGAGCAGCTGCGCGGTCTGGGCCTCGCAGCCGCGCACGGTCAGCGCCTGCGCCAGCAGGGCGACCTGGACCGGCGGGCGGTAGGCCGCCGCGGCGAGCAGCCGTCGGCACTCCTCGCTGTTGCCGAGCCGCAGCAGGCCGAGGGCGACTTCCGCCGGATGGTCCGCCGGGCGCGCGACGATCACGTCGAGCGCGAGGTCCGCCTCGCGCTCGCGCTGCTCGAGCCGCAGCAGGACCAGGAGCAGCGCGACCTCCGCGCTGTCGCCCCCGCCTGCCATCGCGGTCAGGAGCCGGTCGGCGGTGTCGTTCTCGCCGGACGCGCGGATCTCGCGCAGCCGCTGGGCGAACGCCGGAGCGGTGAGCGCGAGGTCCGCGGCGTCCTGCTCGCTCAGTTTCGGCTGCGATGAGGAGGCCGAGGGTTGGCTTTGACCGGTCGTGTACCTATTCGCAAAGAGGACAATCGGCCCGTGCGGTGTGGAATCCACCGTGCACCTTTGCTGTATCGGGCTGCTCTTAGTAGCCAATTGGCGACGGATGTGTTCATCGAGTACGGCGAAGGAAAGTTCTTTAGGGGCCTCCGGAAGCCCCTCTTCCAAGATATGCACCAGTTCGCCCGTAAATGCCGTATAGCGCTCGTTGATCGGCGCCCAGACGTCGGGCGCGGGTGCCGCGGCGGCGAGCAGCGTGATGCCGCTCCCGCCCGGCTCGTCGGGCAGCGGCGGCTGCGGCAGTACGTGGGGCGCTCCGAAGCCGCCCCAGCCGGGATAGAAGCAGTCGAGGACGACGGCGTTCGCCGCGGCCTTGCTGCGAAAGGCGAGCTCGGCGCGCAGGCTCTCGTAGTTCAGCTGGAGGCCGAGGCCGGTGAAGTAGACGAGCAGGGCTTCCGGCGTGCCGGCGGCCTCGCGCACGGCGTCGATGATCACGCGCGGGTCGGCCGGGTTGTACAGCACCGCGCAGTGTGCGGGTTCGATCCCCCATACGCCGGGGTCGGTGAGCAGCTCGGAGAGACGCGCGAGGTTGTTCGCCACCGCGTTGCTGTTCGCCGACGCGGACCATGACGACCGGTCCGACGGAGTAGCGTAACCGTCGATACCTATCAGGACCGCGCGCGACGTATGTTGATCGGGAAGCGCCATTGCCGATCCCCTTAGGCCGCTCTGCGTTTCACACATTGTGCGTTGCAGACGGCGCGCTTGCCATGGGCTTGCAGCAATTGGTAGCACGGAAACTCGGCAATCGCCTAGACAGTCAAGCAATTCGCAACCGTCGCCGGTTCAACGAACCCTCCGACCCAGGTCCGGCGGGCGCGCCCGCTGCAAAGATCGCCGGGTTTCCCCTAGGGGATCGTTCACCGATCGAGATACGCCAGCACCGCCAGCACCCGCCGGTTGTCGTCGTCGGAGGGCGGCAGATCGAGCTTCGCGAAGATGTTCGAGGTGTGCTTGGCCACCGCGCGCTCGGTGACGACCAGCCGCTGCGCGATCGCCGCGTTGGACCTGCCCTCCGCCATCAACCCCAGAACCTCCTGTTCCCGCGGTGTGAGGGCTGCCAAGGGCTCCGGACGGCTGCCGCGGGACAGCAGCTTGGCGATCACTTCCGGGTCCATCGCGGTACCCCCCGCCGCGACCCGCCGCACCGCGTCGGTGAACTGCTCGGCGTCGAAGACCCGGTCCTTGAGGAGGTAGCCGACCGCGCCCGTGCCGTCCGCGAGCAGTTCGCGGGCGTAAAGCTGCTCGACGTACTGGGACAGGATCAGCACCGGCAGCCCGGGAATCTCGCGGCGCGCCGCCAGTGCCGCTTGGAGCCCTTCGTCGGTGAAGGTCGGGGGCATGCGCACGTCGATCACCGCCACGTCCGGCCGGTGCGTGCGCAGCGCGGCCAGCAGGGCCGGGCCGTCGCCGACGGCGGCGGCGATCTCGAAGCCATGCGCGCCGAGCAGCCGGGACAACCCCTCCCTCAGGAGGTAGAGGTCTTCGGCGAGGACAACGCGCACGGAATCTCCAAGGTGACGGCGGTCGGCCCGCCGTGCGGGCTGGTCAGTGCCATGACTCCGTCGAATGTACCGATCCGGCGTTCGATCCCGCGCAGTCCGGTGCCGCGTTCCATGTCCGCGCCGCCCACGCCGTCGTCGGTGCAGGTGATCCGAAGCAGCCCGTCCTGGTGGCGGATGTCGGCCCAGAAGCGCTGCGCGTGGGCGTGCTTGGCGGCGTTGGCCAGCAGCTCGCAGACCGCGAAGTAGGCGGCCGACTCGACGGCCGGCTCGAGCCGGCCCGGCAGTTCCACCGAGACCTGTGTTGTCAGCGGGCTGTCTAGGGCGATCGCGCGGACCGCGTCGCCGAGCCCGCGATCGGCGAGCACCGGCGGGTGGATGCCGCGCACCAGCCCGCGCAGTTCGGTGAGCGCCTTAACGGAGGCCTCGCGCGCCTCGGCCAGCAGGGTCCGGGCGGCCTCCGGGTGCTCGTCGAGCAGCGCTTCGGCCGCGCTCAGGTTCATGCCCATCGCGACGAGCCGGGCCTGCGCGCCGTCGTGCAGGTCGCGCTCGATCCGGCGCAGCTCGGCGGCTTGAGTGTCGACGGCGTCCGCGCGGGTCTCGGTGAGGTGCTCGATCCGGCGGGACAGCTCGGCGCGGCGGGTCGGGGCCAGCAGTACGCGCGTCCACCGGGCGTGTACCCGGATGAGCGCCGGGGAGGCCCAGGCGGAGACCGGGATCAGCGCCGCGCCGAGAGCCGCCGGCACCCACCGCATCGGCTCGTTGCCTGCGTGCACGTGGACGAACATGTACCAGTCGTTGAAGCCCGCGTGAGTGAGCGTCAGCCACAGTGAGGTGATGACGATTCCGTATATCCCGTAGAAGGGCAGCGTCAGCGCGATCATCGCGAGCGCGCCGCCGATCGCCGGGTCGAGCAGGGTCCAGAGCAGGTCGCGCCAGGAGGCCGGGTCGGTCAGGATCCACCGGCACCGTTCGACCAGCCCCATCAGGCCCGGCTGGAAGCGGGGGCGGGGGCGGTACGGTTCGGGGATCTCCACGCCGCTCCAGTCGCGCGCCAGCCTGCGGGACTGGTTCGCCAGAGCCCGGGTCACCGCCATCCCGGCCGGCAGCAGTACGACACCGGCGCCGAGCAGCAGGAACCCGATCGCGTTCGTCAGCGTCACGCACAGCCCGATGTTCACGGCGGCGATCAGGGTGAGGACGAAGCCGCGCCACGGGCTGAGAACGGCACGCCGGAAGCAGGATTCGCGGACCGCCGGAGCGTAAGGCGTGCTGGTGCTGCTGCTAGCGCTGCTGCTGATGCTGGGGCTGGTCATGGGTCCAGTTTCGGCGCCGCAGCGCTCTCGCGCACGGGGCTTAGCCGCCCGATCCGGCGGTGTACCTACATACACCGTGTACGTAGGTACACCCTCAAGACGCCTACTAGCCGCATGTCAACGCTCCGCGACGGTCCGTAGCGTCATGGGGCAAGCCGGTGACCCGCACCGGATTGACCATGGGGGTTCTCGTGACTAGCAGACGCAACCTCGCCGCCGTGCTCGGCGGCTGGAGCGCCCGGCATCGCAAGGCGGCCGTGCTCGGCTGGCTTCTGTTCGTCGTCCTGGCGACAGTCGTCGGCGGAGCGGCCGGGCAGCGCCACCTCACCGACGCCCAGCAAGGCGCCCGGGACTCGGCCCAAGCGATGCAGATCCTGGACGACGCCGGGATCACCGTCCCCGCGGGCGAAATGGTGCTCGTGCACAGCGACCGGGCCACGGCCGCCGACCCCGCGTTCCGGGCGGCGGTCGAGTCCGTGCGAGCCGGGGTGCAGGCGACCGGCCAAGTCCAGAACATGCGCGACCCGTACGCCACCGGCCTCCTGTCGGCCGACCGGCACAGCGCACTGATCGAGTTCGACATGAAGGGCGACCCGACCACCGCAGCCGACCGCGTCCAACCCGTCCTCGACACCGTGGCAGGCGTGCAGAAAGCCCACCCCGACCTCACGATCGGCGAGTACGGCAGCGCCTCCGGGGAGAAGTGGGCGAACAGCACCCTCGGCCGGGACTTCTCCCGCGCCGAGTGGACCGCGGTCCCGCTGGCGCTGGGCATCCTGTTCGTCGCGTTCGGCGCGCTGCTCGCCGCGGTTCTGCCGGTGATCCTCGCGCTCACCGCGTTCATCGCCGCGCTCGGCCTGCTGGCCCTGGTCAGCCACCTGTCCCCGGTGGACCCGTCATCGAGCTCGGTGATGCTGCTGATGGGCCTGGCCGTCGGGGTGGACTACTGCCTTTTCTACCTGCGCCGCGAGCGCGAGGAGAGAAGGGCCGGCCGCGACCGCGAAGCAGCACTCCGCATCGCCGCGGCGACTTCGGGACGCTCGGTCCTGATCTCCGGAATGACCGTGGTCGTGGCGATGGCCGGAATGTACCTGTCCGGGATGCATATCTTCGAGGGCTTCGCCGGGGGCACGATCCTGGTGGTCGCGACCGCCGTGCTCGGCTCGGTGACGGTGCTGCCGGCCCTGCTGTCGATACTCGGCGACAAGATCGATTTCGGCCGCATCCGCCTGCCCCGCACCAAGCGCCGCGCCACCCACTCCGCCACTTCACCTTTCTCCGCCCCCTCCCCCTCCACCCCTCCCACCGCCTCGCTTCGCTCCCCCTCCCCGCGCACCAGCCGCGCCTGGAACGCCACACTCGGGAAAGTCCTGACCCGGCCCCGGTTCTTCGCCTGCGCCGCCGTCGGCTTCCTCATCCTCCTCGCACTGCCCGCGCTCGGCATGCACACCGCGAAGCTCAGCAACGACCAGCAGTTCCCCTCCAATACGCCCATCCTGCGCACCTACGATCAGATCACCGCTGCCTTCCCAAACAGTCCGTCCCCGGCAGTCGTCGTCGTGAAGGCCGCCGACATCCAGTCCCCGGCCGTGCAACAGGCGATCAGCGACCTGCGGCAAGCAGCCCTGCACACCGGTGAGCTCGGCGATCCCACCCGCGGCGAACCGATCACCGTCGCCGTGAACAAAGCTGCGAACGTCGCGCAGATCGATGTGCCGCTTGCCGGGTCGGGAAGCGACGCAAGGTCGATCCACGCGCTGAACACGCTGCGGGCGCTCGTGCCGCAGACCTTCGACGCGGTGCCCGGAACCGAGGCGCTGGTCGGAGGCGATCTCGCATTCGGCATCGACTTCAACAACCAGCTCAGCAGCTCGATCGTCCCAGTGTTCGTCTTCGTGCTGGCGATCACGTTCATCCTCATGCTGGTCGCGTTCCGCTCGACGGTCATCGCCGGAACCGCGATCGTGCTCAACCTGCTGTCCGTCGGCGCGACATACGGAGTCATGACCGCGGTCTTCCAGCACGGCTGGGGCGCGAGCCTGATCGGCACCCGGCCGGCCGGAGCGATCGAGTCGTGGCTGCCGCTGTTCGTCTTCGTGGTGCTGTTCGGCCTGTCGATGGACTACCACGTGTTCGTGGTGTCCCGAATCCGCGAGGCACACGATCACGGAATGACCACCCGCGACGCCGTGGCCCACGGCCTGAAGGCGACCGCAGGTACGGTCACCAGCGCCGCAGTCATCATGGTGGCGGTATTCGCGGTCTTCGGCACGCTCGAGATGCAGGACTTCAAGCAACTGGGAGTCGGCCTCGCCGTCGCGGTCCTGCTCGACGCGACGGTCGTCAGGGTGCTGCTCCTCCCCGCGGTGATGACGCTGCTCGGCGACCGCAACTGGACCCTGCCCCGCTGGCTGTCCTGGCTCCCCCGCCTGGAAC
>NZ_DASZGI010000176.1:0-6419 GCF_035938995.1 Actinocrinis sp.
CGCGGCGGCGAGGTCGGCGACAACGCGGTAGGCCAGCGACGTCAGGTCCACGGGCTGCCGGGTCAGCTCGGCCCGGGTGGTGCGCGAGAGGTTCAGCAGGTCGTCGATCAGCTGGCCCATGCGGTCGGTCGCGGCCAGCACCCGGCGCAGGTAGCCGCGGCCGGTCTCGTCGAGCGCCGCGGCGTAGTCCTCGAGGATCAGCTCGCTGAATCCGGCGACCGCGCGCAGCGGCGCGCGCAGGTCGTGCGAGACCGAGTAGGCGAAGGCGTCGAGTTCGCGGGAGGACGCCTCGAGCTCGGCGGTGCGCTCGCGCACCCGTTCCTCCAGGTCGGTGTTCAGCTGTCGCACGCGCTCCTCGGCCCGCTTGAGCTCGGTGATGTCGGTGGAGATGCCGCAGATGACCTGCCCGCGCCCATCCGTGTCGGCGATCGGGTACTTCACGGTGATGTAGGTGTGCGGGCCGTCGGGGTGCGGGGCGACCTCCTCCATCTGCACCGGGGCGCCGCGCGCCAGGGCCTTGAGATCGTTGGCCCGGAAGTCGTCGGCGAGGTCGGCGGGGAACAGGTCGTGGTCGGTGAGGCCGACGATGTCCTGGCGCCGGACCCCGAACAGCTGCTCGTACTGCCGGTTGACGAGCAGATAGCGGCCGGCGCCGTCGCGCATGTAGATGACCGCGGACGTGTTGTCGATCACCTTGAGCAGCAGGTCGGCCTCGGCACGGGCGCCGGCGAGGTCCAGGCTCGCGCGGTCGGCGGCTTCGTGGCCGCGGGCGATGTGGCGGGCGCCGACGAGGGCCGCGCCGCCGAGCACGAGAACGTTCCCGGCGAGCAGGGCGGCAACCGTCGCGGGGGTAGGGGTGGCGTCGGGTGCCGCGAGCAGGATGATCGCGTCGACGAGGCAGGCCGCCACGATGAGCGCCGCCGCGAGCGCCACCGGGGATGCATGAATATGCAGGTGACGTGCGCCGAACGGCCCGGCGCCGCCGCTCGGAATCGGGGAGTGGGCTGCCGACATGAGGCCCTACCGATCTGTCGCGCTGCGGCCGGGTCGGTCGGAGCCGTCCGCACGCGGCGCCCTCCTACGGTGACACCCGCCGGAGCGGGCCCGATTGCCGCCATCCTGCGCCAAGATCGACTGGGTGACAAGACGGTGATGTCGCGTTTAGGGCACGATCGCCCCACTTTAGACCACCCGGGTGATCCACAACCGTCAGACGGGCGCGGTGAACCGAACGGTCGGAAGGTCTTCGAGCGCGGTGCCAGTGCCGGTGCCGGTGCCGCACAGCTCGGAGAGTTCACGGTGCGGCAGCTGCCCGAGGAACCTCAGCGGGTGGTTGCGACGCCCCTGCGTGAGCCGGACGAGTAGGGATTCCGCCATCCCGGTCGTGCCGCGGCGGTTGGACACCGGCTCGCGATCCCCCTCGCCGGACGCGTCGCGCGTCCGTTGCGGCTTGAACAGGAACTTCTCGGTGAGCATGAGGTGCACGGCGCCGAACTTCGCGTTCGCCGCGAGCAGGAGATACCAGGCGGCGAGCTGCGGGTGTTCGCGGACGAGCGCGCGCAGGCTGCTCGCCTTGCACCGGCTCAGCGTGCCTGCGTCGAGGCCGAGGCTCGCAAGCAGGGCCGTCGGGAGCGGTGGCCGGACGGATTGCCGCTCAAGCATCGTGCGCTCGCTCTCAAGCAGCGAGGGATAGATGCGGCGCACGTGCTTCGCGTAGTCGGGGAAGTCGATGCCGAGCAGGAAATCCCGGCGCAGAAACTGCGGGTCCTGCGCCCCGGTCGGCGGCAGGTCGCCGAGCTCCCAGTGCACCGCGAACTGGCGGAAGACGTCCAGGAAGTGCGCGGTGTGTAGGCCGCCGCGCTCCGGGGCCAGCGCGGCGAAGTCCTGGTTGAAGCGGATCATCGCGTCCATCAGCCGCGTCGCGAGCAGCACCCGGCCGACCGCGTCCGGGCCGAGCAGGTCCGCCGAGCCGTCGGCGAGCGGTTCGAGCAGTTCGTTGACGGCGAGCTCGAACGCCTCCGACTTCTTCAGCAGCGCGAAGAACGAGAGCTCCCCGGCGTCGCCGGTATACGTGCGGGTCTCCTGGTCGGGGAAGCGGCCGGGCAGGACCGCGAGCGTCTCGCCGTCGGCCTCCACCCGGGTGGTCGGAGCGTTCCACCGCACGAGCGAGGCGTAGCAGTCCCGCGGCGGGTGCCCCGTTCCGCTCACGGCGGCGAGCCGGGCGAAGTAGGCCGGGAACGGGATGCGGGACGGACCCGCCGCCAGCAGTTCGAAGGACCGGGCCGGCGCTGCGGTGCGCGTCGGGTCGGCCTCCTGGTAGTGCCGGGCCACCGAAGAACCCGCCAGGCCGAGCAGCACGAGGAGTCGACAGGCTTGATCGGGGGAAACGGTCTCCGGCGACGGCAACTCGTCGAGTACCGCCCGGCGCAGCCGTTCGGTGAGGATCTCGGCCGACTCGCGCCCCGCGAGCACGGAGCGGTTCAGCTCGGGGAGTTCCTCGAGCGTCCACCGGTTCCAGCGCTGCCAGGACACGGGACCTCATCCCTTGGACGGCCCGTCGGATAGGTCGGTTCTCCACCCGAAGCTAGAGATGAAAGATCATGCTCAAGTCAATATTTTGTCTGGAAAGGCAATGGCACGAGGTCGGCCCGGGGCAGGGTCCACGGGTGAGAGGGACCAAAGCCGCTGCCGCCCGCCCGGCGTCTTTAGCCGAAGCTGAGGTGCCACAGACGCCGACTTGGGATTGCGCGGGCAGACTCCGGGCGACGGCCCCGGCACCTGCGCCGCCGGAACCGGCCGCACGCGAGGAGGGGACGGAAGCTCTCGGATCATGGTCTCTCCCAGCGAGGGGCCCACGGTGGATCGCGGGCTGCTGGCGCGGCTGCGCGCGGACGTGGGCGACGAGACGCTGCGCCGCTATGCCGACGCGTATCTCACCCTGCTGTCCGGGCGGCTCGACCTGGTCGAGCGCGCGGTCGCGGCGGGCGAGCGGGCCGAGGCGCTGCGCGTGCTGACCGACGTGCGGGTTGGCGCATCGATGCTCGGGGCGCAACGGTTCGCCGCCCGGGCCGGGACGCTCGAGGCGGCGGTGCGCACCGGGTCTCAGGATGAGGTCGAGGCCGGGCTCGCGCTCATCCGGGAGAGCGCGCGACTTATGGCCTCGGAAATGCGCAGGGAGGCGCGGCGCTCCGATCGGGAACAGCCAGATCCGCGCGATTAGCCGGAGCCTCCCGGCCCGCCGAACCGGTAGCCGACGCCGCGCACGGTGTGGATCCACCGGCCCTCGTGGGCGTCGTCGCCGAGCTTGCGGCGCAGGTTGGCGACGTGGACGTCGATCACGTGGTCGCCGCCGGGCCAGTCGGTGTGCCAGACCAGCCGGGCCAGCGTGTCGCGCTCCCAGACCCGGCGCGGCTTGCTCATGAAGGCGGCCAGCAGGTCGAACTCGGTGCGGGTCAGCGGGATGGCCCGGCCGGCCAGCGTCACCTGGCGGCTCTCCCGGTCCAGGACGAGGTCGCCGCGGCACAGCTGGTCGGCGTCCGGATCCGCTCCGGCGGCGGCTTCGGCGCCCGGAGCAAACGGACCCGGGTCGGCCAGCCGAGGTCGCCGGAACATCGCGCCGATCCGCGCGCGCAACTCGCGCGGCGAGAACGGCTTCAGCATGTAGTCGTCGGCGCCGACCTCGAGCCCGATCAGCCGGTCGGTCTCCTCGGCGCGCGCGGTCAAGATGATCAGGTACGCGTTCGAGATCGCGCGCAGCCGCCGGCACACCTCGATCCCGTCGAGGTCGGGGAGCGTCAGATCGAGGGTGACCAGGTCGGGCTGGAGCTGCGAGGCCAGCTCAAGCCCTTCAGCGGCGGTCGTCGCGCCGGACGCGTCGAAGCCGCCCTGGCGCAGGGTTTCGCACAGTAGGAAGCAGATGTCCGGCGCGTCCTCGATGACGAGTGCCTTAGGGCGCCCGGCGGTAACGCTGTGTTGACCAACGCCGTGCTCTCCAACGCTGTGCTGGCCAATGCTGTGCCCCTCCACCATGCGCCGCCGCTCACGGTTCCAGCGCGTCGATGAGCGCGGTCAAGCGGGCGGTGTTGCGGGCGACCGCCTCCAGCAGCAGCGCCTGCTCTTCCGTGACCGGGCCCGCGGCACCGTCCGCGAGCAGTTCGACGTAGCCGCTGATGCTGGTCAGCGGCGTGCGCAACTGATGCGTCGCGTCGCGCAGCAGCTCGCCGGTGTCGCCGTCGAGCGGCCCCAGTGCCTCGCGTAGCGCGGCGACGGCCCCCGCCCCGCCCGGCCACCCGGATTCCTCAGCGTGTCGATGTTCACGCATTCACCCAGGCTAGATCCGCCTCCGGGGCACAGCCAATCGGCGGCGACCGCTTTGAGCAAATGCTGACGATCACTTGAAAGCCGCTGAACGTTCGCCGCCGACGCTCTTCGCGAGGCAGCGGTGAAAGCTGCGGAGGGAACACGGAGGGAACAACGATGTTCACTCGACAAGGCCAGGGCGTCGCCACGGCCGAGATGGCGCCGGCGGGTCCGGCGGCCCGGGGCGCCGGCGGTTCGCCGCGGGTGAGTGTGGTCATCCCGGCGAAGAACGAGGCCGCGAACCTCCCGGGAGTGCTCGCGGAACTGCCGCCCGGTCTGCACGAGGTGATCCTCGTGGACGGCGGCTCGGTGGACCGGACGGTGGAGACGGCGCTGCTGGTCCGGCCGGACATCGTGGTGGTGCACCAGACGCGGCGCGGCAAGGGTAACGCGCTCGCCTGCGGATTCGCCGCGTGCACCGGCGATCTGGCGGTGATGCTCGACGCCGACGGCTCGGCCGACCCGGCGGAGATCCCCAGCTTCGTGGACGCGCTGCGCAACGGTGCCGACGTCGCCAAGGGAAGCCGGTTCTTGCCGAGCGGAGGCAGCGAGGACCTGAGCTGGATGCGGCGGCTGGGCAACGGCGGCCTGGTGTTTCTGATGAACCGGCTCTTCGGCACGTCGTACAGCGATCTCTGCTACGGCTACAACGCGTTCTGGACACGTTGCCTGGACCACTTCGCGCTGCCGCCGACGGACGGCGCGGAGCCCCGGTTCGGCGACGGTTTCGAGATCGAGACCCTGCTGGCCGCGCGCGCCGCGTCGGGGTGTCTTTGGGTCGCCGAGGTGCCTTCGTTTGAGCGTGCGCGGCGTTTCGGGTCGAGCAATCTCAACACGTGGCGCGATGGCTGGCGCGTGCTGCGCACGATGCTCCGTGAGCACCACGCGCGCACCCATGTCGGCGTGCAAGTGGCGTCCTCACCCCGCCCGGCGCTGAGCGCTGAGCTGTCCGGAACGGCAGACCGCTCATGAACGCGCCACAGTCGACATTGCAGCGGCCGAATTTGCAGCGGCCGACATTGGCGCTTGACCCGTCGCACGTTCCGATCCGCGTCGTCGAGATCGAGATCGCGCAGCCCGCGTGGGTGCGCAGCGTAGGCCAGCCGTCCGATGACACGCTGACCTCGGACCACGTCCTCGCGCTCGTGCGGCTGCATGGCCATCCGCTCGGATTGGTGCAGGCGCGGGTTCCGGCGCTTTATCGCACGCTCGACATCTTGCTGGATACCGCGCACGCCGAGCTCGCGCCCGCGATCGCCGACCACCTCGCCGCGGACGGGATCCTCGATCTCACCGCCGACCGAAGTGCAGTCCTTCCGCGGTGCCGACGGGGCATGATCGACGTGCTGATCGACCCGCCGCCCATCTCCGTCATCGTCGCCACCCGTGAGCGGCCCGACCGGCTCGAGCAGTGCCTCACCTCGCTGTCGCGGCTCGAATACCCGCGCTACGAGGTGATCGTGGTCGACAATGCGCCCACGACGGACCTTACCGAACGCCTCGTACGCGACCGGTTCGCCGCGACCGCCAGGTATGCCCGTGAGCCGGTGCGTGGGCTCGCCGCCGCGCACAATCGCGGGCTGGAGGCGGCGCAGGGCTACCTCGTCGCGTTCACCGACGACGACGTCATCGTGGACCGGGACTGGCTGACAGCGATCGCAGAGGGCTTCGCTGGTGGCGTCGATGTCGGCTGCGTCACCGGGCTGATCGTCCCGGCCGAGCTCGAGACTCCCGCTCAGGTCAGGCTGGAGGCGACGGGCGCGTTCGCTAAGGGTTTCACCCCGCGGCTGCATCCTGGGGCGCAGCGTGGCGTCAACGAACCCCTGTACCCCTTTACCGCGGGGCGGTTCGGTTCGGGCGCGAACATGGCGTTCACCGCGGCTGTTCTGCGCGCACAGGGCGGCTTCGATCCGGCCGTCGGCGCCGGCAGCCTCGCCCGCGGCGGAGACGACCTGCTCGCCTTTTTCCGCACCGCGGCCGCCGGACACGACATCGCATACACCCCGGATGCTGTCGTCTGGCATCACCACAGGCGCACCGAGCAGGCGCTACGAGACCAG
>NZ_DASZGI010000177.1:0-4643 GCF_035938995.1 Actinocrinis sp.
GGTCCGCATCGCGCGGGGAATCACGCCTGTGGCTGCCGACAAATCGTCCGTCGGTCATACGGATCGATTTAGCGATCACCCGGCTGTTCAGAGTTGAACACGTTCAGTTGATCTTCCGATCTTTCTGAACACGTTCGATGACTGTCCACTGTGCCCTCGGCTCAGAAGCTTCAAAAACGCCCTCACCAGCGCGGATGAGTTTTCGGTAGGCGCAGCGTCGTGCTGACTCAGCGTATTGCGTTATTGGTCAGGCGACGGTTAGCAGGATCCGTTGTCGGTCCAGACGCCCTGCGAGTTGTTGCCGAGGATGTCGCCTTGGGTCCCTCCGGCTCTTCCAGGTCGAAGTCCAGGGCGTGCAGCGCGTACTTGCTCACCACCTGCTGGTAGGCGGCCGCGGTGGCCGTGGCCGTGCCGCAGTCCTGCCCCAGCTTGGTGCCGCCGTAGCCGCCGACAGAGGCCGAGACGTCGCCGCCCTTGTTGCGGATCGTGGTGATCAGGGCGGCGACTGAGGTGTCGGTGGATACGTTGTCGTTGCCGTTCCACGAGGGCGTACAGCCCCCGGAGTCCAGGATGAACGCGAGCTCGAACGCTTTTTGGCCGGTGGCGTCCATGACCGCGCCGACGTCCGGGGTGGCCGGGTCGTTGACGAACACATAGGGCGCCGAGCCGTACCAGTTGCTGCCCAGAGCGTTGGTCGCGGCGTTGCTCGACGCCGCCAGGGTCACCATGGCGCCGATGGTGACCCCCGTGACGGCGACCGCGCCAACCGCCACGAACTGCTTCCTTTTCAAGGGCTGCTCCTGTTCACGTCTGTCGCGCTCGGACTGCGCGCAGGGCGGCGGCACGTCGGCGGGCGGGAATGTGGAACCGGGCCGATCGTTGACGGCGCCCGGAACGGAGTCCCACGGTGGACTAGACCAGCGGGCGCGGTCAACGCGTCCGGGAGCGGGGTCAGGCGAGCTGGATTCGCCGTTTCATGGTGCTGAACTGCGGTGTCCGGTGCCGCATCGTCGCGGCGGGTGCTCCGGGGGCTGCACGATAACGCGCACTTGAGTCTTGGTTATGTTGAATCTTGATTAGCCTTGTGCGGAGTGGTGGGAAACAGAGGGGGTCGGCCCGGGTTCGGTGCGCCCGATGTTGTCGCGTGCCGGCTGGATGGGGGGAACCGGATCGTCGAGAGCGCGTCGCCCGTGTCCGGGGCGTGGCTGTCTGTGGCCGCCTGTGGGTGGGATGTATAGGTGGGCCTTAACGGAGTCGGAGGGTCGGGGTTCGGGGTCGTGGGTTCGTTGACCGGGGCGCCCGTGGTTGACCAGACTCGCGTCGTACTCACTCCGGAATCGTTTCCGGAGGCGTCCGCGTGATTCGGGTCGGCGGGTTGGTTGTTGGCGCCGGTCCCGCGCTCCTCCAATCAATAGTCAGATAAAGGGAGATCCATCCCCATGCTTTCGCGCAGGAGATTCATCGCGGCGTCCTCGGTGCTCGTGGGCGGTGGCGCGGCGGTGGGCGCGGTGGTGGCGTCCACGCGCGCCTCGGCGACCGCGCCGACCCTGAATGTGGCGCTGCGCAATGCGACCACCTCGGATGCCGTGTACGCCTTTGTCACGGGTCAGGCGATCGACAACGGCAAGGCGCTGTTCCTGCTGCAGGCCGACGGCAAGACCGCGCACTACCCCTCCTCTCCGGTGGCGGTCGGCACCGCGGTGAGTGTCGACTGCGCGATCCGGCTCGGCGGGCCCGGCTCGACGAGGGAGCTCACCATTCCGCGGATCGCCGGGGGCCGTGTGTGGTTCTCGGTGGGCGCGCCACTCACCTTCCTGATCAATCCCGGTCCCGCACTGGCGGAGCCGTCGGTGACCAATCCCTCCGACCCGAACATCGACGTCGCCTGGGACTTCTGCGAGCTGACCTTCGACGCCAACCAGCTCTACGCGAACATCAGCTACGTCGACTTCGTGTGCCTTCCGCTCGCGCTGACGCTGCAAGGCGCCACCGGGCGCCAGCAGGTGGCCGGTCTGGCCTCCGACGGCCTGGACACCGTCTGCTCGGGACTGCTCGCGCAGCACAACGCCGACGGAGCGGGCTGGGACCGGCTGGTGGTGACCAGCGGAGGGCGCAACCTGCGGGCGCTGAGCCCGGACAACGGCGTCGCGAAGGATCCCTCCCTGTTCTCCGGCTATTTCGACCCCTACATCGAGCAGGTCTGGTCGAAGTACGCCGGCGCACCGTTATCCGTGGACACGCAGGCCTCGTTCGGCACCCTCACCGGCCGCGTCTCCGGTGGCCTGCTCACCTTCGACGGCGCGGGCAGCTTTGCCCGGCCCACGGCCGCGGACATCTTCAGTTGCAGCACCGGGCCGTTCGCGACCACGTCCGGGGCGATGGGACCGCTGACGGCTCGCCTGAGCGCCGCGTTCAACCGCTCCACGCTGCTGATCGACTCCGACCAGCCCACGGGCGAGCACCCGGCTGACTACTACAAGAACCCGATCACGAACCACTACGCGCGGATCGTGCACGCCGCCAACCTCGACGGCCGCGGTTACAGCTTCCCCTACGACGACGTCACCCCGACCAATGGTGTGGACCAGTCCGGCGCCGTCAACGACCCGAACCCCACCCTGCTCACCATCACCGTCGGCGGCACCGCGGCCTCCGGCCCGGCCGCAGCCGCGCCCTCGGCCCCCGCCGTGGCAGCCGGCGCGGGTGCAAGCGCGAGCGGGAGTGCGGCGCCGTCCCCGGCCGCGAGCACGGGCACGGGCACGGGCACGGGCAGTGCGTACTCGATGATCCAGGCCGAGAGCCATACCGCGAGCAACGGCACCTTCGACGAGGCATGCTCCGACACCGGCGGCGGCCGGGATATGGGCGGGATCCACAACGGCTGCTGGCTGGCATATGCGCATCTCGACTTCGGCGCCAAGGGCGCGACGCAGCTGACGGCGCGCGTCGCGTCGGGCGCGGCGGTCGGGGTCGGCGGCCTGGTCCAGGTCGCGCTGGACAGTCCGAGCGCGAAGCCGGTCGGCAGCTTCGCCGTGGCCAGCACCGGCGGCTGGCAGCGCTGGGTGACTGTCCCGGCGAACATCGCGCCGGTGACCGGCGTGCACACCGTCTACCTGGTCTTCTCCAGCGGCCAAAACGCCGACTTCGTCAACCTGAACTGGTTCACCTTCTCCTGACCCGGAGCACCCTCGCCCACGACAACCGGGCAGCCACACACCCCAGCCGCCGCGATCCCGGGTGCGACGCGTGCTGTGCCGTGGTGGGGACGTGGCGTCGGGAAAGGCGGTGCTGGAATCAGCGCCCGGCTTCGGCGTCGTTGCCAGATGTCGAGAGCTGCGATCGTATTATCGTATTTCGGCGGTGAGCCGCCCGGGATGATGGCCGAGGCATCACCGCGCGCTGGCTCGCCGAGGCGGTGCGGGCGGCGGGTCGTCGGGAACCTGACGCCGCGCCCGCGCCGGAGGGGGCCGGTCCGCGCGGTGGCTGCGCACCAAAATGCCCACTTGAGGCGCGGTTGAAATTCAAGCGCCTGGTGCGGTGCGGGTGGGCGGCGGAGTCGACGCCGGGAGTGTTCCGGGTCGCCGTCGGCCCGGCGGCATCGTGCCCGCTCGCCGCCTGCCCGTGACCGCGGGTGGGGTGGCCGCGGTCGGCGTGATCACCGGGGCAACACCCTCTTGGGCCCCTCGGCGGTCACTCGCCTGTCCCGCGGCCCTTGTACTCCATGAACTGCAGGGTCACCCCGAACGTCGTCTCCGGCACCGTGAAGATCGAGTGGACCTCGTCGGTCTTGAATTCGCCCTGCAAGGCGACCCCTCGGCGGGTCAGTTCGGCCTTGGTATCTTCGAGGTCATCGACTTGATATCCGAGATGGCCGATGACCGCAGTCTCGCCGTCCTTGAGCGTTGGCATGCCGAAACCGGCGGCGCGCGCCTCGATCAACTCCAGGCGCGTTTCACCGAAGAGCAGAAACTGCAGGTCGATTTCGCCGGCGAGAATGCGCTCGCCGCCAGCTCTGCCATCAACGGTGTCGCCCGCCCGAGCGATGGTTTCGTTGATATCGCGCACGACGATTCCGATGTGATCCAACCCGAGTAGCTTCATGGACCTCAGTCCTCCTTTGTCTCTTGCTGTCGATCGAGATGCCCGCGTTCAGGTCGTGACCGGCGGTCGTGCCCATTTCGCGCCACGTCACGACGCTAGACGGCGGTGCGGCCGCCGTCGGCGGCGATGACCGTACCGGTCACGTAGCTGGCTTTGTCGGAGGCGAGGAAGGCGATGACCTCGGCGATCTCGTCGACCTGGGCGCCCCGTCCCAGCAGTGAGGTCTTACCGAAACCCTCGGTGACGTCGTACAGCTCCGGGATGCTGTGCACCGCCCCGGGGGCGACGGCGTTGACCCGAACCCCCCGTGGGCTGAATTCGGCCGCCCACGAGCGGGTCATCGAGGCCATGGCCGCTTTGGTGGCACCGTAGGCGGCGGCGCCCACCAGGCCGACTGTGCCGGCCATGCTCCCCAGGTTGATGATGCTGCCCCGGCCCCGATCGGCCATGGCCGGCGCCAGAGCGGCGACGAGGAAGTAGGCGGAGCGAACGTTGCCGTCGAAGAGCGCGTCGTACCCGGGACCGTCGAGATCGGCGGTCGG
>NZ_DASZGI010000178.1:0-13773 GCF_035938995.1 Actinocrinis sp.
CGATCCGCTTCAGGCGCCGCCTCCTCAGGTTGGCTGCTGCGGGCGCCGACGTCCGCGACGTGCGCTTCACCGACCCGCTTTAGTCGCGGGTCCCTTTCGTCGTACATATTCGAACTCTCTGTTTCGACCCCTCTGCTTCGAACTCTCTGTGCGCGAATGACCTCGGCCCGGTCGTTCGACGAGCGCGGGAGAGCGCTCTCCGATGATCGGGCGGGACCGCGCCACCCACGATCGTCTGGCTCATAGATCCGAGCTATCGTGATCTTGTCGACGGCGACGGGCAGATCTTCCTGTGATCTATCGAGTTTTTGCTTCTCGGTGTAGAAATCTTGCGGTAATACGGAAGCGCTTGTACCGTGACCCCGACTTGGGCCACAACGTCGTGCCGCAGGGAGCTGTCATGCACTGGGTTACGCGAGCACTCAGGAGTCCGCGCCGGACTGTAAGCCGCTTTTCCGTCCCACTCGTCGGTGCGGTCGCTGCCGTGGCTGCCCTCGCGGCCGTGCAGACGTGGGCTCCCGGCGGGTTCCGAGCCGGTGCCGCGCCCGCCGCGTCGTCGTGCATCCCCTCCGGCACCGACGCGAACATCAATGCCGCGCTGGTCGGCTCGGGCGCGCAGGCGGTGCTTTGTCCCGGCGCCGTGTTCTCACTCGCGAACTCGGTCACCTTCACCGCTCCCAACCAGGAGATCTACACGCAGGGCATGCCGACCGACAGCACGCGCGCGATCCTGCGGGTGACCGGCTCGAATCTGACCACCGCCATCTCCGGCAACAACCAGTCCGGGGTGACGGTCGAGAACATACAAGTCGACGGCAACCGCCCGGCCCTCGGCCTGCTCACCGGTGGTGCGTTGTTGGAGATGGGCGGCGGTGGCACCGGCCAGACCGTGCAGAACATCACCGCGCACGACACCCGCAGCTGGTCCGACATGCACTTCATCGAGGGCACGGTCACCAACAGCGTCCCGCAGTGCCAGAAGGCGACGATTCAGAACAACACGATCGGCCCGTCCGGTACCGCGACCCCCGACGCCCCCGGCAACAGCACCTGGGCCGACGGCATCTCGCTCGCCTGCGGCAACAGCATGGTGCAGGGCAACACGATCCAGGACGCCACCGACGGCGGCATCGTGGTCTTCGGCGCGCCCGGCTCGACCATCCAGAACAACACGATCATCGCCAAGTCGCAGCTGCTGTTCGGCGGGATCAACATGGTCGACTACGCGCCGATGAACGGCAACTACACCGGCACGGTCGTCACCCACAACACGATCGACGCGGCAGGGGCCTTCATCAAGATCGGCATCGCGATGGGGCAGCAGGTGTGGAACTGCACCACCGGCACCAACTACGGCGGCACCGTGACGGACAACACCCTCGAGGGTCCGTACATGGGCTACGGATACGCGGTCAACGGCGTCACCAACTGGACCGTCACCGGCAACGTCGACAACTCCACCCACGTGGGCACGCAGACCGCAGGAGGCTGCTTCGGCTCGCCGCCCGCATCTCAGCCCGCCGGCTTCCAGGTGGAGAACGCGACCTCCAGCAACCTCCAGTCCCAGTTCACCAGCGCCGTTCTGACAAACGCGCTCGGCACACTCAACTCCCCGCCGATCAGCAGCGGCCCCACGCTCAGCGCCAGCCCGACGAGTCTCTCCTTCGGGAATCAGAATGTGGGTACGACCGGCGACCCGCGGAGCGTGAACGTCACGAACAACGGCTCTTCCGCGGTCTCAGTGTCCTCCATTACTGCGAGCGGCGACTACGCGGAGACGAACAACTGCGGGAGCTCCATTGCCGCCGGAGCCTCGTGCACCGTCAGTGTCACGTTCAGTCCGACCGCTTCGGGCACCCGGGCCGGTTCCGTGACCGTCACGAGCAGCGCGGTCAACAGCCCGACGACCATCTCGCTGACTGGCAACGGAGTGACGCCGAGTTCGAACCTCGCGCTGAACCAGCCGATCACGGCCAGCGGTTCGCAGGGCGGGTTCCCGCCGACCAACGCCAATGACGGCAACACCAGCAGCTACTGGGAGAGCACGAACAACGCATTCCCGCAGTGGCTTCAAGTAGATCTCGGCTCGGCGCAGAGCATCGGGAAGATCGTGCTGGACCTGCCGCCGTCCTCGGCGTGGGGTGCGCGCACGCAGACGCTCTCGGTGCTCGGCAGCACCGACGGCAGCACCTTCACCACGATCGTCCCGTCCGCCGGATACACCTTCGATCCCAACACCGGCAACACCGCGACGATCAGCTTCTCCGCGGCCACCGCGCGCTACGTGCGGCTGAACTTCACCGCCAACACCGGGTGGCCGGCGGCTCAGGTCTCTGAGTTCCAGGTATACGCGGCGAGTGGCGGCGGAACGCCGAGCGCGGCGCTGACGACGAGCCCGTCGAGCGTGTCCTTCGGCAACCAGGCGGTCGGCACCACCAGCAGCTCGCAGGCCGTCACCGTGACGAACACCGGCAGCGCCGCCGCGTCGATCTCCTCGATCGCGGCCAGCGGTGACTTCGCGCAGACAAACGCCTGCGGCAACTCCCTGGCTGCGGGCGCGTCCTGCACCATGAGCGTCACCTTCACGCCCACCGCCACCGGCACCCGCACCGGAGCGGTCACTATCACCAGCAACGCGACGACGAGCCCGAACACGGTCTCGCTCACCGGAACTGGCACGAGTTCGAACCCGAACCTCGCCCTGAACCAGCCGGCCACGGCCAGCGGCTGGACCCAGAACTACGTGCCCGCCAACGCCGTGGACGGCAACACCAGCAGCTACTGGGAAAGCACCGACAACGCCTTCCCCCAATGGCTCCAAGTCGACCTCGGCTCTGCCAAGAGCATTAGCAGGATCGTGCTGGACCTGCCCCCCTCCACCGCCTGGGGCACCCGCACCCAAACCATCCAAATCCAAGGCAGCACCGACGGCACCACCTACACCACCCTCGCCGGCTCCCAGGGCTACACCTTCAACCCCACCACCGGCAACACCGCCACCATCACCTTCACCGCCAACACCGTGCGCTACGTCAAACTCACCTTCACCGCCAACACCGGCTGGCCCGCCGGACAACTCTCCGAACTGCAGGTCTACAGCCAATAATCTGCGCCGCGCCCAACTGAATAAGGACGCGGCTTCCCGCCGGGCTCAGACCTGGCGGGAAGCCGCGCTCGCATCGACGAAAGGTCGGCTCCCACGTCGACGGAGGCGGAGAGGCTACCACTGGTAGGGCAGGAATTTGCCGTTCATCGTGATCTGGACGCGGTCGCCGGCCGGGTCCGGAACCCGCTCCACGTCGAGGCGGAAGTTGATCGCGCTCATGATGCCGTCGCCGAACTGTTCGTGAATCAGTGCCTTGAGCGTGGGGCCGTATACCTGGAGCACTTCATAGAGCCGGTAGATGGTCGGGTCCACCGGCACCGCCGCGTCGAGTGCGCCGCGGGTGGGCTGGAGCTGCAGGGCCTTTGCGACATCCGGCCCCAGGCCCAGTGCCTCGGTGGCCGCCTCAGCCTGCTCCGCCGTCATCGGGTGCTGCCCCAACAGCGCCGCGGTCGTCCACACCGGCGGCCGCCCCACCGCCTCGGCGAGCTGAGCCCAGGTGACGCCGCGCTCGATGCGCGCCTCGTCGACCGCCTCCGCTGCCTGCTGCTTGCTCAGCATCAGATCTCCTCTCCACTGGTCCCGTCGTGATTGAGGCAATAGTGCCCACTGGGCAATCAATCGCGCCTAAGCCGGATGCGGCGCCCAAGAGCCCTTCCGGCGGGAGCGAATGGAGTCGTCCGGGGTGCGCCGTCCGCCGATGCAGAGGGAGAATCAGGCTTAACCGGCCCCCGGCAGAAGGGCTCACCACCGTGGCCATCATCTCCCGCGGCTTCCACGGACGACCGCGCGTCCCGGAGGGTCGGCTGCCGCCCGGGCAGTACGAGACCCGCGACTTCCCCGTCCTCTCCGCCGGACCGACCCCGCGCATCAGCACCGACCGGTGGGAGTTCACGATCACGACCGAGAGCGGGGCGCGGCACAGCTGGAACTGGGACCAGCTCATGGCGCTGCCCACGGAGCAGCCGACCGTGGACCTGCACTGCGTCACCAAGTGGTCCAAGTTCGGCACCGACTGGCAAGGCGTCTCGCTCGATGTGCTGTTCGAGGACGTCGAGACCGCCGCGGACTACGCCCTGGTGCACTCCTACGGCGGCTACACCACCAACCTGCCGTTGGAGGACCTGCTCGACGGCAAAGCCTGGATCGCCTACCGCTACGAAGGCGAGGAGTTGGCGCCCGAGCACGGGGGACCGGCCCGGCTGCTCGTGCCGCATCTGTACCTGTGGAAGTCGGCCAAGTGGGTGCGCGGGATCCAGCTGCTCCTGCAGGACGAGCCGGGCTTCTGGGAGAGCGTCGGCTACCACAATTACGGAGACCCATGGCGCGAGCAGCGGTATCAGGGCGACTAGGCGAGCGGCTGCGCTGGCGGGTCGCGACGCTGGTCGAGCGGCGGGACGAGACCGCGGCCGCGCGCACCCTCGTGTTCGACGTGCCCGGCTGGCCCGGCCACCTGGCCGGGCAGCACGTGGACGTACGGCTGACAGCGGAGGACGGCTACAGCACCCAGCGCAGCTACTCCCTGGCGTCGGCGCCTGACGGCGACCGCGTCGAGCTGACCGTCCAAACCGTCCCGGACGGCGAGGTCTCCCCGTACCTCGCGGACGACCTGGCCGTCGGCGACGCGGTGGAGCTGCGCGGACCGGTCGGCGGCTGGTTCGTGTGGCGGCCGGAGCAGCGCGAGCCGGTCCTGCTGCTGGCGGGCGGATCGGGCATCGTGCCGCTGATGGCGATGATCCGCACCCGCCGCGCCGTCGGCAGCCGCGCGCCTTTCAGGCTCCTGTATTCGGTGCGCACCCCCGAAGATCGGATGTACCTGGCGGAACTGCGGCGCGGCGACCCCGGCCTCGACACCACGTTCCTCTACACGCGCAAGGCCCCGGACGGCTGGCCGCGCCAGCCGGGGCGGCTGACCCGGGACGACGCGGCCGCGGCCGGCTGGTCCGCGGACTTCACGCCGACCAGCTACGTCTGCGGCCCCACCGGCTTCGTGGAGCACGCCGCGAACCTGCTGCTGGACCTGGGCCACGACCCTGATCTGATCCGGACCGAACGGTTCGGGCCGAGCGGAGGCTGACATGGACGCACTTCCCGCCGACGACGTGTATCAGGACGGAAACGCCCTGGCCGGGCCGCTCTCGGAGATCTTCGCGGTCGACGTGACGGCCGCCGTCGGCCGCTGCACGGGGTGCGGCAGCACCGGGCCGCTCGCCCGGCTGCGGGTCTACGGGCCGGGTCCCGGACTGGTCGCCCGCTGCCCGGACTGCGAGCAGATCGTGCTGCGCCTCGTGCGCGGCCCCGACGCCGCGTGGCTGGACCTGCGCGGCACGGTCAGCCTGCGCATCCCGCTCGGCAGCGCCTGACCGACAACGGCTCCGCCTGATCGACGCAGCGCTCCGACGAATCAACGTCGGCGGCGTCTGATCGACGCTGCTACCGATCAACACTCTCACCGAGTGCTCGACGCGGCGGCGTCGGCGGAGCCGCGCAGAGGCGCAAGTTGCGCGTTCGGACATCCCAGGCTGCCTCACCGTGAGCCCGGGCGTGTCAGGCTGCGCACGATCGCCCGCCGACCTCTGGACCGGGCCGCCCGCGAGGTTAGCATCAGGGTGCGAATCGACGAGGGACGCCCTTCGGCCGCCGACGAGGAGCCCGCCACCTTGAGCAGCAGCCACGACTCGAGCGCCACCAGCGGTTTCCTGGCGGCCCGCGACCTGCTGCACACGCTGTGGGACGAGCACGACGCCGCCGTGGCCAGGTTCGCCTGGCCCGCGCCCGAACGCTTCAACTGGGCCCTGGACTGGTTCGACCAGGTCGCCGTCGACAACACCCGCATCGCGCTGCGGCTGATCGACGCGGACTCCGACGCCGGAACCACGGACGCGGTCAGCTACGCCGAGCTGTCCGAGAGCTCCAACCGAGTCGCGAACTGGCTGCGCCGCAACGGCCTGCGCCGCGGGCAGCAGGTGCTGCTGATGCTGGACACCCAGATCGCGGTGTGGGAGATCATGCTCGCCGCGATGAAGCTCGGCGCCGTCGTCATCCCGGTCCCCACGACAGTCTCGCCGGTGGACCTCATAAACGTGCTGCGTCGTACCGAGATAGCCTGCGTCGTCACCGCCGATCGTCACGCCGACCTGTTCTCGCCGCTCGCGCCGCGCACCATCAGGGTCTGCGTCGGGGAGAAGATCGCCGGGTGGCTCCACTACGCCAACGCCTATGCCGAGCGGCGCGTGTTCGTCCCCAGCGGCGATACGAACGCTGACGACCTGCTCTTCGTCTACCTGACCTCAGGCACCACGGCGCGTCCCAAGATGGTCTGCCACACGCACACGAGCTACCCGATCGGAAGCCTGTCCGGCATGTACTGGAGCGGGTTGCTGCCGGGCGACGTTCATCTGGACACCGCAGTACCCGGACAAGCCGTGCACGCTTGGTCGAGCCTCTTCGGACCCTTCAACGCCGAGGCGACCGTAGTCTCGGTCAAGCATTCCGCCGAGAGTGCGCCAAGCACGTTGCTCGGGGTGCTTGAGCAGCAGCGAGTCAGCAGCCTGTGCGCGGCGCCCGCGACCTGGGAAGTGCTGCTCCAGCACGATCTGGGCAGCCGGCCGAAGTCGCTGCGCGAGGCGTGTTCGATCGGCGCGCCGCTCTCCTTCGACGTGATCGAGAAAGTGCGCGCCGCCTGGGGCGTGACCGTGCGCGACGGATACGGACAGACCGAGACCACGCCGCAGATCGGCATGACAGTGGGGCTCCCGGGACGGCCCGGAGCGATGGGCAAGCCGTTGCCCGGATACCCCGTCGCGCTGATCGATCCGCACACCGGTGAACCCTCATCCGAGGGTGAAGTCTGTATCGAGCTCGCCCGGCGCCCGGCCGGTCTGATGTCCGGCTACTTCCGGGACGCGGAAACCACAGCCGGACGCTTCGTCGACGGGTACTACCACACCGGTGATCTTGCCCGGCGAGACTCGGAAGGATACCTGACTTACGAGAGTCGGATCGAAAACGCATCAGGCCCGGTCAATTCCATCGAAGGAGACTGACCGGACACGATGGCGACTACCCCGCTTTACCCGATCAGATCAGCCCTTCGCGCACGGCGTATGCGACCGCGTGCGAGCGATTGCGCACCTGCAACCGGATCATCGCGTTGTGCAGCACGTTCTTCACTGTCCGCTCGGAGTACGACAGTGTCCTGGCGATCTCCGCGGTGTCGTGCCCCTCGGCGATCAGCTTGAGCACCGCGACTTCCCGGTTCGCCAGCCCGCTGATGCCGAAGCCGCGCGGGCCGAGGACGTGCCGCTGCACCCGCCCGACCTGCTCCATCAGCGAACCGAGCAGGTCCGCCGGGACCGATCCCTCGCCCCGGGCGGCCGCCGTGATCGCCTGCACAAGACGCTCCGAAGTGGCCTCGCTGCGCCGCACGACCGCGATCACACCGCATTCGGTCGCGGCGGCCAGATCCGCGGCGTTGACGTCCGCGACGACGAGTACCACCCGCGTGGGCGCCGAGCGCTGCACTTGGCGCAGCGCCTCGATCACACCGTCCCGGGCGTTGTCCACCACCGCGACGACGACCTGCACCGGCTCGGTCGCCGCAGACGGCAGTACGTCCAGCTGCGGCGACATCCGCAGCGCGCTGGCCACCCCCGCGCGGGAGATCGGGTCGGTGGCGAACACCGACACCTTCACACGTTCCATTCCCATCCCCAAAAAGTCCCGCGTCTGTTTTGACCGCGCCCGCGGCAGGGTAGACGCGTTACGTAAAGCGACCGCCGGGCGTGACCCAGGCGCCGACGGTGCTGTCCTAGCGGGCGCAATTGTCTGCGCGCGGGGGCAAACGGGCATCCGTATGCGACTACGTAGACTGCCCCTGCGTACTACGGAAGAAGGCCACTGAGCTTCTCCCGCCCGTTCACGCCCAGCTTTCCGTAGACGTGCGCGAGGTGGGATTCCACCGTACGCACCGACGTACCCAGATGTTGGGCGATCTCCCGGTTCGACAAACCCTCGGCGGCCAGCTTCGCGACTTCACGCTCGCGCGTCGTCAGGCCGGTGGAGGCTCCGTGCTCGGCGATCACCGGACTGAGCGCACCCTGACACGCCGCCAGGAACCCCGAGGCCGCGGCCGTCGACGCGCTCGACCGGGCGGGCAGACCCTGGCTGCGGTGAGCGGCTGCGGCCTCCGCGGCGGCTTCGGCGGCCAGCAGGTGCGCCCCCAGCGCCGCGAAGGAGCGGCTGACCGCGTCGAGTCGGCCCCCGTCCACCTCCTCCAGCGCCAGCGCGTGCTCGAGGTAGACCGCGGTGAGAGGACCGTCCACGAGATTCGAGGCGTCGGTGAGCAAGAGGTGCGCGGCGCGGCGGGCGCCGAACCGCAGCGCGTCGTGGGCGGCGTTCAGCGCGACGCTGTGGAAGCCCTCCTGCGCCGCCGCCTCCGCCGCCTCGAGCGCGAGCTGCCTGGCGTCGATGTGGCGCCCCTCGGCCAGCGCGACCCAGGCCCGGCCGACCGCCACCTGCGGCGCCCACGAGCGGCGGGCCGGGCTCAGGGCCTCCTCGGCCGCCTTTTGCGCCGCGGCGGCTTCCAGCGCCATCGGGCGCCGTTCCTGCCGGTCCGGGCGCGGCGTGACCGCGAGGGTCCGGGCGAGCGTCGACCAGGACTGGCTGAGGAATCCGACCAGGTCCGCGGAGTCGAGCAGGGTCACCGCCTCGTTGAGCCACCGCCGGGCGTCGGCTACCCGGCCCGCGTCCAGCGCGATCATGCCGAGCATCTGGGCGCCGGCGCCCGCGCCGAACCGGATGGCCAAACGGCTGGCCTCCCGGTAAGCCTCGGCGGCGAGCTGCTCGGCCTCCCGCAGCCGCGACGCGGCCCGCATCGCCGCCGCGCCGGCCAGCGGCAGCATCACGTGGGCCTCGGGCACCGCGTCCCCGGCTGCCCCGGCCGCAGCCGCACAGCGGCCCCACTCCTCGAGCGCCTTCTCGATCCGCCCGGTCAGCGCCAGCGACGGAACGGCCGCGCGGTGCGTCCGCACGAGATTCGCCGGGCTCGAGGGGTTCGCGATGACCTCGGCGGCCGCGCTCACCGCCGCCGGTGCCCGCCCCGACGCGTAGTGGATGCCGACGCGCATGGACTGGAGCTCCTGGCGGTGCTCCGCCGACGTGACCCGGCCCTCGGCCAGCAGCAACTCCTCGATCGCGACCTGCGGCTCCCCGCGGCCCCAGCAAGCGGAGACCGCGCGGGTCAGGGTGAGCTGCACGATGTCCGCGTCTGACCGGGCGAGCGAATCGAGCCCTGAGATGGTCTGCGCGGACTCGGCGTACCGGCCCTGCCAGGCGAGCGTCTCGCCGAGCAGCAGCCCGGCCGCCAGGGAGTTCGGCGCGGCCTGAACCGCGGCGCGGGCCAGTTGCTCGGCAAGCAGGGGATCGATCGTGGCATGCGCCCTGCGCGCCGCGGACAGGTAGACCGCCACCGGAGCGCTGGAGCCGTCTCCCGCGGTCAGATGCCAGAGCGCGACGGCAAGCCGGTCGTCGGCCCGCCGCGCACCCTTCCCTTCCACCGCCACGGCGAGCGCGCGGCAGATCTGATCGGCTCGCAGGCGCGGCGTCCGGTTGCGCAGCACCTCGGTGTCGAGCAGCCGCACGGGCCGCACCGGGCGCCGGTGCCCGTCGCCGCCGACCCGGATCAGCCTTTTGTTCTCCATGGCGACCAGGTCGGCCTGCGGCTCAAGCTGCTGGAGGAGACCGGCGCCGAGGCTCTCGCCCCAGGCGAGCAGTTCGAGCACCGCCTGCTCGGCGGGGGCGAGCGCCGCGAGCCGGGACCAGACGAGCTCGCTGAGCCGCGCGTCCGGCGCGACAGGGCCGTGCCACGACCACACCGCGCCGCTTCGCCGCAACGAACCGCTCCGGCCCCCGGCGGCCACCAGTTCGCGCAGGTAGACCAGGTTTCCTTCGCAGAGCCGATAGATGCGCTCCAGGCTGATGCCGTCCACCGGCGAACCCAGCACGTCGTGCAGCAGCGGCGCTATCGCCTCCTTGCTCAGCGGTGCGAGGTCGACGCGGGCGACGATCTCGTCCTTCCACAGCGCCGTCACCGGTTCGGGGAGCGTCTCATCAGTGCAGACGGTGAGCAGCAGGCTCACCTTTCCGCGGGCGGCGAGGTGGTGCAGGACGACGACGGACGCCTCGTCGAGCAGGTGCGCGTCGTCGCACACCAGCAGCAACCGGCTCGCCCCGGTCCGCTGCGCTATCGCCGCGACCGCCTCGCCGACGGTCTGCGGTGCCCGTTCCGCACGGCCGTCGGCCCACAGCAGTCCTGACAGCGCGGCCAGCGGCATGGCGGCCGCGCTGC
Organism: Actinocrinis sp.; assembly: GCF_035938995.1. Lineage (GTDB taxonomy): Bacteria > Actinomycetota > Actinomycetes > Streptomycetales > Catenulisporaceae > DASZGI01. Next base: position 10,452 of record NZ_DASZGI010000178.1, read on the forward strand.
TCGAAGTCACCAGCCAATCGACGGTGCGGCCGCCCTCGCGCAGGAGCGCGGCCAGTTCGCGGGCCAGGCGGCTGCGGCCGGCGCCGTGCGTGCCGGCGAGCACGACGCCTCCGTGCTCCAGCGCGGCGAGCGCCGCTCTGAGCTCGTCGTCGCGTCCCACCAGAGACGGTGGTCGCCTTGAATCCCTGGAGTCACTGCCGTAACTCCAGGGTGAACCGGCGTCGACCCAATCGCTCTGCATGCGCTCCCATCCCAAGCGTGACCCGCAGCGCAGAGCATAGGGATGCGAGCGCGGACGCGCTCCGCCGCTCGCACAAAGTCAATTGCATCCCTGTCGAGAGACGCGCACTTTAGAGACACAGTGTCAGGAGACACGGCGGCGACAGGCGGGAAATTCCGCAATGCCCGTTCCGGCCGCGGCCATCACCTCTCCGACGTGGCACGGCCGGCCGCCGAAAACGGTTCACTAAAGGCTGAATAAACAGGGATCAGTCAGGCGGGGGCCTATGCTTTGCCGCCGCCGCGCCAGTGTCCTGACCGCCGGGAAAACCCTATGTCTGACGGCCGCTCGAAGAGCCCTGACCGCCGGGAAAACCCTACGCTGGGCGGCTCACCAGCCAACTGTATACGAACACGGGGTGAAAGTCGCAGCAAACTGAGTGAATCCTGAAAATCGACGCTCGTGAGTGCTTGTGGAGGCGTCGTTCCGTGGCGACGATGCGCAGGGGGGATTCGCGCATGCCCGCACGTACCCACACGCGGGGCTTCCCGCAGGAGGACGATCCATGATCGGGTGGAAAGTAATAGCAAGAGTGAGAAAGCGGAAGATCGTGCTGACGCTCGGCGTCGCGGCCGCGGCCTTCGCCATGGTCGGGTTTGCCCTCGGCCCGGCCCAGGCCGGAGCCGGCGCGCTGCACCCGGCGACGGGCGTCGGTTCATGCACCCTCATCGGCTGGAACCCGAACACCGATCCGGCCAATGCCAAGAACCTGCCCAATGGACAACGTCCGCAGTCGTACAAGCCGGACAACTACGACTGCAACGGCGCCAAGTTCGCGGCGCCCGGGGTGGAGTTCGCGAAGTTCCCGCAGCCGAAGAACTTCTCGATCACCGACCAGCAGTCCGTGCGCACGGTGAACAAGCAGGCCACGATAGTGTCCTCGCCGAAGGCCGCGGTCAACCCGCTGGCTCCGTACTTCCCGCCGTTCCAGCACTTCGTGGTGATCTACCGGGAGAACCACACGTTCGACGACTATCTCGGTGACTGCGCGACGACCGTCATCGCGGGCTGCAACGGCAAGGTGGAGAGCACGAACCACATCAGCTCCGTGCCCGACCTGCACAGTCTGGCGAAGCAGTATGCGCTCAGCGACTCGTACAGCACGGGCACGCAGCCGCCGAGCGGACCCAACCACTGGTTCCTCTTCTCCGGCCAGTCGTCGTCCAGTTCGCAGCAGCAGTCCTACCCCGCCAACGGCACCCAGTTCGACCGGTTCCTGAGCGGCGACACCGGCCCGACGAGCGAGGGCACCAACGCGTGCTCGACCCCGGCGACCGGGGGGTCCGGCAGCAGTCCGTACACGTTCGTGATGAACGGTGACTTCTACTGGATGCTCAACAGCGGCAGCGGTTACTGGAAGAACCCGGCCGACGGCAAGGTCGAGATACTGCCGGTCGACCGTCCGGGCACGAACATCCCCGAAGAGCTGCACTATAACGAGTACACGTGCAGCAACCAGAGCATCTCCGACACGACCGTCGCCAACGACTACCTGAACTTCGTCAACACCAACGGTCTGCCGGCCTACAACTACGTCGAGCTGTTCAACGACCACCCCGGTACGTACCAGGACATCCCGACCAACGACGCGGCGACGAACCAGATCGTCCAGTCGATCATGGGCAACGCGGCGTACAAGAACAACACGCTGATCGTCGTCACCGAGGACGACACCCAGAACGGCAACAACGGCTCGGACCACGTCAGCAACACCTACCGCGTGCCGCTGGTCGTCATCGGGCCGTCGCAGTACGTCAAGCAGCACTACCTCAGCCACGTCGCCTACACCACGGGCAACGTGCTCGCGGCGATGGAGCGCACGCTGCAGAACGTGAAGTCGGGCATCATCGACCCGAACGACAACATCGGCCTGTCGACCTTCCCGATGACCACCGCGGACCAGTCGGCCCTCGGCGACCCGCTGGAGGACTTCTGGGTCCAGGGCTCCACGCCGCTGTCGGCCAGCGCCGGCGGCTCGCCGTCGACGGGTAATGCGCCGCTGACCGTGAACTTCACCGGCTCGGCCACCGGCGGCACGGCGCCGTACACGTACAGCTGGACCTTCGGTGACGGGACGTCGAGTACGACCCAGAACCCGAGCCACACCTACAGCGCCGCTGGAACCTACACAGCGACGCTGACGGTCACGGACAGCGCTTCCCCGGCCAATACTGCTACATCGCAGGTCACTACCAACGTGAGCGCCGTGGGCAACCCGCTGGCGGCCACCGCCTCCGCCCTCCCGACCTCCGGTCAGATACCGCTGACCGTAGGCTTCACGGGCTCGGCCACCGGTGGGACGCCGGCGTACTCGTACAGCTGGAACTTCGGTGACGGTTCGGCGACGAGCACGACGCAGAACCCGAGCCACACCTACAGCGCCGCCGGGACGTACACCGCGACGCTGACGGTCACGGACAGTTCTTCGCCCGCGAAGACTGCTTCCTCGTCCGTCACGATTACGGCCGACCCGATCGCCGGCACGGTGCCAGGCGCGCCCACCGGCCTGACCGCGACCGCCGGAACCGGACAGGTCTCACTCAGCTGGACGCCGCCGTCCAACACCGGCGGCGAGAACATCAACTCGTACAACGTGTACCGCAGCACCGCCAGCGGCCAGGAGACGCTGCTGACCACCGGTGGATGCAGCGGTCTCGGCGCGGTGACCTCGTGTACGGACACCGGTCTGACCGCTGGCCAGACCTACTACTACAAGGTCACCGCCGTGAACGCCATCGGTGAGGGCACGATGAGCAACGAGGCGAGCGCCACGCCGACCGGCAGCGGCGGCTGCCCGGCTTCGCAGCTTCTGGGCAACCCCGGCTTCGAGAACGGCAGCTCCAGCCCCTCGCCGTGGACGGTGACGTCGACCCACTCGCCGGTCGACGTGATCAACAACAGCTCGCTGGAACCGCCGCACAGCGGAAGCTGGGACGCCTGGCTCGACGGCTGGGGCACGACCACCACCGACACCCTCGCCCAGACGGTCACTCTGCCCAGCGGGTGCAGCAACTACAACTTCAGTTTCTGGCTGCACATCGA
>NZ_DASZGI010000179.1:0-7405 GCF_035938995.1 Actinocrinis sp.
CTCCACCGAGAAGCAGGCCGCGACCTGGGACGACCTGCCCGCGGACATCAAGAACACCTACGACAAGCTGGGCATCCCCGAGGCCGAGAAGAACCGGCTGATCGCGGGGGTCGCGGCGCAGTACGAGTCCGAGGTCGTCTACCACCAGATCCGCGAGGACCTCGAGCAGCAGGGCGTGATCTTCGCCGACACCGATTCAGGTCTGCGGGAGCACGAAGACCTGTTCCGGGAGTACTTCGGCACGGTCATTCCGAGCGGTGACAACAAGTTCGCGGCGCTCAACACGGCCGTGTGGTCCGGCGGTTCGTTCATCTACATCCCCAAGGGCGTCCACGTCGAGATCCCCCTGCAGGCGTACTTCCGCATCAACACCGAGAACATGGGCCAGTTCGAGCGGACGCTGATCATCGCCGACGAGGGTTCGTACGTCCACTACGTCGAGGGCTGCACCGCGCCGGTCTACAGCTCGGACTCGCTGCACTCGGCCGTGGTCGAGATCGTGGTGAAGAAGAACGCCCGGGTGCGCTACACCACGATCCAGAACTGGTCGAACAACGTCTACAACCTGGTCACCAAGCGCGCCGCGGCGCACGAGGGCGCGACCATGGAGTGGATCGACGGCAACCTCGGCTCCAAGGTCACCATGAAGTACCCGGCGGTCTGGCTGCTCGGCGAGCACGCGAAGGGCGAGACCCTGTCCATCGCCTTCGCCGGCGAGGGCCAGCACCAGGACGCGGGCGCCAAGATGGTGCACGTCGCGCCGTACACCTCGTCGACGATCATCTCCAAGTCGGTGGCGCGCGGCGGCGGCCGCACCTCGTACCGCGGCCTGATCCAGATCCAGGACGGCGCGCACCACTCGAAGTCGAACGTCAAGTGCGACGCGCTGCTGGTGGACACGATCAGCCGCTCGGACACGTACCCCTACGTGGACGTGCGTGAGGACGACGTGCAGATGGGCCACGAGGCCACCGTCTCCAAGGTCTCCGAGGACCAGTTGTTCTACCTGATGAGCCGCGGCCTGACCGAGGACGAGGCGATGGCGATGATCGTGCGCGGCTTCGTCGAGCCGATCGCCCGCGAGCTGCCCATGGAGTACGCGCTGGAACTCAACCGGCTGATCGAGCTGCAGATGGAAGGCGCGGTCGGCTGACCGGCCGGGTACGGCGGGACGCACGAGGACGAGAGACGAAGACGACGCATGGCTGAGACGAACAAGGGCGCGATGACGGCCGCCGCGGTGACGGTGGCCGGACCCGGGGCGGGCGCGCCGCTGGCCGGGCCCGGCACCGGCAAGACCCACTCCGAAGTGCTCGCCTCCCGGGGCGAGCGCTTCGCCTCCTACGACCCGGCCGCCTTCCCGGCGCTGACCGGGCGCGAGGAGGACTGGCGCTTCACTCCGCTGAAGCGGCTGCGCGGGCTGCACGACGGCAGCGCCGCCGCGGACGGCGAGCGCGGCGCGGACAAGGTCGAGCTGAGCCTGCCCGACGGCGTGACCGCCGAGCAGGTCGGCCGCGACGATCCGCGCGTGGGCAAGGCGGGCGTGCCAGTCGATGTCGCCGCGGCCTGGGCCTTCCAGGAGGCACAGCAGGCCACTGTGATCACCGTCCCCAAGGAGCAGGTGCTCACCGAGCCGGTGCGGGTGGAGGTGCGCGCTTTGGGCGGCGTCGGCTTCGCCCACCTGGTCTTCGACGTCAAGCCGTTCGCCGAGGCTGTCATCGTGCTCGACCACACCGGCTCCGGCGCCCGTGCGGCGATCGTCGACCTGCTGGTCGGCGACGGCGCGAAGGCCACCCTGATCTCGGTGCAGGACTGGGACCGCGACGCGGTGCACCTGGCCCAGCAGAACGTGCTGGTCGGCCGGGACGCGACGGTCAAGTCGGTCAACGTCACCTTCGGCGGCGACCTGGTCCGGCTCATCCCGCAGGTCAGGTACGCCGCTCCCGGCGGCGACGCGGAGCTGCTCGGCCTGTACTTCGCCGATGACGGCCAGCATCTGGAGCAGCGGCTGTTCGTCGACCACGCGGTCCCGAACTGCCGCTCGCGGGTGACGTACAAGGGTGCGCTCCAAGGCGCCGACGCGCACACCGTCTGGGTCGGCGACGTGCTGATCCGCGCCGCGGCCGAAGGCACCGACACCTACGAGCTCAACCGCAACCTGGTGCTCACCGACGGCGCCCGCGCCGACTCGGTGCCGAACCTGGAGATCGAGACCGGCGAGATCGTCGGCGCCGGCCACGCCTCGGCCACCGGCCGCTTCGACGACGAGCAGCTGTTCTACCTGCAGAGCCGCGGCATCTCCGAGGACGAGGCGCGGCGGCTGGTGGTGCGCGGCTTCTTCGCGGACGTGATCGCCCGGATCGGAATCCCGGATCTCGAGGAACGGTTGATGCACAAGGTGGAGACAGAACTGAGCCGCTCCGTGTCCTCCGAAAGCGCGTCATCCGAGGGTGCGTTGTCTGAGGGCGCGTCGGCTGCGCAGGAGGTGCGGGCGTGAGCGCGACCGAACCGATCTGGCAGCCGATCGGTGAACTGGCCGACTTCGAGCCCGACAAGCCCGAGGCCGTGGACGTCGACGGCACCCCGGTCGCCGTGGTGCGCACTACCGCCGGCCAGGTCTACGCGATCCACGACGTCTGCTCGCACGCCAGCGTCGCCCTGTCCGAGGGCGAAGTGATCGACGGCGAGATCGAGTGCTGGCTGCACGGCTCGACCTTCTCCCTGGCCGACGGCAAGCCCAGGTCCCTGCCCGCCGTCGACCCCGTCCCCGTCTACCCCGTCAAGATCGAAGGCGACAACGTCTACGTCGCCGTCAATGTGGAGCTGTAAGAACCCATGGCCACTCTCGAAATCCGCGACCTGCACGTCTCCGTCGACGCCGAAGGCGCTCCCAAGGAGATCCTGCGCGGGGTCGACCTGACTGTGAAGCAGGGCGAGACCCACGCGATCATGGGCCCGAACGGCTCCGGCAAGTCCACCCTCGCCTACTCGATCGCCGGGCACCCCAAGTACCAGGTCACCCAGGGCCAGGTGCTCCTTGACGGCGAGGACGTGCTGGCCATGACCGTGGACGAGCGCGCCCGCGCCGGCCTGTTCCTGGCCATGCAGTACCCGGTCGAGGTCCCCGGTGTCTCGGTGTCCAACTTCCTGCGCACCGCCGCGACCGCGATCCGGGGCGAGGCGCCGAAGCTGCGCACCTGGGTCAAAGAGGTCAACGAGGCCATGACGCGCCTCCAGGTGGACCCGGCCTTCTCCGAGCGCTCGGTCAACGAGGGCTTCTCCGGCGGCGAGAAGAAGCGCCACGAGATCCTGCAACTCGAGCTGCTGAAGCCGAAGATCGCGCTGCTCGACGAGACCGACTCCGGCCTCGACGTCGACGCGCTGCGGATCGTGGCCGAAGGGGTCAACCGGGTGCGCGCCACCGGCGAGGTCGGCACCGTGCTGATCACCCACTACACCCGGATCCTGCGCTACATCGAGCCGGACTACGTGCACGTGTTCGCCGGCGGGCGGATCGTCGAGTCCGGTGGCCCGGAACTGGCCGGGCGCCTGGAAGCCGAGGGCTACGAGAAGTACACCGGCGTCAAGGAAGCGGCCTGACATGGCGATCGACGTGGAGCTGGTCCGCAAGGACTTCCCGATCCTGGAGCGGCGCGTCCGCGACGGCAAGCCCCTGGTCTACCTGGACTCGGCGGCCTCCTCGCAGAAGCCGCGCCAGGTCATCGACGCGATGAGCACCTACTACGAGCGGCACCACTCGAACGTCCACCGCGGCGTGCACACGCTCGCGGAGGAAGCCACCGCGATGTACGAGGGCGCCCGCGAGAAGGTGGCCCGGTTCATCAACGCCGACCCGCGCGAGGTGATCTTCACCAAGAACTCCTCCGAGGCGCTGAACCTGGTCTCCAACGTGCTCGGCTGGGCCGGCGACCCGTACGGCATCGGGCGCGGCGACCGGGTGGTCATCACCCAGATGGAGCACCACTCCAACATCGTGCCCTGGCAGCTGACCGCGCAGCGCACCGGCGCGGAGCTCAAGTGGCTGGGCCTGACCGACGACGGCCGGCTGGACCTTTCCAACCTCGACGAGATCGTGAACGAGCAGACCAAGGTCGTCGCGGTCGTGCACGTCTCCAACATCCTCGGCACCCTCAACCCGGTCGAGCGGATCGCCCGCCGCGCCCATGAGGTCGGCGCGCTGTTCGTGTTGGACGCCTCGCAGTCCGCCCCGCACCTGCCGCTGGACGTGCGGGAGCTGGGCGCCGACTTCGTCGCGTTCACCGGGCACAAGATGCTCGGCCCGACCGGCATCGGCGTGCTGTGGGGCCGCGCGGACCTGCTCGAGGAGCTGCCCCCGTTCCTCGGCGGCGGCGAGATGATCGAGATCGTCGAGATGGAGGCCTCGACCTACGCGCCGATCCCGCACAAGTACGAGGCGGGCACCCCGCCGATCGCCGAGGCGGTCGGGCTCGGTGCGGCCGTGGACTACCTGAACGAGCTGGGCATGGAGAACGTCGCCGCGCACGAGCGCGAGATCGTCGAGTACGCGCTCGACCAGCTCAAGGCGGTCGAAGGGCTCACGCTGATCGGCCCGCAGACCGCGCAGGACCACGGCGCCGCGATCTCGTTCACGCTCAACTCGCCGGCGCTCGGCGCGATCCACCCGCACGATGTCGGCCAGGTGCTCGACGAGCAGGGCATCGCCGTGCGGGTCGGGCAGCACTGCGCCCGCCCGGTATGCAAGCGCTACGGCGTGGCGGCCACCACCCGCGCCTCGTTCTCGGTCTACTCGACCAAGGCCGACGTGGACGCGCTCGTGGAAGGTCTGGAGCACGTCAAGCGTTTCTTCGGAGCGTGATGACAGATGCAGCTTGAGTCGATGTACCGGGAGATCATCCTGGACCACTACCGCAACCCGCACCACAAGGGGCTGCGCGACGGGTACCGGGCCGAGGTCCACCACGTCAACCCGACCTGCGGCGACGAGGTGACGCTGCGGGTGCACCTGTCCGACGCGTCGCTGGGCGAGGCCGCGGTGATCGAGGACGTCTCGTACGAGTCGCAGGGCTGCTCGATCTCGCAGGCCTCGGCCTCGGTGCTGACCGACCTGGTGATCGGCAAGAAGGTCGGCGAGGCGCTGGGGATCCAGGAGAAGTTCCTGGAGCTCATGCAGTCCAAGGGCGAGTCGGCCGGTGACGAGGACGTGCTCGAGGACGCCGTCGCCTTCGCCGGGGTGTCGAAGTTCCCGGCGCGGGTCAAGTGCGCGCTGTTGTCCTGGATGGCGCTCAAAGATGCCACCGCACAGGCTCTGGCCGCGGAAGGAGTCAAGAACCATGGCTGACGTCGCTGAGCTGGACGAGGTCACCGAGAACCTCAAGGACGTCGTCGACCCCGAACTGGGCATCAACGTCGTGGACCTCGGCCTGGTCTACGGCCTGACCGTGGACGACGCGAACGTCGCGGTCATCGACATGACCCTGACCTCGGCGGCCTGCCCGCTGCAGGATGTGATCGAGGACCAGATCCGCACCGCGCTGGACGGCCTGGTCGCGGACTTCCGGGTGAACTGGGTCTGGATGCCGCCGTGGGGCCCGGACAAGATCACCGACGACGGGCGCGAGCAGCTGCGGGCTCTGGGCTTCAACGTCTGACACTGAGCTTTGATCTGACACCGGGTTTAATCTGACACTGGGTTTTGGTGCGGCATGGGGTTTCAACGTCTGAGCGGTCAGGCTGATTCTGTCGGGGCCTGCCTCTAGCGTGTGCTGCATGGTCAGTGACTTCCAAGTTGTTTTCGACTGCGCGGACCCGCGGGGGCTCAGCGCGTTCTGGTCCAAGGCCCTCGGCTACGAGGAAGAGCCGCCGCCCACGGGTTTCGACTCCTGGGAGGCGGCCCTCACGGCCTGGAAGATCCCGGAGGAGGACTGGAACAAGCTGGCCGCCGTGGTGCCGCCGGGCTTCGAGCCGGGGGTGGGCGGCGGTCCGCGGCCCCGGCTTCTGTTCATGCGGGTGCCCGAGGGCAAGGCCGTGAAGAACCGCCTCCACCTGGACATCAGCGCCGGAGGAACCAGGGCCGACCCGCCGGCGGAGCGATGGGAGAAGGTTCTCGCCAAGGTGTCCGAGCTCGAGGGGTACGGCGCGAAACGGATCCAGGAGTTCGAGGAGTACGGCTCCCGGTGGATCGTGATGAACGACCCCGAGGGCAACGAGTTCTGCGTGCACTGAAGTCCCGCGGACCTCTTACACCGCGGTGATTACACCCCGGTGAGCTCGCTCAGCGCCGCGACGACGTCGACCAGCGCGCCGTTGCGGATCAGGGTGACGTCCAGGCGGCTGCCCGCGCGCAGGTTGAGCATCATCTTCTGCAGGTCCTGCGCCGCGTCGACCTTCGTGTGGTCAGCCGCGATGATCACGTCCCCCACATGGATGCCGGCGCGCGCCGCGGGGGAGCCGGGCACGACCTCGATCACCCGCAGGCCGGTCTCCTGCTCCAGCCGCCGGGCGAGCGCCGGGGGCAGCGCCATCGTCGCGCCGCCGACGCCGAGCCAGGCGCGCCGCACCCGTCCGTTCGACATCAGTTCGCTCACGATGCGCCGGGTGGTGCTGTTCATCGGCACCGCCAGGCCGAGGCCGATCCCAGCCACGGCCGTGTTGATGCCGATCACGCGCGCGGTGGAATCCGCCAGCGCGCCGCCGGAGTTGCCCGGGTTCAGCGCGGCGTCGGTCTGGATCACGTCGTCGATCACCCGCATGCCCGCCGGGGTGCGCGCCGGGATGGACCGGCCCAGCGCGCTGACGATGCCGGCGGTCACCGAGCCGGCCAGTCCCAGGGGATTGCCCACCGCCACCACGAGTTGGCCGACCCGCAGCCGGTTCGCGTCACCGAGTTCGGCCGGGGGCACCAGCCGGGTGCCGGTGCGCAGGACCGCGAGATCGGAGAGCCGGTCGCGCCCGACCACTTCGAAGACCTGTTCTTGGCCGTCATAGGTGAAGACCGCGCCGCCGCCCACTCCCTCGACCACGTGCGCGCTGGTGACCAGGAAGCCGTCGTCGGTGAACGCGACTGCCGACCCGGCTCCTTCGCCGCGCCCAGAGCGCACCGCGACGCTGAGCACGGAGGGGCGCAGCGTGTCGGCGACGGTCACAACCGCCCTCGAATAGGCGTCGAGGGCGTCGTCGCTGGAGTTCTCTCGAGTGAACGGGTTGCGGGCCATCCAAGCACCTCCAGGCGCAATGCTCACCTGTGCCGAACAACGCGCGGAGCACCCGTGTTCGTTCCGTGCTCGCTCTGGGCGGACAGAGGGCGTGACGGACGAGCTCTCACTGCTCCGCGGCCGGTACCGATTCGCCCATGAACCCTCCATCTACAAGCACTGCGTCGTCAAGCGCCGCGTCATCGAACGCC
>NZ_DASZGI010000180.1:0-4799 GCF_035938995.1 Actinocrinis sp.
CCCCCTTAACCCAGCCCGTTCCCCCTCGCCTCTCCCCGTCTCCCGCGCCGCTCCGTTCCCTCCCCTTCCTTCTCAGGCTTCTGCCAAATCTTGGCAAAGTGGTTGCTATTACTGTGCGCGCCCGGAACGATACTGAGCGTCGAACGCTCAGGAGGCTGGAGTGAACGATGAAACGGACGGCGTAATTGAATCCCCTGATGCCACCGTGCCAGACGCCGATGGGACTCTGCTAGCCATCCGACGGCTTGGCGCCGAACTGGTGAGCGACGAGGTCTTCCAACGCCTGTTCCCTGCCGAGGTGAACGCACTCAGAGGTCTCGACGAGCCCTGGCTCGCCCAGCCGACCAGCTACCTGCTCGACAGTGCAGGCCGAATCGTCGCCGCACTACGTCGCGATGTGCCTGGTCTGCGCTTTTCCGCGTTCCTCGAAGACCATCCGCGCGGCCTCGATGCGCAGACCACCACCGTTATCGCCATCGACGTGTTGGCTGCGCTTTCCGCCCTGCACGCCCGCGGCGTCGGACACGGCGCCGTAGCTGCTGAGAACGTCATCATCGACACCGAGGGCACGTGCGTACTCGTCGACGTCGGCCTGGTGCCGCGCACTGGTTCGCAGACCATTGAATCTGTCGTCACGACCGATCTCACCTGGTTCGCCGACCTCGTCGCCCTCAGCCTCGCCGGACGCCCAGTCGGCCGAAGGCGACGGCAGGCGCCGCTGCTCATGGGCGCATGGTTGCCGAAGACCGTCCCCGAGCCGGTTCGCTCACTGCTGCGGCGCACGCTCGATCCGGCGCGTGGTGCGGCGAGTGCAGCCGACGCGGCAGTTGCCTTGGCCGACCTGAGCGTCTCTGCCGTACAGCTGTACGACGCAGACTGGGACGTTCGAGCCCGGGAAAGACTCGCGAACGCCTCCCGCGCCGCTATGGGTACCGCCTCCGCCACGACTTCCGCAGCCACTTCGCTCACCGCACCCCTCGCCGCCACTCCTGGCACCACCGCGGAAACCGAAGCGGAGCCGGAAATCCGCGTCACTCCCGCCCGCCAGCCGACCCGGCATCGCAGGCAACTGACACGGTGCCGCGTCGGGCGGCGAGTGCGCCTCGCGTCGGTCGCATTCGGGCTCCTGGCCGCCTGCGTGGCGATCGGCCTCATCCTCGCTCTCACCGGCAGCACCGGCGGTCCTCCGGCGATGACTCAGGTCATGACCTATATGACGCCCAGCGCGTCCGCCTCTGCCCGACATGCCTCGCCGCCCGCCACCGTCCCGGGCACGCCGACACCCACCATCACCCCGACCGCCCCTGCCACGCCCACAACCTCCACCGGCACGAACACGCTGGGCAGCACATCCCCATCCGTACCCGCGACGTCTCAATCCTCTGCACCTGTCGGCGCTCCGTCGGCCAGCTCGCAGCCTCCCGAACCGCCGCCCACATCGCCCCCGAGCAACGCGCCTGGAGACACCGCCGTCACCCGGCTCTCCATCATCGAGTTCTCATATGCGCACCTCCTCCCTCTCGAGGCGGTCGTAGTCATCGATGTGCGCACGTCGGGGACGGGCCCAGTCACACTCACCCTCACGTTCGCCGGATCGAACCGGTCGGGCATGCCGGGCAGTAACTTCCAGCTTTCCGTCTCGGACACCTTGCGGGACCACCGCGCGTACGTCGTCGCCTACCGGGTGCTCGACATCGACTACTGCTTCACGGACTTCTGGGGCATCGACGTGACGACGAGTCCTCCCGGCCCTGCTTCCGCATACGCTCAGCTGCCCGCACTGCCGTGTTGGGGTCCGATCGCCAAACGCACCGGCAAGGCTGATCTCGACAACGTGGCAGCTCACCGCCATACAGCCCGCCGCAGAGTGAGTGGCAATAACCAGTCGCGGGTCTTACCAATTGGACGGTTCGGCGGCGGCTGAGCGTCCCGCGCCATGATGGCTTGCCATGCAAGCGCTTGATGAGCCCATCGCGCCCGTGGCCCCCGCCCTCCTTGACCGCTCCGTAACCACTCGCGCCCTCACCGTGTGGATTGCCGCGGTAGGCGTCTACTTCATGGCCGTCTTCAATCGCGGCAGCCTCGCGGTGGCGGGGCTGCTCGCCGAGCGCCGCTTCTCCATCGGGGCGTCGGCGCTGTCCACGTTCACCATGCTCCAGCTGCTGGTCTACGCCGGAATGCAGATCCCCGTCGGCCTCCTCATCGACCGGCTCGGGCCGCGCAGACTACTGATGAGCGGACTGATCGTGATGTGCGCGGCGCAGGCTTGCTTCGCCACTGTCACGTCGTTCGGACCGGCACTCGCCGCGCGGGCGTTGCTGGGTTGCGGCGACGCGATGATATTCATCAGTGTCCTGAGGATCGTGGCGTCCTGGTTCCCGCTGTCCCGGATCACCCTGGTCACTCAGCTCACGGCACTGTGCGGGATGGCTGGCGGGATCGCGAGTACGTGGCCGCTGGGCTGGTCGCTGCGCACCTTCGGCTGGACGGCCACCTTCTGCGCGGCGGCGTTCTGCTGCGTTGCTCTACTCGCGCTACCGCTGCTCGTCATCCGTGACCGTCCCCACGACGCGCAGCTCCATGATCCGCTCGGTGCCAGCCCCACGAGCAGCCAATCCGCAGCCGCAGCCGCATCAGCACCCACGCCGGCACCCGCACCCGCACAGCGCACGCCGACCTTCGCCACCATCAGGGCTCAGATGCGAGCGGGCTGGGCGCAGCCGGCGACTCGCCAGGGCCTGTGGGTCCACTTCACGACCGGATTCCCCGGCTCCGTGTTCAGCATGCTTTGGGGCTTCCCGTTTCTGGTCCAGGCGGAGGGGCTTACCGCCGCCGCCGCCAGTGCGCTGCTGACGCTGCTTATCTGCGCGGGAATGGCGTGCAGCTTTCTGTTCGGGCGCATGCTTGGCGGCCGCCCACGCCTTCAGGTGCCGCTCGCACTCTCGGTCGTCGCCGTCACCGCGACATGCTTGACCATCGTCCTGCTCTGGCCCGGCCGTGCTCCTATCTGGGCCCTGATCATGCTGGTTCTCGCCTTTGCGACGAACGGCGCGGGCTCCATGATCGGCTTCGACATCGCTCGTACCGCGAACCCGCCCGAGCGGCTCGGCACGGTTTCGGGCATGGTCAACGTCGGAGCGTTCGTCGCCTCCGCGATCACCCTTCCCGCAATCGGCTGGCTGCTCGACTCCAGCGGCGCGACTCGATCCGCGAGCACGGGGACCGTGCTCGCGGGCTACAAGTTCGCCTTCGCCTTCACGTACGTCCTGCTGGCGGTCGGCACATTCCAGATCATCCGGCTACGGGCGCGCCTCGCCATCGTCCGCTGATCGGACCCGTTCAACCAATCAACCGCTGTATACCGGCCGATCCTCTCCCCGGTGATACGAGCATGCGCCTTTGATTCCGCCCGACATGCTGTAAGTTCCGTCGTTGCATTCGACCATGTAGCCGCGGCCGTTCCAAAAGTTGCCGATGCAGTTGAAGTAGGAGCAGATGTCGCTGGGCGGGCTGGCGACGAAGACGCCGACGCCGCAGAAGTTGTAACCGTACGGGTTGCTCGGCGCGCCACACAACGAAGGCGGCTGTGGTGGTGGAGGAGGCGGCGCAGCGGCCTTGGTGGTCGACGGTGGCGGCGGAGGTGCCTCGTAGGTCGACGGCGCTGGGGCAGGCCGCGGCGCAGCGGCCGCGGCTGAAGTCTCCGCTGGCGCGGCTCCTGCCGGAGCGGTCGACGCGGGCGCAGTCACCGATGTCGCCGTTGCCGTCGTCGAGCCCGCCGAAGCCGACGCCGCAGCATCCGGCCCCGAAGACGGTCCGGCGGTCCCAAGACTCGTCGTCGGGCTGAGCTGCGTGGTCGTCGTCGTTTGCGGGCTGTTCGTGGCCGCAGCGATGATCACCAAGACCGCGACGAACCCGGTGATCACGCTGCGCCGCTGGACCGACCAATCCGTGCGCATCCACAGCAGAATCAAGCCGACTGGGAAAAAGAAGACCAGGAACAGGACGACCGCCGTCGTCCGGCGGTACCAAGGAACGGCAGCCGGAGCCTGAAGCGACCGCCGCCGCGTCTGCCACTGCGCCGTCGAAGGCGACATCGAAACGGTCGGCTCGTCGTCGTCGACCCACAGCGGCCACCCCCACGGCGGCTGCGGCCAGGACGGATCGGGCTGCCAGCCGGGCGGCGGCGACCATTCGTCCGGCAGTCGCGGCCAATTCGGCGGTGGATTGAACCTCATGAACGCCCCCCTTGGCGATTGACGACTGCGCCCGGCGGTCTGACAGACGTCGATGACACGCAAACCAGGGCTCGTAGCTACCCGGCAGCCGAGCGCATCAGTGCCGACGCTAATCCCGTGCCAGTGAGGGCGAACGGCAGTCTACGAGCTCGTATCCCGAGCGGAACGACCGGGAGGCTCGATCGTTACCGTCGTCTTCTGCGAAATAACTCCGCGTAAGCGAAATCCGTGCTACCCAATCCGCCCCGAGTCCCCAGCACTACCCGCCGCCCATCGCCGATCACCATCCCTCCAGTTACACCCACTCCCGTGGCCCGCCCATCCTCACGCCGGAATCGGCGCGAACTCCATCAACTGCTCCGCCCCCTCCTCACGACGCAACAGCTCGATTCGGGCATCTCGATCCACGCTCCGGGCAGGTCGCCGATCGGCTCCGAGACCACCAGCCGCGCGTCATCCGACGCCTCTTCGAGGATCTCCTGCCCCGGAAACTGCTTTCTGAGCTCGGGAACGTCGCGGGTGAAGAACAGGGTGCGCGACTTGCCTTCACTCGAATAGCGGAAT
>NZ_DASZGI010000181.1:0-4143 GCF_035938995.1 Actinocrinis sp.
CTATGACCTGATCCTGGTTGATTCCGGAGAGGCAGAGGTCGTCCGGGCCGCAACCGCGCGGGCGGCCGAGGCCGTCGTCGCCCGTGTCGGCGCGGGCCAGTTCGACGGAGAGCTGGGCCTGCTCACCGGGCAGGTGACATATCTGAGCGGCCGGGTGTCCCAGCCAGGACAAGTCCACCGGATCTCGCCTGTCTGTTTCCGGCAGCTGATGGATGAGGATCCGGACCTGTCTGACGTGATCTTGAGGGCCCTGATGGCCCGCCGCCGGTACCTGCGTGGGGGTGAGGCGGCCCGGAGCATCGAAATCCTGGGCAGCGAGATGTCAGCCGGGGCGCTCGCATTGCGCACCTACGCCGCCCGGCAGCAGCTGCCCCATACGTGGGTCGAGATCGACACTCCGGCCGGCGCGGCGCTCGCCCGCGCCGTTGCCGCTGCCGGCGGTGATCTTCCGGTGGTGATCACCCCGAGAGCGGTGCTGCGACACGCCACACCCGCCCTGCTAACCGGGCAGCTGGGCTTGTCCTACCAACCCGTCGCGGGGCCGCTCCTGGATCTGGTCATCATCGGCGCTGGCCCGGCTGGACTGGCTGCCGCGGTCTACGACGCGTCGGAGGGCCTCAAAACACTCCTGCTTGATGCCGCCGCCGCTGGCGGGCAGGCTGCGGCCAGCTCGCGGATCGAGAACTACCTCGGGTTCACCTCCGGCATCAGCGGCGCTGAGCTAACCGGCCGCGCCGCCGTGCAGGCACAGAAATTCGGCGCCCGCATCGCCAGCCCCAGCCAAGCTGCCCGGCTGGACACCACCCACGAGCGTCTGACCGCGCTCAAGCACGAGGGCGGCACGCTCGACACCTACCTGGCCAACTACGGCCTGTTCCACCTGGAAGCCGACCTGCGGTGGATCGATATGACCGCCGCCCGGCTCGACGCGCTCGCGAGAGAGGTGCGGAAATGACCAGAGACAGCGTGCTTGAGGCGCGGTACGTGGTCAAGTCGTTCGGCGCGACCCCGGCGCTGCGCGGTGCCAGCGTGACCGTCGGCCGCGGAGAGATCCTCGCGATCATGGGACCGAGCGGGTCCGGCAAGTCCACGCTGCTGCACTGCCTCGCCGGGATCCTCGTCCCCGACTCCGGCCAGGTCGTCTTCGACGGTACGAGGATCGACACCATGCCGGAGAACCGGCGCAGCGCGCTGCGCCGGGACAAGTTCGGGTTCGTGTTCCAGTTCGGCCAGCTCGTCCCCGAGCTGACCGCCGAGGAGAACGTCGCGCTCCCGCTGCTGCTGGCCGGCGCCCGCCGGCGCGAGGCGCTGCGGCGTGCCCGCGAGTGGTTCGGCCGGCTCGGCATCGACGGCCTTGAGGGGCACCGGTCCGCGGAGATGTCTGGCGGGCAGGCCCAGCGGGTGGCGCTCGCCCGCGGCCTGGTCGCCGGGCCCGAGATCCTCTTCGCCGACGAGCCCACCGGCTCGCTGGACTCCCTCGCCGGCGAGCGGGTGATGCACCTGCTGACGGCCGCCGCCCGGGACCAGGGCACCACCGTAGTGCTCGTCACCCACGACCCGCGCGTGGCCGCCTACGCCGACCGCGAGATCATCGTCCACGACGGCACAGTCACCACCACGCCTTCAGCCCCCGCGGCACCCGTCGGGCTCGCCCTCAGGGAGAACCGATGATCCGGCTCGCGTTCCGGCTGACCGTCAGCGGCGGCCGGGAGGCCGTCACCCGGCTCGTGATTACCGCCGTGGCGGTCGCGGTCGGCGTCGGCCTGCTGCTCGCCGCGCTGGCCGCGAGCAACGCCCTCAACGCGCAGAGCCTGCGCAGAGGCTGGCTCGACAACACCGGCAGCCCACGACACTCGGCACCCGCCGCGCCCGGCGCCTATCCCGAGTGGTGGCTCCGCTCCCAGGACCAGTACGGCGGCCAGGGGATCGACCGGGTCGACGTGGCCGCGCTCGGCCCGCACTCCCCCGTGCCGCCCGGCATCCCGGCGCTGCCCGGCCCCGGCCAGTACTACGCCTCGCCCGCGCTGGCCGCGCTGCTCCGCTCCGTGCCCGCCGGGCAGCTCGGCGACCGGTATCCCGGCCACCAGATCGGCACGATCGGCCCGGCGGCGCTCCAGTCGCCCGGCTCGCTGGTCATCGTCATCGGCCACGCCCCGGCACAGCTCGCCCGCGTCCCCGGCGCCACGCGGGTCACGAGCATCGGCGCCGGCCGCAGCATCGGCGAAAGCACGGAGGGGATCGCCGCCGCGCTCGGCATCGTGGCGCTCGCCCTGCTGTTCCCGGTGCTCGTGTTCATCAGCACCGCCACCCGGCTCGCCGCGTCCCGCCGCGAGCAGCGGTTCGCCGCCATGCGGCTGGCCGGCGCGACGCCCCGCCAGGTATCGCTCGTCGCCGCCGTCGAGGCCGCCACCGCGGCGATCACCGGAACCGCGGCGGGCTTCGGGCTGTTCTTCCTGTTCCGGGCCGAACTGGCCAAGATCCCCTTCACCGGGCAGCCGTCCTTCCCCGCCGATATGTCGCTCAGTCCCGTCACCGCCATCGTCGTCGCGCTCGGCATCCCGGCCGCGGCCGCCGTGGTCGCGCACCTCGCCCTGCGCCGGGTGCGGATCTCCCCGCTCGGCACCGCGCAGAGGACGCGCGCGCCCCGGCCGGGCGCGTGGCGGGCGATCCCGCTGCTCGCCGGGATCGGGGACCTGGCCTACTTCACCGCGGCCGGGCACCCCGCGTCAGCGACCGGCCAGCTGTGGGCCTACCTCGGCGGCGGCGCCCTGACCGTCGCCGGCCTGGTCCTCGCCGGGCCGTGGCTGACCATGGCCGGCTCCGCGCTCCTCGCGCGGCGAGCTAGCAGGCCCGCCGGACTGCTCGCCGCCCGGCGGCTCGCCGACAACCCGAAGGCCGCGTTCCGCGCGATCAGCGGCCTGATCCTCGCCGTGTTCACCGCCACCGTCGCGGTCGGCATCATCACCTCCATGACCGACAACCACGCCTTCCAGACCGGCGGCGCGGCCGGCAAGAACATCCTGATCACCGGCCTCACCGGCCCGCAGCAGGTGACCAGGCCGAACACGCCCCTGTCCGGGGTCACCGTTCCCCAGGCACTGACCGGACGGCTGCGCGACGTGCCAGGAGTGAGCACGGTACTGGTAAGTCACCTCGATCCGTTCGGGACGGCGAATGACAGCCTGGTCGACTGCGGTCAGCTCGCCCGCCTGCCCGCGCTCGGCACCTGCGCCCCAGGCGCCTCCGTCGCCGCGATCAACCTGCAGCCGAGCGGTTCGACGCCCGGGGCGCACCGCTTGCGGGTCTGGCCCGCCGTGGACGTGCCGGCTAGCCGCCTCGACAGCCTCCCCGCGTCGGGCATCATCGTCGGCACCGACGGGTCCACGGCCGCGATCGAGACGGCGCGGACGATGTTCGAGACCGCCTTCCCGCTCCAGGCCTCCCCGGCCACGGTCTACGAGACGCAAGGCGAGCAGCTCCTATCCGCCTGGCAGCAGCTCGCGGACGTGGTGATCCTCGCCAGCCTGCCGATCGCCGGGTGCAGCCTGGCCGTCGGCGTGGTCGCCGGGCTGGCCGACCGCAGGCGGCCGTTCAGCCTGCTGCGGCTCGCCGGGACCCCCGTCGGGCTGCTGCGCCGGGTGGTCGCGCTGGAGTCCGCTGTGCCGCTGCTGGCGGTAGCCATCGTCTCGGCGGGCCTGGGCCTGCTGGTCGCCGAGCTGTTCCTGAACTCCCAGCTCGGGCTGAACCTGCGGTCGCCGGGACCGGCCTACTACGGCTTCATCGCGGGCGGAGTGCTGCTGTCGCTGGGGATCATCGCCGCGACGTTCCCGCTGCTGGCCCGGATCACCGGCCCGGAAGCGGCCCGGGGTGAATAACCGGGGGATTGCCGCACTCATTCACCGCTACCCCGGCGCGATCACGGGAGCCACCGCTAGCCGCGCCGTGCTGTTCAGCGGGAGCACGTTCGTGGTCGCCCTGCTCGGCATGTTCCTGGTACCGGTGACCGTCCTTCGCAGCCTGGCGGCCGGCGCGGTGATCGTCGGCGTGGTATCGGTCGCCGCCGCGCTGACCCTGCTGCCGGCGATGCTCAGCCTGATCGGTGATCGGGTCAACGCGCTGCCCCTGCCCGTCGTGGGCAAGAAC
>NZ_DASZGI010000182.1:0-6781 GCF_035938995.1 Actinocrinis sp.
CGCAATGCCGTCAGCCGGCGGACGATCCTGCGCGGCGGGGTGACCGCAGCGGGAGCCGCGTTCCTGCTCGGCGGCGGCTTCGGCGCCGTGCGCGCCTCCGCCGAAGACCTGGCCTCGACCGGCACCATCGCCGGGGGCTTCGTCGTCAACGGCCGGCACCTGTCCTTCGGCCCGAACCCGCGGCGGCAGATGTGGGTGGCCGGGCAGCTGTTCAACCTCAACACGTACAACGCCGTGCCGTCGGGGATCAGGGTCGAGGTCGAGTACGGCCACGACGCCGACTACGGCCACGCCGCCGCCGCGGAGATCAGGGAGCTGATCACACACGTGCCGGTGTGGAACGGCGTGCCGGCCGGGCCGATCACCGCATCCACGACCGACCTGCTCAACGCCGACCAGTTCTACGTACACGCCCTGCTCGACGGCCTCGAGCCCGGCCAGACCTACCACTACCGGTTCACCTACACGAAGAACGGTGAACGCGGCCACACCCCGGACGCGACGTTCACCACCGCCCCGGACGCGCGCTGCTCGCTGGCCCCGTTCACCTTCACCGCCTACGGAGACCAGGGCATCACCGGAGCGCCCGGCACCGGGCTCACCCTCGACAACGCGCCGTCGTTGCAGCCGGAGTCCTCGACGCACATCACCGACGACTACTACGACCCGAGCGACCCGGACTACTACAACCCAACATCATCCAGCGCGCCCACCGACATCTCGCCCGTCGCCGCGCTCGTCACCCAGATCACCCGCGTGCGCAACCCGATCAACCACACCCCCTCGCGGTTCACCCTGCTGGCCGGGGACATGTGCTACGCCAATCCGAGCGGAAACGCGCAGCCGATCATCAACCCGGACGGGGCCGGCGGCACCCAGCCCGGCGACAGCAGCACTCCGGCTCCGGTGCCGAACAGCGGCGGCTGGGACGACTTCGACCCGTACGTGTGGACCAGCTACCTGAGCACCATCGAACCCAGCTCCGCGTTCACTCCGTGGATGTTCAACACCGGCAACCACGACGTCGAGCTGTTCACCTCGTCGCTCGACGCGGACCTCGCAACCGTGGACGCCTACGGCGAACTCGGCTACGGCGGCCACGCGCAACGCCTGGACATGCCGACCAACGGACCGGGCGAATGCCCGTCGGTCTACAGCGTGAGCTATGGCAACGTGGGCATCGTCAGCGCCGACGCCAACGAGCTGAGCTGGGAGATCCAGGGCCTGCTCGACTACAGCAAGGGCGCGCAGGCCTCATGGCTGCGCCAGCGCCTGGCCGCCTTCCGCGCCGACCCGGACATCGACTTCATCGTCGTGTTCTTCCACCACTGCGCGTTCTCCACCTGTAACGGACACTCCTCCGACGGCGGGGTGCGCAAGGTCCTCGCCCCGCTGTTCTCCGAGTTCGAAGTCGATCTCGCCGTACAGGGGCACAACCACATCTACGAACGCTCCAACCCGATCCGCTACGACACCGCGACGAACACTGGGTCCTCCTCCGTGCAGGCGACCTCCCTCTCGCCCAGGGAAGCGGCGGTGGTACACCCGCAGACTGACGGCACGACGTACGTGACCGTCGGATCGGGCGGGCGACCCCGCTACGGCTGGTCGGGCGCGGCCGAGTCCGACCGCAACTTCCTCGTCGGCGTCGACACCGGCGCGCCCGGCAACGGCACGGTGATCCAGGCTGACCCCGCCACCGGAGTCGGACCGTCGGCGGCCCAGCTCGACTTCACCCGCACCTATGAGACCGTCGACTGGTCGCAGGCCCGCTACCGCGATTACGCGTTCATCGCCCTCGACGTGGTCCCGGCGACTCCGGAAGGCCGGGCCACCATGACGCTGCGGGCGATCAACGAGCAGGGAGTCGAGTTCGACCGCGTCGTCTTCAGCCGCGACATCCGCCGCAGAGCCCCGCGGGAGCGTTAGTCAGCAAGCCGACATCCACTGATCGCCGGGTCGGGTGCCGGATAGGCGGCTCCGCTGGTCCGCACCCGATCCGGCGGCGAGCATTGAAGACGGGCTCCCGCGGCCGAACACGACCTTCCGAGCGTCTGTAACGCATGCGGGTCCATGCCCGAGCCCCTTGTGCCGAACCGCCATTGGGTGAGATTGTCGACCACCGTCAGGGCAGGGACGGCATGAGGGCGAGGGCTTCTCGGGCTATGCCGGCGGCCGGTTCGGCCCCATCGGCAATAGCGTTGAGCCGGGTGCGCCACCGTGTCCATCGGGGAATGCAGAACATTTCCCCTTCGTCCTCGGGATGCTTGGCCGCGAGTGCGGCGAGCAATGGTCCGCAATAAGTCAGCCACGCCATGACGACCGGCAGCCGATCCTCGGGTTCACCGCCAGTGCCCATTTCACGCAGTTGTTCCGGGGTCGACTCCAGAGCATCGCGAAACGCCCATATGGCCCAGAGCGTGAAATCGACGGCGCCGGTGACAGCGCGGCCAGCCGCAGTCACCTGAGCGGCGAACGCGTTCAGGTTGCGGTACGTATGATCGAAATCGCCGTTCAACGCCTCGCGCATCTGCGGTCCGAACAGCGGAAGTTCGTCCCAGACGCGTATGCCCCAGACCCGGCATTCGTCACCACCCGGCTCGCGCGTGAGAACGCCGCGGCGCTGGAGTGCGAGGACGAGGTCAACCAGTTTGGCCTGGGTCGCCTCCTCCGGGGTGATCGCGGTTTCGATCAACGCCTGCCACGCGTCCCAGAGCAGTATTTCCACACCTCGCTCGTCGTCCGGTCCGGGCTGGCGGAACGCGCGCTCGATCGGACCGGCGAACCAGTCGACCGCAACCGGCAGCGTGCCGCCGCCGGTTGCCCCCAGGTAGTCGCTGAGGATCGCGTCGTAGTATTCGATGATCGCGCTTTCCGTTTCCGCCGGATCGTCGCGCGGGAAGGATGTCACCGGCCCACGGTGGCAACCGGTGCAATGTCCTGTCAACTGCCATGCCCGGCTCTCGGATGGCTCGGCGCAGCCCTGCACATCCGGCAGCATTTCTTGAGCCAGATATCAGCTCTCGATAAGGAAAGCGATTCGGCGCGCAGCTATGTTGCGGGCACGACGGTGTGACGGTAGGCGTGCGGCGGGGGCGGCCCCACGATTGGTGACCGTTCGCCGCGGCGCTCGCTTACGAATCGTTTCCGCCAACAGGAGCCGGTGTGCCTGTAAGACACGGAAAGCATCTGCCATGCACACGCGCACGCGCCGCACTATTGGATTGCATCTGCGGTCGAATCGGCCGATCGAGCCCTGGTGGCGTCTCGCGGAGCGCTATCGCTTCATCGACGTCTTGACGTGCCGCGACGGGGTGTCGACCGGCGAGGGGATCCCTGCACGCCCAAGCCTGCTGCCGGGCGCGGCGCTCAACGTGGTCGCGAGGCACTGCGAAGCAGAGGCTGACGTCCAGTTGATGTTGGACGGCAGCGGCCTTAGCGTCGGTGTGCTTCGGCACGAACTGTCCGCGCTCCTCCCGAACATCCTGGACGGTTGCGCGCGGCGGGGCCTGAGCGTCGGACGGCCTGTGGTGGTTCGCCCCTATAGCCGCTGCGGTGTTGAGGCGGTCGGGCGGGAACTCAACCCACGGATTGTTCTGTTGATCACCGCGCATCGAGGCTGGCGGGAGCGCGCGGCGCGCCTGACGGCGGTTGTCGCAGTAGGACCCGTGTGGGGTGTGTATCCCACCTTCAGCGTGCGGCTATGCGGTACAGCGCGCACAGACGGGTTTGCGTGGGCTCCCTCAAGAAGCGAAGACTCTCATGCGGTGGAGCTAGCGCTCGACCTCGTTTACATGCTGGCGGTCAGCCGGGGGTGTCACCCGATCCCGCTGCCCGGCCTCGCGTCCTCCGACACCTCACGTGGTCGGCCGGGCTGGAAGCCGGACGGATTGCACGGGACAAGCCGATGACCACCGGCGAGTTGGCTGGTCTAGGGAAAGGTTTCCGGGTGGCCGTTCGGAGTTCCTGGCACCGGGTAGCCAGCGTCAAGAAGAACTGCGGATACGCCGGGAACCTTCATTGACACATCGGGAAGTTGCGCAAGCTCGTGGGCTCGGCGGCGCGGCCTGGAGCGGGAGGGATGGAGCGGTTCCCCGCCAGAGTGGCCTCGGCGGGGAACCGCTCGTCGTCGACACTCGCTGTCCGCAGTAGGTGCGGGGGAGCGGAACTCGACTGGACTGTGCCGTCGTGTCAGAACCCGCTGTCGCCGGGACCGCGGTTGATGGTGTAGTTGCCGGGGTTGTTCAGGCCGCCGGAGGCGGCGCCGGTGACCGTGACGTAGTTGGCAGTCATGCTGCCGGTGACGTTGTTGATGTCGATGCCGTAGGTTCCGGCGCCGTTGATCGCCAGGTGGTCAAGCGTCAGGTTGCTGATCTGCTTGCCATAGCTGAGCAGCACGCCCTGGTACGTCGCGTTGGTGATGGTGTTGTTCTGCACGGTAACCGGCTGGGTGATGTCATATTGCTCCGCGTAGATCCACAGCGCGCCGAGCGATGAGTTCCAGTTCGAGTTGAACGAGCCGGCTCGGATCATCGCGTTGTTCGCGACCATCGTCGGTCCGGTGAAACCGCCGCCGAACCACGTGCTGATCGTGATGCCGGAGCCGAAAGCCACCGTGTCCGTGACCAGGTTGCCGTCCACGCTGTTGTTCGCGCCGCCGTAGACGCCGATGCCGTTGGCCTGGATCGGCGACTCGACTGTGTTGAGGTCGAGCGCGCAGTTGGTGACGAAGCCGTTCTCCGAGTCGAGCGCGAGTTCGTCGTCGCCGGTGTTGCGCACCTGGGTCTGGTCGACCCGGGAGTTCGTAGTGCCGCCGTTGAAGTGCACTCCGTCGGCGAACACGTCGCGCACGCGCGCGCCGGTCACATACAAGCCGTTGCCCGAGTCGGTCCAGATGCCGACCTTGGTGTGCTCGATCCAGACGTCGTAGATAAGCGAACCCGGGTTGAAGTTCCCTTCGATGCCTGCCGCACCGGAGTTGTTGTTGCGGGAGGTCTGATCGCCGGTCATGCTCAGGTCTGCTATCAGGTTCTTGCCTCCGGTGGCGAACAGGCCGCCGGAGCCGTTCACCGAGGTGGACTGGATCGTGGTGTACCACTCGCCGGCGCCGCGTACCGCCACGTTGTTAAGGCTGAGCTGGCCGGAGATCAGGTAGGTCCCGGCCGGGAACCATAGGCCGGTTCCGGTGCCGGACAGCGCGCTCAGGGCGTTGTTGATAGCGGAGGTGTCGTCGGCGCCGCTGTTCGGGGTCACACCGTAGTTCGTGATCGAGGTGTATCCGGTCGGCATCGTGTACGCCGCGTCGACCTGCTCGGCGTCGACGACGTCGATCGTGTACGACGATGCGTTGTCTCCGGAGTCCTTCTGAAGCTTGAGCACGGTGCCTGCGGGCCAGTTTCCGATCAGTGCGCGGGTCTCGTCGTAGAAGTGGTGCGCCGGGCCGTTGCTGGGGGAGTGGGTGTCTGTGTAGCCGCCGCCGTACAGCCACGAGTACTGAGTCGTCAGGTTCAGATCCTGGATGTGGTTGCCGTTCGCGTACAACGCGAGGGCGGCGGTGGCCGTCGAGCCGTCGGAATTGTCAGGGATCGAGTACCGCAGCACGATCGAGTTCGCGGCCTGGGTGAGGCTGAACTGCACGTACTGGCCGGTCGAGGTCAGCTGCACGGCCTGGCGGGCGGTGGATTCGGCCTGGATGCTCGGGTACGAGGTGCTGGCGGACAGGACTGCGCCGTTCGTCTGCGCTTTCGCGGCTGGGTACTCGACATACGGCACGGTCGCACCCTGCGCCGCGAGCGCGGCGCCGCCGGTGACTGTCACGTGGTCGATGGCGATGTTGCCGCTGTCGCCGGAATCGGTCTGATAGCCGATCAGGTTCAGTCCGGTGCGCAGGCTCAGGTTCGTGCTCGCGTTCAGCCAGCCGTTGCCGGCGGGCAGGCTGAGCTGCTGGTTCTTCACGCCGTTGAGGTAGAGCGAGATGGTCTGCGTGGAACCGGTGGTGTTGGCGTACGCGAGGGCCACGGGATAGCTGCCGGCGGACGGCGCGTCGGCGTCGATGATCACCTCGGCGCCCTGCGTCGTGAAGCCGGTCAGGTATCCGGTGCCGGTGTAGCCCGGGATCGAGGTGGCGACGCTCGGGCCTCCCTCGAAGTACGCGGTCTCGGCCTCATAGACCTGGCCGGACGGCGGGGGCGTAGAACCGGACGGAGATGCAGATGGAGACGCGGACGCCGAGGGCGAACCGCTGGCAACGCTCACCTGGGTCACGGTGAGGTTGTCGAGGTTGACGTTGCCGGTGTCGGTGGTGTCGAACTTGTAGGCGACGGTGTTGTTGCCGGTGTTGAGGGTGACGTTTTCGGTTTCGGTGGTCCAGGTGTTCCAGTCGGCGGTGACGGGCAGGGTGATCTGCTTGAGTTTGGAGCTGTTGGTGTAGAGGGAGAGGGTCATGGTCGAGCCGGTGCCGTTGGAGTAGCGCAGGGTGAGTGCGTAGGTGCCGGCGTTGGGTGCGTTGACGGTGAAGGTCGTGTCGGCGGTGCCTTTGTTGGTGTCGGTGTATCCGGCGACGAATCCGGTTCCGGTGTAGCCGGTGTGATCGGTGGCGACGACCGCGCCACCCGACAGCGACGCGTTCTCCGCCTCATACACCGTCGCTGCTGTCACGGTGAGGTTGTCGAGGTTGACGTTGCCGGTGTCGGTGGTGTCGAACTTGTAGGCGACGGTGTTGTTGCCGGTGTTGAGGGTGACGTTTTCGGTTTCGGTGGTCCAGGTGTTCCAGTCGGCGGTG
>NZ_DASZGI010000183.1:0-31344 GCF_035938995.1 Actinocrinis sp.
CTGGCTCACCGGACGGCCACCAGGCAGGGGCCCGAACGGCGAGGGGGTCTGCGCGTCGAGGGTGACCAGGTAGGGGCGGCTGCCGTACGGGAACGACAGGTCGAAGGACTGCGCGTCGTAGACCGGGTCGAAGCTGCGCTGCGACAAGAAGGCCAGGTACAGCCCGTCGGCGGTGAACACCGGATCGGTGTCGGAGAACCGGCCGTCGGTCACCTCCACGATCTCGTGATCCGCTCTGCTGCCTTGGCCGCCTGCGGCGGCGGGGCTGCCTTGGCCGCCTGCGGCGGCGGGGCGGGCCATGTACAGGCGGCGCAGCGGCCACGGCCCGGGATGGGACCAGGCCAGCCAGGCCGAGTCGGGCGAGAAGGACAGCCCCTCGACCGGCCCGTTGTCGGACGCGGGCAGCTCGGTCACCTGGCCGGATGCTACGTCGACGGCCAGCAGCCGGCCGTCGTGGAGGGCGGCCGCGACCGTAGCCCCGTCCGGGGAAGCGGCCAGGCTGGTGACCGTGCCGCCAAGACCTTCGGTAAGCCGAACGGAGCGTGGTTCACCGGTCACGGACACGACCTCGAGCGCGTCCGGGGTTTGGGGACCGGCGGCGTCGGTGACCCAGACCACCTGGCCGGTCTCACCGAGCACCCGGGGCAGCCGGGCCCGGGCGTCCGGGTTCACGTGCAGCGCGCGGGCCGGTCCGTCCTTGTGGGTCAGCCAGTGCACCGTGCCGCGCACCTCGACCACGCTGGCCTGCCCGGTCTGGTCGCAGTCCAGGCTGCCCAGGTGATCGCGGGCGGTGACGAGCCGGGGGGCGCGGGCCGCGGACGGGGAGCCGAGGGTGATCTCGACCGGGTGCGGCCCGGCGGCCTCGGGGCCGTCCAGCATCCAGAGGTCGCCCGCGACGTGGTAGACGATGCGGTGCCCGTCGGTGCTGGGGTTCCGGGCGTACCGGCCGTCGTGGTCGGTGTGCCGGGCCAGGTCGGTGCCGTCCAGGGCGCAGGAGTAGATGTTGCCGGTGCCCTCGTGGTCGGACAGGAAGAACAGCCGGCCGGCGATCAGCATCGGGCTGCCGAGCTGGGTGTTCAGGTCGGTCAGGATCCGGGTGAACAAGGGGTCATCGCCGGTGGCGATCCAGAGCTTGCCCGCGGTGCCGCCCCGGTAACGCTTCCAGTGGGCCAGATCGTTGTTGTTCCGGCCGGTCAGCAGCGCGGTCCCGGCGGTTTCGAGGGCGAGGTCGCTGACCGGGCCGAACGGCAACCGCCGGGGCGGCGCGCCGTGCAGCGGGACCGCGTAGGCCCAGGAGTACTGGTTCTCCGGCTGCCCGGCGGCGCTGACGGCCAGGACCTCGCCGGTCTGGGTCCAGCCGGTCACCCGGGTCCGGTTGTCCCCCCAGTAGGTGAGGCGGCCCTGGTCGGCGCCCTCGGGATCGGCGGTGAAGACCTCGGGCTGGCCGTCCCGCCAGCTGGTCCAGGCGACCGCGGTCCCGTCCGGGGAGAACCGCGGGTAGCTGACCTGGGCGGCGTCGGCGGACAGCCGCCAGGCGCGGCCCCCCTCGGCGGGTGCGAGCCATACGTCGTCTTCTGCGACGAAGACGAGAAGCTCACCGTGAACATGCGGATACCGAAGATAACCAGCGGAAGTCACGCAGTTCATCTTATGGTCTGGGTGGTTTACAGCCATCCGCGTTCGGATGCGATGTGGAGCGCCTCGGCGCGGTTGCGGGCACCGGTCTTCTGGATGCAGGCGGACAGGTAGTTCCGCACCGTCCCCTCGGACAGGTACAGCTGGCGGGCGATCTCGGCGATGGTGCCGCCGTCCGCGGAGGCCGCCAGGACGTCCCGCTCGCGCGGGGTGAGCGGGTTGAGCCCGTCGGCCAGGGCGGCGGCGGCCAGGTCCGGGTCGATGACCCGCTCGCCGGCCAGGACCCGGCGGATGGTCTGGGTCAGCTTGTCGGCCGGGGAGTCCTTGACCAGGAACGCGGAGACACCCGACTCCATCGCGCGGCGCAGGAAGCCGGGACGGCCGAACGTGGTCAAGATGACGATCTTGGTGCCGGGGAGGATCTTCTTCAGCTCGGCGGCGGCGGCCAGCCCGTCCAGCCCGGGCATCTCGATGTCCAGCACGGCCACGTCCGGGCGGGTGTCCTGCGCCGCCTTGAGCACCTCGTCGCCGCGGCCGACCTGGGCCACGATCTCCATGTCGCCCTCGAACGAGAGCAGCGCGGCCAGCGCCTCCCGGATCATCACCTGGTCCTCGGCAAGCAGCAGCCGGACCGGGGCCTGGCCGTCTTGAGCCGCGGGGTCAGGCGTCATAGTGGTCCACCGGGACCGTCGCGGTCAGCTTGAAGCCCCGGCCGCGGGTGGGATCGGCCGCGCCGAGGGACAGGCGGCCGCCTTCGGCGGACAGGCGTTCGGACATGCCGTGCAGGCCGGATCCCTTGCCGGCCCGCAGGTCCGTTTGCGGGCTTGTTGGCGGGCTCGTTTGCGGGTTTGCTGGCGGGCTTGCTTGCGGGCTTGTTGGCAGGCTCGTTTGCGGGCTTGTTGGCGGGCTTGCTTGCGGGCTTGTTGGCGGGTGGTTGAGGCCGTGGCCGTCGTCGGAGACCTCGAGGGAGAGCTCTCCGGGGTGTTCGGTCAGGCGGATCCGGCAGTTCTTCGCGCCGGAGTGCCGGATCACGTTGGTTACCGCCTCGCGCAGGCACCAGGCCAGCACGGCCTCGGCTTCGGCGTCGAACGTGCCTGAGCGCAGCGTCAGCCCGGGGTCGTCGTCGAGCCGGATGCCGGTCGCGTCCAGCGCGTTCCGCGCGGTGATGACCTCGATCGCGAGCGTGGGGCGGCGGTAACCGCTGACCGCCTCCCGGATGTCGTGCAGCGTCTGCCGGCTGACCCGGCCGATGTCGCCGAGGTCGCCGAGTACCGTGTCGCGTTCTTGTGTGGCCGGCAGCCTGGACAGCCGCTTGGCGGCCAGCTCCGACTTCAGCGTGATTACCGACAGGGACTGACCGGTCAGGTCGTGCATGTCCCGGGCCAGCCGGAGCCGTTCCTCGTTGGTGGCCAGCTTGGCGACCGTCTCGCGCGCCTGGGCCAGTTCGTGCATGAGCTCCATCTGCTGCCGGAAGCCGATCATGGCCACGCCGATGAGCAGCACGGGCAGCAGCACGACGAGAAAATCCGACGCGTCGTCATGCGCGAGCTCGCCCAGGCCCGCGAGACGGTCGCGAAGCTGGCCGCCAACGAGGAGCGGCTCCGGCTGGCCCGGGACATGCACGACCTGACCGGCCAGTCGCTGTCGGTGATCACGCTCAAGTCGGACCTGGCCGCCAAGCGGCTGAGCAGGCTGCCCGCCTCGGCGGAGCGCGACGCGGCGCTCGGTGACCTCGGCGACATCGGCCTGGTCAGCCGGCAGACGCTGCACGACATCAGGGAGGCGGTCTCCGGCTACCGCCGCCCGACGCTGGCCATCGAGGCGATCACGGCCAGGAACGCGCTGGAGGCGGCCGACATCAGGCTGGACGACGACCCGGAACTGACGCTGCGTTCTGGCACGTTCGACGCCGAAGCCGAGGCGGTGCTGGCCTGGTGCTTGCGCGAGGCGGTGACGAACGTGATCAGGCATTCCGGCGCCAGGAACTGCCGGATCCGCCTGGTCCAGCACCCCGGTGAACTGTCCCTCGAGATCAGTGACGACGGCCACGGACCCAGCGGCCAGGAGCCGGACGCGCCCCAGGGCGCCGGCCTGCACGGCATGTCGGAACGGCTGTCGGCCGAAGGCGGCCGCCTGTCGCTCGGCACGGCCGAACCCGGCCCCGGTAGTCGAGGGGGCCACGGCTTCAAGCTCACCGCCACGGTTCCGGTGGACCACTATGACGCATGAGGCACCGGTCCGGCTGCTGCTGGCCGAGGATCAGGTCATGATCAGGGAGGCGCTGGCCGCCCTGCTGACGTTCGAGGGCGACATGGAGGTCGTGGCCCAGGTCGGCCGGGGCGACGAGGTGGTCAAGGCGGCCCAGGACACCGAGCCGGACGTGGCCGTGCTCGACATCGAGATGCCCGGCCTGGACGGGCTGGCCGCCGCCGCCGAGCTGAAGAAGATCCTTCCCGGCATCAAGATCGTGATCCTGACCACGTTCGGCCGGCCGGGTTTCCTGCGTCGCGCCATGGAGTCCGGGGTCTCCGCGTTCCTGGTCAAGGACTCCCCGGCCGACAAGCTCACGCAGACCATCCGCCGCGTGCTGAACGGCGAGCGGGTCATCGACCCGGACCTGGCCGCCGCCGCGCTGGCCGACGGAATCAACCCCCTGACCGGCCGGGAGCGCGACGTCCTCGCGGCGTCGGCCGACGGCTCGGTCAACTCGGAGATCGCGGCCAAACTCAGCCTGTCCGAGGGCACCGTGCGCAACTACCTGTCCGCCTGTATCCAGAAGACCGGCGCGCGCAACCGGGCCGAGGCAGTCCGCATCGCCCAGGAGAAGGGCTGGCTGTGACCGCGCCCGGTCGCGCCGCGACGGGCTGAATCAGGGCACCGAATCAGATCAGTTTTCTGATGTATCAGTGCTGGTACGGCTCGGCGGACAGCAGCTTGACCGCCATCGTCTTCCCGTTCGGCAGCTCGTACTCGCTGCTCTCGCCGACCTTCCGGCCGTTGATCGCGGAGCCGAGGGGCGACTGCGGCGAATAGACCTCGGTCGCGGCTCCGGCGTCCTCGCGCGACCCGAGCAGGAACTCCAGCGTGTCGGCGTCGTCACCGTCGAAGGCGACCTTGACCACCATGCCGGGCGCGGCCACGCCGGAGACCGTCGGCGCCGTGCCGACCTGGGCGTTCTCCAGCAGATGGCGCAGCTGCAAGATGCGCGCCTCCTGCTTGCCCTGCTCCTCCTTCGCGGCGTGGTATCCGCCGTTCTCCCGCAGGTCGCCCTCCTCGCGGGCGGCCTCGATCTTCTTCGCGATGTCGGTGCGGCCCGGACCCTGGAGGTATTCCAGCTCGGCTTTCAGCCGGTCGTACGCCTCCTGAGTGAGCCAGGTGACGTTGTCGCTGGTCTGGGTCACGGCTGCTCCTCGTAGTTTCAAGCCGGTCGGTCGGGCGCCACCCGTACGTGGTACCCGCGAAACTACGAGGCTACCAAGGGCCGCCGACAATCGACACCGCGTACGCGAAGGACGATCGCGCCCGGTGGAGGCGTCAGGCTGCTGTGCTGTCGGGGTGAGTGCGCCGCTCAGGACGTGATCGTGCAGGAGGAGACCTCGACGGTGTTGGCCTGGGAGGTGGTGGAAAGCGTATAGCTCATCACATTCGTCCCCCGGCCCGCCGGAATCTGCACCGCCACGCTGCCGACCACGCTCCCGCGCGTGTCGAGCGCCTCGAGCGTGCAGCTGGCCGTCTTGTCCGCGGCCTTGTCCACCTCGAAGGTCACCGCGACCGAGTCGGTCTGCGCGGTGAACTTCAGCACCGTGCCCTGGATCGCCGGATGCGACTGCTCCCAGCCGATGTAGCCGGCCACGCCGCCGAGTATCGCGAGCCCGACGACGGCGAGTCCGATCTTCCGGCCGCGCGACATGCCCCGGCGCGTACCGTACCGGTCCTGCGGATTCGTCATGGCGGCCAGGGATGTCCCGTTCGTGCCGGCGGTTCCCGAGCCCGCCGGGGCCGTCAGGAAGGCCGGGCGCGTCGCGAGCGGCGGCTGTGTCCTCTGTGACGCGAACTCCGGCTCGATTGGTTCTGAGATGTCCGAGATGTCAGCCGGTGGCTGTAGCCGATAGGGCTTGATAGGCGGAGTCGATTCTGTGTTGTCCGTCATGTGTTCCTCGGTTGTGCCGGGAGTGATGGAAGACCGTCGCGGTGTGGGTTGTTACCGCTAGAGGTCGAACAACGCAGGTTTGGCCGTTCGACGCGGTCGTCCGCCACTATAGAGGCTGTTGTTGTTTTCGCCATCAGGAGATCGACGCAAAAGCGCTCAAGATGAGGAGAATCGTCCGTGGACCAGCAGCTGCGGCTGATGGCAGTACATGCCCACCCCGACGACGAGTCGTCTAAGGGCGCGGCGACGATGGCCCGGTACGTCGCGGAGGGCGTGTCCGTGCTCGTCGTCACGTGCACCGGGGGCGAGCGCGGCGACGTGCTCAACCCGCGGTTGAAGAACGATCCCGCGGTCGCCGCGAACATCCGGGAGATCCGCAAGGCCGAGATGGAGGCCGCGCGCCAGATCCTCGGCGTCGACCAGGCCTGGCTCGGCTTCATCGACTCCGGCCTGCCCGAGGGAGACCCGCCGCCACCGCTGCCCGACGGCTGTTTCGCGCTCCAGGACGTCACCGTGGCCGCCGAGCCCTTGGTGCGGCTGATGCGCGAGTTCCGGCCCCACGTGGTCACCACGTACGACGAGAACGGCGGTTACCCGCACCCCGACCACGTCCAGTGCCACCGGGTCTCCGTCGAGGCTTTCGACACCGCGGGGGACCCGGACCGCTACCCGGACGCGGGCGAGGCGTGGCAGCCGCTGAAGCTCTACTACAACCAGTCCTTCACCAAGGCGCGCGTCATCGCGATGCACGAGGCGTTGCTGGCCCGTGGCCTCGAGTCGCCGTACGCGGGCTGGATCGAGAACTGGGGCGACCACCCGGAGCGCAAGATCACCACACGGGTGCCCTGCGGCGACTACTTCGAGACCCGCGACCGCGCGCTGCTCGCCCACGCCACCCAGATCGACCCCGACGGCCCCTGGTTCTCCGTGCCGTTGGAGATCCAGCGGGAGGTCTGGCCCACCGAGGACTACGAGCTGGCGCGCTCGCTGGTGGACACCACGCTGCCCGAGGACGACCTGTTCGCGGGCGTGAGCGAGACCGTGGTCGTCTAAATGGCGGCCGTCTAAGCCTTCTGAGTTGACGGAGGAGGTCGTGAGGCCGGCCTCGGCCTCACGACCTCACCGTGTTCAACTGCCCTTCGAGGTTGACGGGGAAAGCTCACGGAGTGAGCTCGCCCGGCAGGTTGGGCAGCAGAAGCACGGAGAGCCGGCTGCTCGGGTTCGCGGCTGCCCAGCCGTTCAGCCGCTGCGCGAGAGGCGTGCTGGAGACGATGACCCGAAGTGGGGCCGGAGAGGCCGCGATCAGCTGCTCGAGGATCTGAAGGCTCGCGGTCTGCTGCGCGGTCCACGGTCTGCTCTCGCCCGCGGTGGCCAGGTTGGGCGCGTTGATCAGGCCGTAGACCGGGTTCGAGATCAGCCCGGCGTCGTGGTTCAGCACCGCGAGGGTGAGCGACAGGTTCACATCGCCCTCGGCGTAGTCGTCCCACAGCACCAGGGTCGGCTTCCCGTCGCCGAGCAGACGCTGCGCGCGCAGCTCGCTCAGGGCGAACTGGGTGACCGGGTAGATGTACTGCCCGCTCATCCACACCCGCGCCCACGAGGTGTGCGAGCCCGGCTTCATCTTGCCGTAGTCGAAGGCCAGCGGACCGTAGGCAACGCTGTCCGTGGCGAGTACCGCGGCCAACAGCGCGCAGCAGCCCACCGTGGCGCCGGCGAGCCCGCGCTCCGGCACCCGGATCTTCGGCACCCGCAGCAGATGCCCGGCGGTGCCCACTCCCACGAGCGCGACCACGACCCAGGCCTGGACCGCCTTCTCGTAGTAATAAGTGGTGCCCCCGATGGTCGAGTGCTGATAAGCCCAGAAGGCCAGCACTCCGCCGCCGCACAGCACCATCCCGGCCAGCGCCGCCACCGCGGACGGCCGCCGCCGCGCCCGCCGCACCGCGAATCCGGCCACCCCCAGCAGCGCGATGACCGCGAGGCTCTCCTTCGTCATCGCGACGGTGAAACCGGCCGTCAGCGCCGCCTGCGCCGAGTGCAGACCGGCCAGCTGCGCCGCGATGATCTCGGCGGCGGCGATCGGGACCGCCACGGCGGCCGTCACCGCGGCGAAGCGCCACCGCGGCAGCCACCGGTCGCGGTAGACGACCGCGGAGACCACCACGAGCATCGCGGCGAACGGTGCGAACAGGTCGTACGTCAGGAACACGCCCACGGTCAGCGCGGCGAGCATCAGGACGTACGTGCGCGGACCGGACGGCGGGCGGAACGCGCACGCGGCGAGCAGGGCGAGCAGCCCCATCCCGAAGACCTGCGGGTCCCAGCCGCACCAGATCGCGGTCGTCAGCACGCCGGTGGTCAGGAACACCGTGATGGCCGCCGTCAGCAGCGCGCGGCGCCATCCGGCGAGCGCGGGCCCGGCCGTCCAGCGCGCCGCCCACGCGACGCAGAGGACGAAGAAGCCGTAGCCGGCGCACGCGTACAGGTTGTAGCGCAGCAGTTCGCTGACCGGGTTGCCGGGGTTCGTGTGCGAGGTGACGAAGATGTCGAACAAGGCGTAGAGGTAGTGCTGCCCGGGCGGATACAGCGCGATCATCCCGGGATCGACCAGCTGCCGCGACTTGCCCTGGAGTAAGAACGTGTATCCACCGACCCGGTGGATCGTGTCGAAGAGGCTGAAGTGCCGCAGCCGGTCGCCGGTCAGCGCGGCGTACGCCAACTGGTGCGTCGACCCACCGAGCCGCGCCGGCCCGTACGCGACGTACGTGCCCGCCGCCGCGGCCGCGAGCAGAATCGCGTCGCTGCCGAGCAGCCGCCGCGGCCACCGCACCCGCCTGCCCGTCCACGCCCGAAGCGCGATGAGCACCGTCAGTGCCACGCCACCGACCGCGCGCGGGTCGAGGCCGAACGGCCACAGCGAGAACAGAATGCCGGCCGCGATCGCGGCCCCGGCCAGCATACCGACGGTGATCATGAGCCGGTCGAGCACCGTGCCGCCGATCCGGAGCAGACCGCCGGTGGCGTAGACGATCACCAGCAGGACGACGATGTCGGCGCGGAGCGCGTTCGCGGCGACGACCAGGATCCAGGCCGCCACGGTGAGGATCGCGAGCTTACGGAGATCGCGGCGCGGTGCAGTTATCGAGGCTGTCCCGGTCTCGACGACGGTGCGCTGACGAGGCACCGCGCTGAGGGTCCGTGCCCAGCGTGACTGCACCAGCGATCCCATAGGCCATCGCACCTCGTGTTGATCAAGTGCCCAACCCCCTCGGTCGGCTGCGACAGTCTAAGCGTCCGGGCGGCTACTCTCTACGCGTGCGTAAACCCCGAATCGGCGCTGTCTGGCGCGGCACGACACCGCGTCTGGTCGGCGGGATGGTCATCGTCGGGGCGTCGGGCTATGCCTTCCTGGCGGTCTCGGCGCGGACGCTGCACGCCTCGTCCGACGCGGCTGCGGTCGCCTCGCTGTATTTCCTGGTGAACACGGTCAGCCTGGGCTTGTTCATCGGGCTCGAGCAGGAGACCAACCGGGCCGTGAGCGCCGCCCTGGCCGGTGACGAGGGCGCGAGCGGCGTGCGCACGGTTCTACGCCGTTCGTTGCGTCAGGGCGCCGTCCTGCTAGGTATCGCGGTGCTGTTCCTGGGGGCTTTCGCCCTGCCGCTGGAGTCCCGCACCCTCCGCGGCCACTGGGAGCTTCTGGCCGCCACCGTGGTCGGCGCGCTTTCCGCATATGCCGTGTACGTCGTCAGAGGTCTACTCGGTGGCACTCGGCAATTCGGCGGTTACGCGCTGACACTCGCCGTCGAGGGATGCGCGCGCCTCGTCCCGACGATCGCGATCGCCGCGGCGGGATATTCGTCACCCGGCGCCTATGGCTTCATCTTCGCGCTTGGCCAGCTGTTCGCCGCAGCCGCCGGCGTGGCCGTGCTGCTGAAGCGCGGACTCGTACCGGCACTCGACCCCGCCGCCTCCACCGCACCGCAGTCCGCTCGGCCCGAACCCGGAGCGCGCAGCTCCGAAGGCCTGGCGATGCTGGTCGTCGCGGGTCTGCTCACGCAAACCGTCGCGAACTTGGCGCCGCTCGCAGTCAGCTCGCGGCTGCCCGCCGATCCCGCACTCGCCACGGCGTTCGCCCAAGCCTGTGTACTCGTGCGGATCCCCCTGCTGCTCGGCGGCCCGATCCAGGCGATGCTGCTGCCGGTGTTCTCGGCCGCCGCGGTGCGCCGGGATCTCGGGGCCATCCGGCGACGCTTGGCCGTGATGGGCGCGGCGGTCGGCGGGCTCGGCCTGGCGGGCGTGGCGGCGAGCGCGCTCGCCGGACCGTGGGTCCTGCGCGCGTTCTTCGCGGTGCACATCGGCTTTTCCGGCACCCGGCTCGCCGCACTGGCCGTGGGCAGCCTGCTCCTGCTGCTCGCCAACGTCGTCCAGCCGGCGCTCATCGGTCTCGGCCGGCACCGTTGGGTGACCGCGGCCTGGGTCTCGGGAACCGCTGTCACCGGTACGCTGCTGGCCATGCCCATCGCCCCGGTCACCGCGGGCATCTGGGCATCGCTCGGCGGGGGCATTTCCGTGCTCAGCGTCATGGCGGTAGGGTTACGCCCGCTCGCTCGGCGCGGGGCAACCGAATCGGGGTCGGAGCGCGTCAGCCAGGCGGAGTCTGAAGGCCTCATGAAGCTGCCGGCCCAGTAGATGATGATCTCCACACATGAAGAATGATCGGGTGACTCCGCGGTGCGCCGTTGTCCGCGCCGGGAGTCGAAGGGCGGCCACCAGGGGTCGCCGCGGGAGGGGTTCGTCGTGGCCGGGCTAGAGACGGCTCAGCGAGCGGAACGGCCCGACGGCATGTCGGACCGCACCCCGCCGCCGCGCGTTGCTTCCTTCGCGAGCCGCCGCCTGATCCGGCCGGCCGGCCTCGTCGTCGCCGCGTGGGTGATCGCCGTGGGTGCGACCGTCGTGCACGCCGCGCTGCTGATCCCCGTGCTGCTCGTGGTCGGCACCGCCTCGTTGCTGCGGACCGGCGGCGGACTCGTCGACCGCCTCGTGATCGCCGCCGCGACCGTGGCCGGCGCACTCATCGTGGCCGGCCTGCTGTTCTCGGTGTGGCCGTGGGGCCTGTCGCCGGCGGCGGTCGGCGGCTTCTCGCTCTCGGTACTCGCCATCGCCGGGGAATTCAGCGGACGCCGCCCGCGCCTCACGTTCCGCCTCTACGGGACCGACGCGGTGCTCGTCGCGTTCGCCGCCGCGTCGTACCGGATCATGCACGCTCCGGTGGCCGGCGCGAACTTCATCAAGACCCTGCCGTACACCTCGGCGCGCGCGGACCTGTTCAACCACTTCTCGCTGTTCGACGCGATCCACCGCCTCGGCCAGTACGGCTTCATCAACGAGAACGCCTCGGGCAAGATCGCGGCCGACGGCATGAACTTCGTGTACCCGGAGGGGTCGCACTACCTCTGGGCACTCGTCGACATCTTCCTGCGGTCCACGACCAATCCCGGCCCCGCCGTCGGCGAGTACATGCGGTACTACCGCTACGAGACGCTCGACATGGCCATCCTGACCTTCGCCCTGGCGTGGGCGGCGCGCTGGGTCGCCGGTCCCACGGCGGGCTGGCGGCGGCTCGCGGTGGTGGCGACGGTCGCCGGCCTGGTCGCGTACGGCCAGCTCTCGGCGCTGTTCTGGCAGGGCTTCGACGGCGAGATGATGGGCCTCGCGGCGCTCGCGGTCGCGGCCGCCGTGCTGGCCCGGCCGCCGAAGTCGCTGCGGGAGCACGTTTTCCTCGCCTCGATACTGATCGTGCTCGTCGCCTGGTGCTACACGCTGTACGTGATCCACGTCGGCCTGATCGTCTTGGCAGCGGTGGTCATCTATCGCAAGCGCCTGCTGCCACACTGGCGCGCGCTGGTGCCGATCGCGTTCGTCGTCGGCGTGCTTTCGGTGACGCCCTACGTGATCGCGTCGACCGGCTCGGTGTCGGTCAACCAGCTCTTCACCGCCGGCGGCCTCTCGGTGAAGATCTCCTACGATCTCGCGCTCGCCTTCACCGGCTTGCTGTTCCTCGCCACCTGGTCCGCGCCGGGCCGCCGGCGCCCGATCACGCTCGTGGTCGGCGGGGGGACTCTCGCGATCGGCGCGGCTGTCTCGCTGCTCGCGGCCTACCGGCTCGCCACGATCGGCGACGTGGGCTACTACGTGGGCAAGATGCTCGACGGCTACTGGGCGCTGCTGCTCGTCGGGTTCGGCGTGTGCGTGCGCCTCGTCGCGGTCGGGCCGAAGTGGAGCCCGTCGTGGCGGCGCCGGACCCTCACGAGCGCTCCGTATGCGCTGGCGGTGGCGGCGATCGCGATCGCGGTGGGCGCGGTGCTGCCCTACACGAAGCCCAACGGCGACGCCGTGAACGGCCCGACGCCCGGCACGAGCTGGGCCGCGATCTGGAAGGCCGGCTACATCCTCTCGCCCTACGCGCCGCCGCTCGACGTCTACTCCCGCACCTACAAGTTCGGCGACGGCGTTCCGACGGTCCTGCTGTACTCGGACGTCGGCGAGGACAACCGGCACATGGGTATGTTCCTCGGCGCGCTCAACCACGACATGGGCGAACTCAACGTCGACCAGTTCTGGCGGTTCCCGGGGCTCGGCACGTTCAGACCGGCCGGCCCGAACGGCCAGCTCAGCCAGGCGCAGCGGGACGAGTTCACCAACCTCATCAATTACCTCGACATGATGCCCGACGGGACGCGTGTCGTCGTGCGCAACCAGGCGGTATACGAGGAGCTTGTCGCCTACACCGACGTGGCGGCGCGGCAGTGGACCCCAGTGCAGATGGACGGGCTGGTGCCCCCGTCGTGACCGAAGGATGGACCGTGGAAGCAAACGAGTCGGTCTGGCTCGTCGTCCCCCTCTACAACGAGGAACCCGTCATCGGCGACGTAGTGCGCCAGGCCCGGCAGGTGTTCCCGAACATCGTGTGCGTGGACGACGGCAGCCGCGACGACTCCGGGCGCGAGGCCCTGCTGGCCGGCGCGCACGTGGTGACGCACCCGGTGAACCTCGGGCAGGGCGCCGCGCTGCAGACCGGCCTCACCTTCGCCCTGCGCCAGCCGGGCGCGGAGTACTTCGTCACCTTCGACGCCGACGGGCAGCACCGGGTCGAGGACGCGCAGCGCCTGGTCGAGGCGGTCCGCACGGGCGGCGCGGACGTGGCGCTCGGCTCGAGGTTCCTCGAGGGCTCCGAGGACGTGCCCTGGATCAAGCGCCTCGTGCTCAAGACCGTCGTGCTGCTCAGCCCGACCGCCCGCCGGCTCAGGCTGACCGACGCGCACAACGGTCTGCGCGCGTTCAACCGCACCGCCGCGACGCGCCTGCGGATCACCATGAACGGGATGGCGCACGCTTCGGAGATCGTCAGCTTCCTGTCCCGCTCCGGGCTGCGGGTGACGGAGCTGCCGGTGACCGTGCTCTACACCGACTACTCCAAGTCCAAGGGCCAGTCGCTCGTCAACGGCGTGAACATCGTCTTCGACCTCTCGGTGCGGCAGCGGAGCGCTTCATGATCATCCAGGTCATCCTCATCGGCGCGCTCATCCTGCTGTTCGCGGTCTTCGTGGGCCGCGCCCACACGGTCCGCGGACAGGCGGCCAAGCGGGTCGGCTTCGTCCTGTTCGTGCTCGGCAACGCCTACGCGATCCTCCGGCCGAACGACGTGACCTGGGTCGCCAAGCACGTCGGCGTCGGCCGCGGCGCGGACCTCGTGCTCTACCTGCTGGTGATCGCGTTCGCCTTCTTCACGGTGAACACCTACCTGCGGTTCCGCGCGCTCGAGCGGCGCTTCACCGACCTCGCCCGCACCATCGCCATCCAGGGCGCGGCCGAGCCGCCGATCGACACCCGCCTGGCGACCGTGCCCGAAAGCCGCGACGGCGGCGACACCCCGGCCGGCCCGGCTTCGATGAACACCGCCTCGATGAACAGCGCCTCGACCTCGGCCTCAGCGATCGGAAGTTCCACGTGACGACTCTGGACATCATGCTGCCGTTCTACGGCGACCCCGCGCTCATGCGGCTCACCGTGGAGAGCATCCTGGCCCAGAGCAGCCCGGAGTGGCGGCTCACCGTCGTCGACGACGGATATCCGGACGACTCGATCCCCGGCTACTTCGCGGGCCTCGGCGATTCCCGGGTGCGCTACGAGCGCAACGAGAAGAACCTGGGCGCCAACGGCAACTACCGCAAGTGCGTCGGCCTCGCCGACCGCGAACTGGTCGTGGTCATGGGCGCGGACGACATCATGCTGCCCAACTACGTCGAGACCGTCCTCGACGTGCACCGGCAGTTCCCCCGCGCGGCGGTGATCCAGCCCGGCGTCCAGGTCATCGACGAGCACGGCACCGTGGTCAAGACGCTCGTCGACACCGCCAAGCAGCGCCTCTACATGCCGAAGGTCACCGGCCGCCAGGAGTTCACCGGCGAGCCGATCGCGGCCAGCCTGCTGCGCAGCAACTGGCTGTACTTCCCGTCGCTCTGCTTCCGCCGCGACGCGATGGTCGAGGTCGGCTTCCGCGACGGACTCAACGTCGTGCAGGACCTGGCGCTGGTGATCGACCTGATCTGCCGGGGCGAAAGCCTCGTCGTCGACTCGCAGCTGTGCTTCTCCTACCGGCGTCACTCGGCGAGCGACTCGTCGTGGCGGGCGCTGGAAGGCACCCGCTTCATCGAGGAGCGCGACTACTTCCTGGGCGCCGCCGCGCAGGTGCGCGGGCTGGGCTGGAACCGCGCCGCGCGCGCCGCCGAACTGCACCTGTCCTCGCGGCTCAACGCCGCGACCTACCTGCCGGCCGCGCTGCGCAAGCGCCAGATGAGCGGCGTGCGCAACCTGTCGCGCCACGCCTTCGGCCCGGCCCGCCCCTCGTCGCCCGCTGACCACTGACCGCTGACCGCGCCCTCACCAAGAACGGCCAGAACTGCACATGACCACCACCGAGTACGACCTCATCGTCGTGGGCTCCGGCTTCTACGGCCTCACCGTCGCCGAGCAGGTCGCGAGCCGGCTCGGCAAGCGCGTGCTGGTGCTCGACCGGCGCCCGCACATCGGGGGCAACGCCTACTCAGAGCCCGAGCCGACCACCGGCATCGAAGTGCACAGATACGGCGCCCACCTGTTCCACACCTCGAACCGGCGGGTCTGGGACTACGTGCGCCAGTTCACCGAGTTCACCTCGTACCGGCACACCGTCTGGAGCGTGTTCCAGGGCCGGGTGTACCCGCTGCCGGTGAACCTCGGCACCATCTGC
The DNA here is from genome assembly GCF_035938995.1 of Actinocrinis sp. Classification (GTDB taxonomy): domain Bacteria; phylum Actinomycetota; class Actinomycetes; order Streptomycetales; family Catenulisporaceae; genus DASZGI01. The sequence goes on from NZ_DASZGI010000183.1 coordinate 15,075, forward strand.
AGCTACTTCGGGCGGTACCTCACCCCGGACGAGGCGCGCGAGCTGATAGCCGCCGAGGCCAAGGAGATCGACGCGGACCAGGCGGCCAACCTCGAGGAGAAGGCGATCTCGCTGATCGGGCGGTCGCTCTACGAGGCCTTCATCCGCGGCTACACCAAGAAGCAGTGGCAGACCGACCCGCGCGACCTGCCGGCGGACGTGATCACCCGGCTGCCGGTGCGCTACACCTTCGACAACCGCTACTTCAACGACACCTTCGAAGGCCTGCCGGTCGACGGATACACCGCCTGGCTTGAGCGGATGGCCGAGCACGAGCTGATCGACGTGCGGCTGAACACCGACTTCTTCGACGTGCGCGAGACGCTGCCGCGCGGCGTCCCGATCGTCTACACCGGTCCGATCGACCGGTACTTCGACTACGCCGAGGGTGAGCTCGGCTGGCGCACGCTCGACTTCGAGCAGGAGGTTCTGGAGGTCGGCGACTTCCAGGGCACCTCCGTGATGAACTACGCCGACGAGGACGTCCCCTACACCCGCATCCACGAGTTCCGGCACTTCCACCCGGAACGCGACTACGTGAAGGACCGCACGGTCGTCGTGCGCGAATACTCCCGCTTCGCGCAGCGCGGGGACGAGCCGTACTACCCGATCAACACGCCCGCCGACCGCGAGAAGCTCGCCGCCTACCGGGAGCGCGCCCGCGACGAGGCCGGGGTGTTGTTCGGCGGCCGGCTCGGCACCTACAAATACCTTGACATGCATATGGCCATCGCGTCTGCGCTCACCCTCGTGGACAACCGCCTCGTGCCGTACTTCGAGCAGGGCGCCGAGCTGAATGCGGGCATGGCGCAGGACTAGCCGCTCGGCGAGAGATGAGAGAGGGCCCTGCCGGGAGAACCGGCAGGGCCCTTCGTCTCCCCGGGCGGTGTCAGGGCCCGGTGTGGATGTCGGTGACGAGGTCGTTCGCGTGGGAGAAGTGGGCGTTCCAGGCCAATTGGCCCGGCGAGCCGTCGTTCTTCGGCATGAACTTGTCCGCGGACGCCGACCCGGCCATGCCGGTGAACAGGATCGCCGCGGCGAACAGGCCGACCGCCCACGCGGCCGCCGGCGCGACGGCCGCCGCTCCCGAACCGCTGACCCCGCTATCAGCCGCCCGCTCGCGGAGCGCGGCGAGCATCGGCCTGGCGCGCTCGGCGGTCAGTTTGATCGCGTACACGGTCAGGATGAGCAGGCAGTAGAGGATCATCTGGCTGGCCCGCGGCCAGTACCGCACGAGATGGTCCCGGTACATCTCTGAGGCGAGGTGGAACCGGATCAGCCACGCACCGCCGATGAAGGACGCGGCGACCATCACCGGGGTGCGCTTGAGCCCCAGCGCGAGCGCGACACCGAGCCCGATGATGATGATCGCGGTGAAGACCCCGACGCCGCCGAGCTCGCCGGGCGGCGGCCAGACTCCGTTGACGAGCTTCTGGCCGGGCATGTCGGTGATCCAGATGGAGATATACGCCGGGTCCTGCGAGGTGCCGAAGAAGAAGTACGGGTCCGGTGGATCGTGCAGCAGACCCATCAGCAGGTCGTAGGCCGGGATCAGGAAGCCGACCGCGGTCGCGCCGACGAACGCGGCACCCTTGCGCCACGCGCGCCACGGGAACTTGAGCGCGCCGCACACCGCGATGCCGATCGCGGCCCAGTAGTACCAGCCGGAGAACAGGATGAAGATCTCGCCGAAGACCAGGCCCCACAGCAGTCCTGCCACGAGCACCGTGCGATACGACCGGTCGGCGGTCGTCGGCAGGTAGCGCAGCACCCGGATGACCAGCGGCACGAAGATGGCCAGCACCAGCGGCTCGTAGCTCTTGTACGGCTCGACCAGCACCGCCGTGGCCACCAGCGCGATCGCCATCGCCCAGGCGGGCCGGGTCACCAGCCGCCAGGCGAGGTAGGCGGCCGGCCCGAGCAGCGCGGTGGTCACGATCTCGGAGTACTTGTACGCCGTGAAGACGTTGCCGTGCGTCAGGAAGGTGACGAACCAGACGAGGCGGGGATAGAGCGGCGGGTAGCCCGCGTGGGTCGACTGGCCGTTCTTGAGCATCAGGACCCAGCGCTCCATGTCGCCCGCGTCGCCGCTGACCCCGTTGAGCGGCAGCGGCACGCCGCGCAGGGCGAGCAGGACCCCCGCGCCGACGAAGCCCGACAGCAGGCCGGGCAGCGTCGCGAAGGCGAGCGGCCGGACCCGGTCGGACAGGTGGGCGAACCGCGGCAGCCGCACCAGCAGCAGCGCCGTCACGGCGATCAGCGCGACCGCATAGAACCGGACCTGAAGCGCGGCCAGCCCGCTGACCTGGCTGATCCGGTTGAGCGGCGCGAAGTGGTGGATCGTGACCGTGGACAGCAGCATCCAGGCCGCCGCGGCGAGCGAGACGCCCACCTCCAGCGCGGGCGGGCCGAAGCGGCGCAGCCACTGGCGGCGATCACCCGGCGGCGTCGTCCCGTTCTGCGGCTCGGGCGCCGGAGCCTGTCGCTGCGCCGGGAGTTCGGTTGTTTCCATCAGTGCCCATCTGAACGTGTGGGAGACCCGATATCTCGAGGACGGCCAAGCCGTCGAGCCGTGACTACAGCCAGACGCGTACGTATCGCGCGCTGGTTGCGGCAGCCGCGGCGGGCCTCCGGCCATGTTGCGGAATCGTAATAACTGGCTGTACGCACCCTAGTGCGGTCACGCCGCCGGGGCTCCGGCTGGTAAGGTCCGATGCTCGGCGGCTCACGAGATTATCAGCCGCCCTTGCTGATGACGTCCGCCAGGCGTGCTCTGTAGCGGACGGATTTCCTCGGGCAGGAGATGGAACCGCCGCATGGCCGCTGTAGCCGTCCCAGGACAGATCGCCCGCGAAGCGCCGCAGGCCTCGACGCCGCCGAGCAGCCCGAAGAAGCACGCTCCGCGCCTGCTCGTCCTCGACGGGCTGCGTCTCGTGGCCGCGACGATGGTGGTGGCCGGGCACTGGCTGGGAACGGGCATCATCTACGTGCCCTACGGTCCGACGGTCAAGCCCTGGGGGAAGCTCGGCGAGCAGCAGTTCCCGGGTCTCACGCACAGCTTCGCCGCCTGGGGCTGGATGGGCGTCGAGCTGTTCTTCCTGATCAGCGGCTTCGTCATCTGCATGAGCGCGTGGGGCAGGTCGCTCGGGCAGTTCGGCCTGTCGCGGGTGGCCCGGCTGTTCCCGGCCTACTGGTTCGGTGTCCTGGTCAGCGCCGGGGTGCTGGTCTTCCTGCCGTCCCTCGGCGCCAAGCCGCGCTCCGGGTTCGCCAGCGACCTGATGACGAACCTGACCATGGCCCAGACCGCGTACGGGGTCGGCAATTTGGACGCCGTCTACTGGACGCTCTGGCAGGAACTGCTCTTCTACCTGCTGTTCGGCATCGTGGTCGCCATGGGGCTGACCTACCGCCGCGTCGTGCTGTTCTGCTGCGCGTGGACGGTGGCGTCGCTGATCGCGGCGGCGAGCGGCGACTCGCTGCTGAACGCCGCGGTCCAGCCGCACTACTCGCCGTTCTTCATCTCGGGTGTGGCGTTCTTCCTCATGTACAAGTTCGGCCCCACGATGCTGCTGTGGGGGCTGGTCGTCTTCTCCTTCCTGCTCGGCCAGCACGGCCTGTACAACGACGCGGTGACCGGCGCCAAGGCCTGGAACTGGCACGACCCGATGTGGCACGGCACCGCGATCCTGATCACCTTCTACGTGATCATGTCGCTGGTCGCGACGCACAAGCTGGACTGGATCCGGTGGCGCTTCCTCATCACCGCCGGGGCGCTGACGTACCCGCTTTACCTGCTGCACCAGGACATCGGGTTCACGGCGATCAAGTACCTGCACGACAAGATCGCGCCCTGGCCGCTCGTCCTCGGCCTCTACGCGGCGATGCTGGTGTTCTCCTGGCTGGTCCACCGTCTCGTCGAGAAGCCGGGCAGTCGCTGGCTGCGTAAGGGCATCAACAAGTCGCTGGCCGCGATGCACGAGGCCCCAGCCGCGAACGCCTAGCCGGCACTGAGGAACGCGGCAAGGCTGTCCTGCCACGCGGGAAGCGGGGGCAGCCCGGCGGCCTCCCACCGGTCGTGCCTGAGAACGCTGTACGCGGGGCGTGGGGCGGGGCGGGGGAACTTGTCCGTGGTCGTCGGCCGCACCCGGTCGGGGTCCAGCCCGGTCAGCTCGAACGCCGCGCGGGCCAGGCCGTACCAGGTGGTCTCGCCGCGGCAGGTCGCGTGGTAGACGCCAGGGGGTGCGCCCTCGGCCATCGCCGATAGGCCGAGGGCGAGCAGGGCCGCCGCGAGCGCACCCGCCGAGGTTGGCTGGCCCCGCTGGTCGTCCACGACGTCGAGGAAATCCCGCTGCTCGGCGGCGCGCAGGATGGTCGTGACGAAGTTCCGGCCGTGCTCGCCGTAGAGCCAGGCGGTGCGCACGATGTAGCCGCCGCGCGGCAGCATGCGGGTGACCGCGCTTTCGCCGGCGAGTTTGCTGCGGCCGTACGCGTTGATCGGCTCCGGCGGCGCATCTTCGGGGATCGGCGCGCGCGCCGTGCCGGGGAAGACGTAGTCGGTGGAGATGTGGAGAAGCAGCGCGTGTGACTCGGCGCAGGCAGTGGCGAGGTTCTCGACTGCGGTGCCGTTCAGCGCGGTCGCGTCGGCCTCGTTTTTCTCCGCGCCGTCGACGTCGGTCCACGCCGCGGCATTGACCACGATGTCGCAGCCGCGCACAGCGTCATGCACCGCGCGCGCGTCGGTCACGTCCAACCGGTTCCGGTCGCAGGCCTCGACCTCGTGTCCGGCCGCGCGCAGGATCTGGTCGGCCTCCCGGCCCAGCATTCCCGCCGCGCCGGTGACGAGCCAGCGGGCCACCTAGAGGGCCGACTTCTTGGCCAGCGGTTCCCACCAGGCGCGGTTGTCCTGATACCAGGCGACCGTCTCCGCCAGCCCTTCGTCGAAGGAGACCTTGGGCGCGTATCCGAGTTCGGTGGAGATCTTCGCGATGTCGAGTGAGTAGCGCCGGTCGTGCCCCTTGCGGTCGGGCACGTTGTCCACGCTGCTCCAGTCAGCGCCGCAGGCTTCCAGCAGCCGCCCGGTCAGCTCCTTGTTCGTCATCTCGGCGCCGCCGCCGATGTTGTAGACCTCTCCGGCCCGGCCGCCGGTGAGCGCCAGGTGGATGCCCGCGCAGTGGTCCGAGACGTGCAGCCAGTCGCGCACATTCCCGCCGTCCCCGTAGAGCGGGACCCGGCCGCCGTCGAGCAGTCGCGTCACGAACAGCGGGATCACCTTCTCGGGGAACTGGTAGTGCCCGTAGTTGTTCGAGCAGCGGGTGATCACCGCGTCGAGTCCGTGCGTGCGGTGGTAGGCCAGGACGAGCAGGTCCGAGCCGGCCTTCGACGCCGAGTACGGCGAGTTCGGCGTCAACGGCCACCGCTCGTCCCACGAGCCGGATTCGATCGAGCCGTAGACCTCATCCGTCGACACATGCAGGAAGCGTCCGACGCCGGCCCGCCGCGTGGCGTCGAGCAGCGTCTGCGTGCCTAGGACGTTGGCCAGGACGAACGGCCGCGCGCCGTCGATCGAGCGGTCGACGTGCGACTCGGCCGCGAAGTGGACGACCGCGTCGTGGCCGGGCAGCACCTCGTGGAGCAGGTCCGCGTCGTTGATGTCGCCGCGCACGAATGAATATCCGCGATGGCGGGCGACTGGTTCCAGGTTGGCGAGGTTTCCCGAATACGAAAGACAGTCGTAGACGGTCACCGTGTGGCCGGGTCCGCCCGGCAGTGTTCCCGCCAGAAGAGATCGGACGTACTCGGAACCAATGAATCCGGCGCCCCCGGTGACCAGGATCTTCACACCTCGAGAGTCTAATGTGCGCCCGTGCGCCGTGGTGCCGGAATGGGGAAGCCGGTGTCGGGGCGGGGAAGCCCGGATAGCCTGTCCCGGTGAGGGGAATTCTGCTGGCGGGTGGGACCGGCTCTCGGCTCTGGCCGATCACCAAAGCCATCTCGAAGCAACTGATGCCGGTGTTCGACAAACCGATGATTTACTATCCGCTGTCCACACTCGTGATGGCGGGAATCCGGGAGATCCTGATCATCACCACGCCGGAGGACCAGCCGGCGTTCCAGCGGCTGCTGGGGGACGGCTCGCAGTTCGGGCTCCGGCTCGACTACACCACGCAGCCCAGCCCGGACGGCCTGGCCCAGGCGTTCCTGCTGGGTGAGGAGTTCATCGGCGACGGTTCGGTGGCGATGATCCTCGGCGACAACATCTTCCACGGCGTCGGCCTCGGGCGGCAGTTGCGCGAGCACACCGGCGTCAAGGGCGGCCTGGTCTTCGCTTACCCGGTCGCGGATCCGGGCGCCTATGGCGTGATCGAGTTCGACGATTCGGGCCGGGCGGTCTCGATCGAGGAGAAGCCCGCCACGCCCAAGTCCCGTTACGCCGTCCCCGGCCTGTACTTCTACGACAACCGCGTCGTCGAGATCGCGAAGTCGCTTAAGCCCAGCGCCCGCGGTGAGCTGGAGATCACCGCGGTCAACGCCGCGTACCTGGAGGCGGGAGAGCTGGCGGTGGAGAAGCTCGACCGCGGTACCGTCTGGCTGGACACCGGCACCTTCGCGTCGATGGTGCAGGCCGCGGAGTATGTACGAGTCATCGAGGAGCGGCAGGGGCTCAAGATAGGCTGCGTCGAGGAGGCCGCCTGGCGCGCCGGGTTCCTCGCCCCGGACCGGCTGCGCGAGCTGGCCGAACCGCTGGTCAAGAGCGGATACGGGACGTATCTGCTCGGCCTGCTGGACGAAGAGGGCGTGTGACCGCCGGTGAAGATGACTCCGCTTTCGATCGGCGGCGCCTGGGTGATCGCCCCGCAGGTGCACGGCGATGCGCGCGGCCAGTTCCTGGAGTGGTACCGCTTCGACCGCCTCGCTGAGGTCGTCGGCCACCCGCTCCGGTTCGCCCAGGCCAACCTGTCGGTGTCCGCGAAGGACGTGGTGCGCGGGATCCACTACGCGGATGTGCCGCCTGGCCAGGCGAAATACGTGACGTGTGTGCGTGGCGCGGTGCTGGACGTGATCGTGGACGTCCGGGTCGGGTCGCCGACGTTCGGGCGATGGGAGTTCGTCCCGCTGGACGACGAGGACCGCCACGCGCTCTACGTGGCCGAAGGGCTGGGGCACGGGTTCGTCGCGCTGACCGAGGATGCGACACTGTCCTACGTCTGCTCACAGACCTACAACCCGGTCGGCGAGCGGGCGATCAACCCGCTCGACCCCACCCTTGGGATCGAGTGGCCGACCGACGCCCCGGTGCTGTCCGACCGGGACGCCGCCGCCCCCTCCCTGGCCGAGGCGCGCGGCGCCGGCCTCCTGCCCGACTACGCCCGTTGCACGGCGTACACGGCCGGGCTCGACGCGGCGCACCTGGCCGCAAGCCCCCCGACGGAAAGCCGCACTCGATGACCCCGGATCTGGTGAGCACCATTCACCCGCTGGCCGCCTCGCTCGACCCGAACCAGGTCTCGCCCGGTCTGCTCGGCTTCATCATCGTGGTGATCATCGGCCTGATCACCTGGTTCCTGGCCCGGTCGATGGCCAAGCATCTGCGCAAGCTGGACGTCGGCCACCGCGCCGCGGAGGAGGCGGCTGAAGCCGCGGCCGCGGAGGAGGCAGGCGAGGGCGGGAAGTCGAAGTCGGACGACGAGGTCGACCAGGTCTCGGATAAGTCGGAGAGGTCTCCCTCAGGCAACCCTGCCACTAACGGCGCGCGCTGAGGCCGTTCCGGAGCGGCCCCGCCCGTCGGCTCTGCGCCGCCGTGCCTGCGGCCATCTGAAGTTTAAGACGACCGGTCGTCATATTGGTCGTGCGGTGAGGCGGGCGTGCGGCGGGGCGGCGGCGTTCGTTCTGGGGACTAAGACGACCGGTCGTCATGATCGTTGTGCAGTGACACGGCTGCGCAGTGACGCCGCGGCGTTCGCTTAGAGCGGCCGGAAACTGCGCGCCACGCTGGGGGTCGGTCGGCCAGAATGGCTGAGTGGACGACGCGCGTACATCGGACCTGCGCGTTAGTGTGCTGCGCGGCGTCGAGGTCTGGCGCGACGGTGTCCCGATCGAGGTGGCGGGTCGGCGGCTGCGTTCGTTGCTCGCCCTGCTCACGCTGAGCCCGGGCACTCCCCGGCGTGCCGAATACCTCGCCGACCAGCTCTGGAACGGCGAGCCACCGAGCGCCAACGCACTTCAGGCCCTGATCTCCCGGCTGCGCCGGGTGGTCGGTGCGGAGGCGGTCGCCTCCCGCCCGACCGGCTACCTGCTCGCGGTGGACCCAGCCCGCGTCGACGTCGTGCGCTTCGACCGGCTCGCCCGCGAACGCACCCCGGAGGCCGCTCGCGAGGCGCTCGCGCTGGCCGGCCCCGAGCCGCTGGCCGAGTTTGCCGACGTGCCCGACCTGGCCGACGAGGCGCGCCGGGTCGAGGCCGAATGCCTCAAGTTGGCCGATTTGGCTGAGCTGACTGAATCGGCTGGGCCGGCTGTTGCTGTGGAGACTGCACGGCTGGTCCAGCAGCCTCGCCTCGCAGTGCGCCTCATCGGCCGGGATCGCCTGCTCGCCGAGATCACCGCGCGGCTTGCCACTACGCGGCTGCTGACCCTCGTCGGCGCGGGCGGCGCAGGGAAGACGTCGCTGGCCAAGGCCGTCGCGTACGCCCGGGACGGCGCCGTGGTCGCGGAGCTCGCCCCGGTCGGTGCCGAGTCCGTGGCCGCCGAGGTTCTCACTGCCGTCGGCGGACGTGACGTCGTGGTCAGCGACCACAGCCGCCGGGCCGCGGACCTGAACCGCGATAACCGCACCCGGGTCGCCGCCGTGCTGCGCGACCGCAAGTTGCTGCTGGTTCTGGACAACTGCGAGCACGTGGTGGACGCGGCTGCCGACTTGGCCGCGCTGATCCTTGACCACTGTCCCGAGGTCACGATCCTGACCACCAGCCGGGAGCCGCTGGCTGTACCGGGCGAGGTCCGGCTGCCGGTGGATCCGCTGCCGGTTCCGCCCCCCGATGCCGAGCACGACCGACTCGGCGAGTACGCGGCGATGGAACTGCTGCTCGAGCGTGGCCGCGCCGTGCGTCCAGACTTGTCCGCGGACGGTGCGGACGACGCCGCGCTGGCCGAGATCTGCCGCAGGCTTGACGGCAGTCCGCTCGCGTTGGAACTGGCCGCGGCACGGTTCAGCGTGCTGACCGCGCGTCAGGTCGCCGACCGTCTCGACGACCGGTTCCGCCTGCTCACCCGAGGTGCCCGCACCGCTCTGCCGCGTCAGCAGACGCTGCGCGCGGTGGTCGACTGGAGCTGGGATCTGCTGGACCTGAGGGAGCGGGAGATCCTTGCGGTCTGCTCGGTCTTCGCCGGTCATGCGACGCTTGAGGACGTCGAGCAGGTGGTTGGCGGCAGAGGCGCAGGACTCGGCGGCGTGGTGTCGGATGGCCCCTTTCTCGATGTCCTCGACGTTCTTGATCGGCTCGTGGTCAAGTCGCTCGTGGTTGCCGCGCCCCGCGGCGGCGAGATGCGGTACCGGCTGTTGGAGACCATCCGCGAGTACGCCCGCGAACGGCTGGTCGAGTCCGGGCGCGAACGCTCGGTGCGGGACCGGCACGCCCGCTGGTACGCCCGGCTGGCCGAGCGCGCGGACCGGTACCTGCGCGGCCCGGAGCAGGTGCGTTGGCTCAAGAGGCTCGACGAGGCTGAGGACAACTTTCGTGCGGCGTTGGCGTGGGTCCAGCACTGTGAGGACGCGGACACGATGCTGCGCCTGTGTGCCGGTCTCGCCTGGTACTGGATGCTGCGGGGACGGAATGACGGCCGGGAGGAGACACGGGCGGCGGTCGAACTGGCCGACCGTGTGGGCACCCGGCGCCGCATGGTCTTCGCCCTCGTCCTCGCGCTCGACGCGGTCGGCACCTTCGAAGGCGGCACACTGCCGTACGAGGGCAAGGCGCGGCTGCAACGCGCGCGGGAGGAGTTCCGGCGGATCGGCGGGCGGCACACGACGCTGGCGATCCTCAGTGACGTCATGTTCGCGTTCTTCGAGCCTGAGCGGTTCGGTGACGCGCTCGACGAGGAGGATCGCCGTTGTGTCGAGGCGGGCGACGCGTGGGGCAGCGGGCTGATCGGCATGCTGCGTGCGCGAGTGCTCGCCGATGAGGACGCGGACGCCGGTGAGCGCCACGCGCGGGCGGCGTTCGAACGTTTCCGGGCGTGCGGCGACCGATGGGGGATGGCCGAGAGCGGTCAGGCGCTCGGCTATGTGGAGAGCCTGCGTGGTGAGCACCGCGCCGCGCTCGCCGTCTACGCCGAGGCCGGTGAGAACGCCCGCGAGATCGGCGCGATCGGCGACATGATGATCATCGCGGTGATGTCGGTGTGGGAGCACGAGTACCTCGGCGAGCACGAGGCGGCCGACCGCAAGCTCGCCGAGGCCGAGAGCCTGCAGCGGGACTCCCGCCACGGCGACGAGTCCAGCGCCTTCGTGGCCCTGACGCGGGCCGGGCTGTATCGGGTGCGGGGCGAGCTGGAGGCGGCGGCGTGGCATCTGGCGGAAGCCCGGCGGTTCCAGCAGCGGGGTCGGGACAATCCGTTCCGTGCGTATTTCCACATTGAGACAGCGCTCTTGAAGGCCGCCATGGGCGACTTCCGGGCGGCGGCCGACTACTACCTACAGGCCCTGATCGCGGCGACCAAGTTCTTCTTCGATGGACCTGAGGTGGCCCGGTGCGTTGAAGGGCTCGCGGCGGTGGCGCTGGGTCTCGGTGAGCCGGCTGTGGCGGCGCGCCTGCTCGGGGCCGCAGGCACCGTCCGTCCGGCGCCGCTGCCGGACACGCGCAGTCGTGACACGCGGAGGACGGCGAGCGCCGTGCGGGCCGCCGTGGGGGAGGACGACTACGAGCGCGCCGTGTCCGAGGGCAAAGCGCTGAGCCGGGAAGAGGCGTTCGAACTAGCGCGAGGGCATGCGGCGCGGTACAGCGGCGTCGGCGGTCGCGCGGAGAACGGGGACAGCGGCTGTCCGGCAGTGCACTAGCCCGACCGCGCTAGCGGCCGATGCCGGTCCGGTGTTGGCTACAGATGTCGGCTGCGTAGCGTAACCGGTTGCGGAACCGGTTACGAATGTTGCGTCGCGCTCTCATGGTGAGTTTTTGACTTTTCATGACTGCGCTGGTCAGCGCGCCGAGGTCGGGTTTGTCGGCGGTCACGTCCAGGACTGCCCAAGCTCGGACCGTTGACAGCCCCGGAGCATCCGCGTAAACATCTCCAATCGGAGAGCGCTCTCCGCTTACTTAGCAGGCACCCGGCCCCGTAGCGCAGGCGGCGTTGCGGATCCGGCTTCACGGCGCACGGCATCGACCGCGCGCCGCTCCATCCCATGGCGTTCACGGCGGGACGTCGCCCCCATCACGATGCCGTTCCGGGCTTGGAGGCCTCGGTGAGGAGAGTCCCGCTTTCCGTCTGCGGTGCGCGCGCGGCTTTAGGTGCTTTTGAGGCTTCAGGTATTTCAGGTGTCTTAGATGCTTTAGGCCGAGCGGCGCACCACGAGTGTCGGCTCGAAGATCACCGACCGCGGCGGGCTGCCCGGATCATCGATGTGCTCCAGCAGCAGCGACGCCATCCGGGCGGCCATGTCCTCCAGCGGCTGGCGGATCGTGGTGAGCGGTGGTCGGCACGCGAGCGCCGCGTTGCTGTCGTCGAACCCGACCACGGCCACGTCCTCGGGTACCCGCCGGCCGTTGTCGTGCAGGGCGAGCACCGCGCCGAGGGCCATCAGGTCGTTGGCGACGAACACCCCGTCCAGATCCGGGTGTCCGCCCAGCAGTTGGCGCATCGCCCGCTCGCCGGTCTCCTGAGTGAAGTTCCCCTCGACGGAGGGCACGTAGGCGTGCCCGTGGCGCGCCATCGCCTCGCGGAAGCCCTCGAGCCGGTCGCGGCTGGCGGGCATGTCCAGCGGGCCGGAGATGGTGGCGACGTGGCGGCAGCCGCGCGCGACGAGGTGGTCGGCGGCCAGCTTGGCACCGGCCGCCTGGGCCGCGTCCACATAGCTGATCGGGAGCGGGGTGAACGGGCGCTCGGAGAGGACGGCCGGCAGGCCCGCCTCCGTCAGCAGGCGCGGGAGGGGGTCCTCGGCGTGCGTCGATATCAGGATGACGCCGTCCACGTGGCCCTGCTTCAGGTAGCCGATCAGCTGCGTGCGAGCCTCCTCGGTCTCGGCCAGCATCAGCGCCATGGTGACGCCGCGCGGGCGCAGCACGCCGAGGATGCCGCTGACCACCCGGCCGAAGAAGGGGTCGGTGAAGATGCGGCCCAGGAAGGGGTCGTCGAAGGTGCGGTGCTCGGCCTCCGACACCACCAGGGCCACCGAGTTTGTGCGGCGGGTGACCAGTGAGCGGGCCGCCTGGTTGGGCACGTAGCCGGTCTGGGCGATCGCCGCCCGCACGACCTCCTGGATTTTCGGGTCCACGTTGCGGATCCCGTTGATCACTCTGGAGACGGTGGCGCGCGACACCCCGGCCACCTTGGCGACGTGCTCGAGCGTCGGCGAGGCGGTGGGGTCGTTGCTGCTCATGCTGCCTTTGTAGCACACCCCAGAGAGCGCTCTCCCAGAAACCCCCCCTCCCACCCTTACGCCCTGATCAACCCTCATCACCGACAGGAGTCGGCATGGTAGCCCTCACCTCCGCTGCAGCGTCGCGGCGGAGCCTCCCACGACCTCCCCGGCGGAGACCGACGCGGCACGCGGTGGGTCGTCCGGTTCAGGCACTGATGACGTTCCTGACCGCGCTTGCGCTCGCCGGGTACGCCCTGGTCGCCCAGAGCACGCCTGCGCATGCTGCGTCGACGCTGCTTTCGCAGGGTCAGCCTGCGACTGCTTCGTCACTTGAGAGCAGCGCATATCCCGCTTCGAACGCGGTGGACGGCAACCCGAACACGCGCTGGTCGAGCGCCTGGGGCAGCGATCCGCAATGGCTGCAAGTCGATCTCGGCAGCAGCGCGACCATCAGCCAGGTCGTGCTGATTTGGGAGAACGCGTACGCGACGGCGTTCCAGATCCAGACGTCGACTGACGCGACGAATTGGACGTCGATCTATTCGACGACCGCGGGTGCCGGCGGCACGCAAACGCTGAGCGTGAGTGGATCAGGCCGCTACGTCCGCATGTACGGCACGGCGCGGGCGACTGGATATGGCTACTCGTTGTGGGAGTTCCAGGTCTACGGGACAGCGGGGTCATCGTCGCCGCCGTCCTGCGGTACGACGAACGTCGCCTTGAACCAGCCCGCGACCGCGTCGTCGATCGAGAACGGTGGTACGCCCGCGTCGGCGGCCGTGGACGGCAACACCGGCACGCGGTGGTCGAGTCAGTTCAGTGACCCGCAGTGGCTCCAGGTCGATCTCGGGAGCACGCAGAACATCTGCCAGGTCGTGCTGGACTGGGAAACAGCGTATGCGAGCGCATTCCAAATCCAGGTCTCCAACGACGCGACGAATTGGACGTCCATCTATTCGACGACCGCGGGTACCGGCGGCACGCAAACGCTGAATGTGAGTGGATCAGGCCGCTACGTCCGCATGTACGGGACGGCGCGGGCGACGCAATGGGGCTACTCGCTCTGGGAATTCGAGGTGTTCGCGGCCGGTTTGGGGTCTTCCGGCGGAGGGAATCCGAACTGGTCGACCGTGTGGAGCGACAACTTCGCCGGCGCGGCCAACACCGCTCCGTCGTCGTCCAACTGGATCGAGGACACGGGAACCAGCGCGCCCGGCGGCCCGGCCAACTGGGGCACCGGTGAAGTCGAGACCATGTCGAACTCGACCGGCAACGTCTACCTCGACGGCAACAACCACCTCGACATCAAGGCCATCGACACGAACGGGTCCTGGACCTCGGGCCGGATCGAGTCTCAGCGCAGCGATTTCGCGGCGCCCGCCGGGGGGATGCTGCAGATCTCCGCGTCGATCGAGCAACCGAACCCGACCCACGCCCTCGGCTATTGGCCGGCCTTCTGGACCCTCGGTGCGGGCGACCGGACCGGCGGCGCGTGGCCGGCTGTCGGCGAGTCGGACATCATGGAGGCCGTCAACGGCCGTAGCCAGGTATCCGGGACGCTGCACTGCGGCACCGACCCCGGCGGCGCGTGCAACGAAGCCACCGGGCGGACCAGCGGCCTGACATACTGCGCCGGCTGCCAGACCGCCTATCACACGTACTCGGAGATCATCGACCGGACGAAGTCGGACGAGCAGATCCGCTGGTATGTGGACGGCCAGCAGTTCTGGCAGGTCAGCGAGAGCCAGGTCGGGGTCTCCACCTGGCAGGCCGCCGTGGACCACGGCTTCTTCATCATCTTCGACCTCGCGATCGGCGGCGCGTTCCCGAACGCGGACTGCGGGTGCACCTCGCCGAATGTGCAGACCTCGTCCGGCGGTGTCATGAGCATCGACTCGGTCACGGTCCAGCAGGCGACCGGCACCGCGCCCCCGCCGCTGACCACGCCCAACCCGCCGGCGAACAATCCGAGTGTCGTCAAGGTCACCGGCTCGCAGGGCAACTGGTCGCTGTCGGTCAACGGCGCTCCGTACGAGATCAAGGGCATGACGTACGGCCCGTCGACCGCTGCTGCCAGCACATACCTGCCTGATTTGGCGGCGATGGGTGTGAACACGGTGCGCACGTGGGGCACGGACTCGACGACGCAGCCGCTGCTCGACGCCGCCACCGCCAACGGGATCAAGGTGATCAACGGCTTCTGGTTAAGCCAGAGCGATGACTACGTCAACGACACGACGTACAAGAACAACCAGCTCAACACGATCGTCGGATTCGTCAATCAGTACAAGAACGACGGTGCGGTGCTGATGTGGGACGTCGGGAACGAGGTGATTCTCAGTCTTCAGAACACTTACTCCGGCGCTCAACTCGAGGCGGAGCGGAATGCGTACGCGCAGTTCGTCGACCAGGTCGCCCAGGCGATTCACGCCGCCGACCCCAACCACCCCGTGACGTCGACTGACGCTTGGGTCGGCGCGTGGCCGTACTACAAGGCCAACTCGCCCAACCTGGATTTGTATGCGGTCAACTCGTACGGCGCCGTGTGCAACGTCCAATCGGCCTGGAACAGCGGCGGTTACACGAAGCCTTACATCGTGACCGAGTCCGGTCCGGCAGGTGAGTGGGAGGTGCCAAATGATGCGAACGGTGTGCCGCAGGAGGACACCGACCAGCAGTCGGCTAACGGCTACGCGACGGCATGGGGCTGCATAACCGGCACGAGTGCGAAGGGCGTCGCGCTGGGAGCCACGCTGTTCAACTATGGCGTCGAGAATGACTTCGGTGGCATCTGGTTCAACGTGGTGACCGGAGGTTGGCGGCGGCTGTCGTACTACACGGTCAGCAACATCTACGGCGGAACGGCGACGACGAACCAGGCCCCTGTCATAACCGGGCTCACGGTCGGCAACGCGTCGGCAGTCCCGGCGGGCGGACAGTTCACGGTCAATGTCGCGGCGAACAGCCCGACCGGCGCGACGTTAAGGTACGGCGTCAACTTCAACAGCAAGTACATCAATTCGGCGACGGCGCTTCAGGGCGCGACATTCACGGCGCAGGGCGGGAACCTGACGATCACCGCGCCAAATCAGATCGGCGTGTGGAAGGTCAACGTCTACGTGTACGACGGCCTGGGTAACGTCGGCATCCAGACGGCCTCGTTCAAGGTCGTGCCGCCCCCGGTCAACGGCACGAATGTCGCGATCGGCAAGCCCACGACCGCGTCGTCGTATCAGGCGACGGGGAATGGCGCCCCGTATCCGCCGAGCAACGCGACGGACGGAAACCTTAGTACGCGCTGGGCGAGCGACTGGAGCGATCCGCAATGGATCCAGGTGGACCTGGGTCAGACCACGACCATCAGCCACATCCAGCTGGTCTGGGAGGCGGCATATGGCCAGGCCTACCAGATCCAGACTTCACCGGACGGAACGAACTGGACCACGATCTACTCCACGACGACGGGAGTCGGTGGTGTAGACGACTTCAATGTGTCGGGTTCGGGCCGCTACGTGCGTCTCTATGGAACAGCGAGGGGGACGACGTTCGGCTACTCGCTGTATGAGTTCGGGATCTACTCCTGACCGCGACTGGTGATTGGTGATTAGCGATTTGACCTGTCAGCGGCTCATATAGCCGCCGGGCTGCTGCCACAGTAGAGTG